>JAAYEH010000444.1 GCA_012728855.1 Rhodopirellula sp. | reverse complement strand
TGGAAGGTGGTGCGGGCGTTTTCCCGCAAGGGGACGGCGATCGACTCGCCTTCGCGGATCGCTTCATGCACCTTGCCGTAGATCTGCTCGAAGACGGCGTTGCCGGAGGTCTCGCGGGTGATCTGCAAGGCCTCGAGGATCGGCACGCCGCTGGCCACCAGCGTGCCAAGGGTACGGGTGGTGCGGGCGACAATGTTTTTCTCGACAAGCTGGCCGAAGACGGGCAGCTTGAGGAGGAAGAGATCCCAGCCGAAACGGCCGTGGTGGAACTTGCGGATTAGCTTAACCATCAACCAGATCGCCGTCGGGATGCCGGGGAGGAGATACCAGTAGTTGGCCACCATGAAGGAGACGCCGACCAGCGCCTGGGTCATCGCCGGCAACTCGGCCCCGAAGTCGCTGAAGATCTTCTCGAAAGCGGGGACGATCTTGAGCATGATGAACACGAGGATCAAGGTGGCGAAGAGCACGACGCAGATCGGGTAGATCAAGGCGCCTTTGACCTTGCGTTTCAACGACTCGGACCGCTCCTTGAACTCGGCGAGGCGCTGGAGGATGACTTCGAGGGCACCGCCCGCCTCGCCGGCCTTGATCATGTTGACGTAGAGTCGGTCGAAGGCTTTGGGCGACTTGGCCATCGCCTCGGAGAGGGTGGACCCGCCCTCGATCTCGTCGCAGACGTCGATCAGCGCGTTTTTCAGCGCGCCGGCCTTGGCCTGGCTCTCGAGGATCCGCAGGCTGCGAAGGATGGGCAGACCGGCGTCTTGAAGGATGGAGAGCTGACGGGTGAAGGTGCAGAGGATCTTCGACTTCACGCCGCCCAGCGCGAACGTCTTCTTCTTGCCACCCTTTTTCTTGCCCCCACCGGCCTGACGGGCCTTCTTGACGGTGATCTTCGTCGGGAAATAGCCCATCTGCCGGATGGTCGCTTGCGCTTCATCCTCGCTCGACGCGTCGATGACGTCCCGGATTTCATTGCCGGTGGCGTCCATGGCCTCGAATTGATAGGTTGGCATGGCCAAGATCCTTGGTTCTTAGGTCTTAGGTCTTAGGTCTTAGGTCTTAGGTCTTAGGTCTTAGGTCTTAGGTCTTAGGTCTTAGGTCTTAGGTCTTAGGTCTTAGGTCTTAGGTCTTAGGTCTTAGCTTTCGCTGCTAAGTTCTAAGCTCTAAGTTCTAAGCTCTAAGTTCTAAGCTCTCCTTTTCTTATGCGTCCAATACCGTTTCACGGATGGCTTCTTCAATGGTGGTGACTCCGCTGAAAACTTTGTCCAAGCCGGACTGGCGGAGGGATCTCATGCCGGATCGCAGGGCGCTGTGGCGGATTTGTTCGGTTGAGGAGCCGGAGTTGATCAGGTCGCGGATCTCGTCGTTCATGGGCATGTACTCGAAGAGGCCGGTGCGGCCCTTGAAACCGGTGTTGTTGCAGGCCGGGCAGCCGCGACCGCGGTAAAAGTTCTTGCCGATGCAGTCTTCGGGCGTCAGTTCGAGTTCGGCGAGGGTCTCGACGCTGGGCATCTCGGTCTCGCGGCAGTTGGGGCAGATGCGGCGGACCAGCCGCTGCGCCAAGACCGCCTCCATCGTGGCGGTAAGGAGGAACGGGGGCACGCCCATGTCGCGGAGACGGGTGACGGTGCTGGGGGCGTCGTTGGTGTGCAGCGTGCTGAAGACCATGTGGCCGGTGAGCGAGGCCTGCACGGCGATCTCGGCCGTTTCCAGGTCGCGGATCTCGCCGACGAGGATCTTGTCGGGATCCTGGCGGAGAATGGAACGGAGGCACTGGGCGAAGGTGTTGCCGATGCTGGCGTCGACCGGGATCTGGATGATGCCGTCGATGTCGTACTCGACGGGATCCTCGGTGGTGATGATCTTGTCTTCGACGACGTTCAGTTCGTTCAGCGCGCCGTAAAGGGTGGTGGTCTTGCCGGAGCCGGTGGGGCCGGTGACCAGCACGATGCCGTTGGGCCGCCGGATCACTTTGCGGAAGTCGCCGAGGATCTCCGGCTCGATGCCGACGGCGTCGAGATCGAGCATGACCACGGAGCGGTCGAGGATCCGCATGACGACGCTCTCGCCGAACATGGTCGGCAGCACGCTGACGCGGAGGTCGACCGGATGGCCGCCGACGGTGAGCCGGATGCGGCCGTCCTGGGGTAGGCGGCGCTCGGCGATGTCGAGGTTGGCCATGACCTTGACCCGCGTGGTGATGGCGAAGGCGAGGTGCCGCGGCGGCGGAACCATCTCGTAGAGCACGCCGTCGGCGCGGATGCGGATCTTGAACTCGCTTTCGAAGGGTTCGAAGTGCAAGTCGCTGGCGTGGTCCTTGATGCCCAGCAGGAGGACCATGTTCAGCAGTTTTCGGACCGGGGCGCTGTCGGCCAGGGCCTCGACGCTGGTGAGGTCCAACGGTCCTTCGGTGCCGACGTTCTTGGCGGCGGCGGTCAGTTCGGGGTCGTCCTCGATGCCTGCGAGGAGGCTTTCGACGCTCTCGCTGCCGGCGGCGTAGTAACGTTCCAAGGCGGTGACGATGTCGCGCTCGGTGGTGACCGCCGCGCGGACGTTGTAGCCGAGGAAGTTCCGCAACTCGTCGAGCACCGAGAGCTTCTGGGGATCGCACATGGCGATGGTGAGCGTCTCGTCTTTGAAGCTGACCGGCACGATGCGGTAGAGTTGGGCCATCGGCTCGGTGACGTAGGCCAGCACCTCGGGGGCGATGACGACGTCGGCGAGGTTGATCACCTGCATGCCCATCTGCTCGGCCAGCGCGATGGCGAGTTGATCCTCGTTGATCAGGCCCATGCTGACGGCGACCTGGCCGATCAGTTCACCTTGGCGTTGCTGCTGCTCGTCGAGGAGGATGTGACGCTGTTCATCGTTGATGAAGCCAAGGTCGATCAGGATTTGGCCGAGGCGGCGGAGAGCCATGGGAACCTCTTAGTGGTCATTGGTCATTCGTCATTGGTCATTGGCTGTTGGTGCCAGCCATGAGCCACTATTTTTTACTCGCGCCGCCGTTGCCTTTTTTGTTGGGCGGTCCGTCGTCGTTATCGAGCCGGCCGCGGGCTTCGTCCTCATCTTCCAACATGCCGCGTTCGGCGCGGGCGATGCGGGCGGCGAGTTCGTCGGGCTGGTTGCACTTGACCATGGCGTCGCGTTTGTCGATCGTTCCGGCCTTCCAGAGGCGGAAGAGGTGGTCGTCGAGCAACTGCATGCCGAGTTTGTGGCCGGTCTGGATGGCGGAATTGATTCGATAGGTCTTGTTTTCACGGATCAGGTTGGCGATGGCCGGGGTGACGACGAGCATTTCGTAAGCGGCCACTCGCCCGCCGCCGATCTTGGGCAGAAGCTGCTGCGAGAGGATACCGATGATGGCGGTCGACAACTGGGTGCGGATCTGCTCCTGCTGGCTGGTGGGGAAGACGTCGATGACGCGGTTGACGGTTCCCTGGGCGCCGGTGGTATGGAGGGTTCCGAAGACGACGTGGCCGGTTTCGGCCGCGGTGATCGCCGCTTCAATCGTGTCCAAGTCGCGCATTTCACCGACGAGGATCACGTCGGGATCTTGGCGCAAGGCGCGGCGGATGGCCTCGGCGAAGGCGGGCACGTCGACGTGGAGTTCGCGCTGGTTGACGGTGGATTTCTTATGGTTGTGGAAGAATTCGATCGGGTCTTCGATGGTAATAATGTGGTGGTCGACGGTTTCGTTGAGGTAGTCGATCATGGCGGCCAAGGTGGTGGTCTTGCCGGAGCCGGTGGGGCCGGTGACCAGGAAGAGGCCGCGGGGGCGGAGGATCAGGTCGGCGACGACCGAGGGAGTGCCGAGGGCCTTGAAGTCGAGCATTTTGTTGGGGATCTGCCGCAGCACCATCCCGACATAGCCCTTTTGCTTGAAGACCGAAACACGGAAGCGGGCCATGTCGCCGAAGGCGAAACCGAAGTCGGTGCCGCCGACCTCCTGCAACTCCTGTTGGCAGCGCTCGGGCGTAATGCTTTTCATGAGGCCGACGGTGTCTTCCGGCTCGAGCGTCTTGGTCTCGAGGCGAACCAGATGGCCGTCGAGGCGGAGCACGGGGGGCTGGCCGACGGCGATGTGCAAGTCGCTGGCCTTGCGGTTGACGACCGTGTGGAGGAGCTTGTCGATCAGAATCGTTGCCATAGAGATTCCCTTCGGCGTGCCGCGACAGGCTCATTGGAAAAGCGTTGACGAGCCTCTCTCGGGGACGCGCACTTGAGTGCCGGCCCGACCTTCCTTGGTGGGCGACAGACATCCCACTCGACCGTTTCCCTCGCGGCACCGGGCCGCCAGCCCGGCCGGGCTCACAAGGACGGGCTTCGGTGCCCTGGTCGCGATTGATTATTCGGAACGGCTGGAGCCGGAACAAAGAAAAAAGGCAACAAGCGGTGTTGAAAAAGGGAAACGTTGGATTGGTGGTGGGCTTTCGCAGTCAGTATGTGGGGTGTTGTTGGTTATTTGTCATTTGTCATTTGTTGGATGGGGCGGTCGAGTGTAGGGGCAATCTTCCGGCCGGACGAAGGGTCCGACGAGGGGCAGGAGATCCCGCTCGGCAAGCGGGATCTACACTTGCTCCTCGATCTTTGCGACGCGGAACACTTCTTCCAGGGTGGTAACACCACGGCAGACCTTATCGATGCCGTCGGCATAGATCGTCTTCATGCCTTCGCTGATGCCCTGACGCCGGATTTGTGACGCGGGCGCCTCGTTGAAGGCCAGCTCACGAACCTTCGACGACATCAACATCAGTTCAAAAAGGCCGAGTCGGCCACGGTAGCCCTTCCCACCGCAATGGCGGCATCCCTTGCCCTTGGAGAAGTTGGCGGTGGCGGCCCTTTCAGGGGAAATACCAGCCTCATCCAGTACAGCATTGCTAGGGGTAGACGGCTGCTTACACTTGGGGCATATCACACGGACGAGGCGTTGGGCCATGATGGCGACGACGCTGCTGGCGACCAAGTAGGCTGGTACCCCCATGTCGATCAGACGTGTAACAGCACTGGGCGCATCGTTCGTATGCAATGTACTGAAAACCAAGTGTCCAGTTAGGGAAGCCTGGATTCCCATCTGAGCTGTCTCGAGATCGCGCATTTCGCCGACAAGGATCACGTTGGGGGCCTGGCGGAGCATGGCACGAATGACGCGGGCGAAGTCCAGCCCGATGTCGTGTTTGATCTCTACCTGGTTGATCCCCGGCAGGTAGTATTCGACGGGATCCTCCGCGGTGATGATCTTGCGGTCGGGGGTGTTGAGTTCATTGAGTGCGGCATAGAGGGAAGTCGTCTTTCCAGACCCTGTCGGACCGGTCACAAGGATGATGCCGTTCGGGCGGCGAATGAGACCCTTGAAGCGATGGTAATCGTCGTCGGCGAAGCCGAGCTGCTGCAATCCGACCTTGATACTGTCCTTGTCAAGAATCCGCATCACCACGGACTGCCCATAGGAGGAGGGGATCACACTTACTCGCAAGTCGAGATCTTTTTCGCCCACCGTGATTTTGATGCGGCCGTCCTGGGTTCGGCGGCGCTCGGCAATGTCGAGTTTGGAGAGGATTTTGATGCGGGAGAGGATGGCGCCGAGTAGTCGTCGGGGGGGGCTGTCGCGTTCGACGAGGATGCCGTCGATGCGGTAGCGAACTCGGATACGGTCCTCGAAGGGCTCGACGTGGATGTCGGAGGCGCGGAGTTGCACGGCCTCGGTGATGATCAGATGCACCAGCCGCACGATCGGTGCGCTGGTCTCGTCGATTTCCTCCACCGCGGCCCCCTCGTCGACCGTTTCGGTGAAGTCGATGGCGGTGTCGGTGAATTCCTGGAGCATCGAGTCGGCGGATTCGCCGACCGTCTGACCATAATGGCGGTTGATCGCCTCAAGGATGTTCTCGCGGGGGGCCAGGGCGACTTCGATTCGGCGGTTGAGGATAAAGCGGAGCTTTTCGAAAGTTTCGTAGTCGTTGGGGTCGCTGACGACGACACGGAGTTCGCCATCCTCCTCGGCGAGGGGGAAGATGGCATTTTCCCGCGCGACCGATTCGGGGACGAGTTCGACGACTGAGGGGGGGACGTTCACTTCGCTGAGATTGACGAATTCGAGGCCATGCTCGGTGGCCATGGCTCGGGCGATCTGCTCACCGGTGGCGTAGCCGAGACGGGTGAGCGAATCGGCGAGCTTCATGCCCGTCTGCTGGGCGACCTGATCGGCCTCAGCGAGCTGCTCGGCGCTGATGACGTTCTGGCGGACGAGAATATCGGCAAACGTAGCCTTTTTCTTGCTAACCATGAGCGACTCCGACTGCTAAAGACAACGACCGGCTCCGGCAAGGCCGAGCAGAAAGCAACGGAAGAGAAGAAGCGGCGCTTTCAAGAGATCGCCCAAAGCCGGCAGATGTGCGGACGAAATGGGATATTCTTAGCCTAATGGCTGGCAGTACGGTTGTCAATCTGGGAGGAGGGGGAAGGGGAAAGCAGGGAGCAGGGAGCAGGGAGTTGGGAGGGGGTTAAGCTACCTTCCACCGCGGAAACGGTTGTGTCGAATGTTGGCCGAAGGCCTTTATCACCGTAGGCTACTTGCCCACGGTAGAACGGATTACCAATCCGTTCTACCGAATCCCGGCCACTTGTTTCGCGAACACAGCTTAATCGTTCCAGTCGCCGATGAGTTCCAGCACGTAGTCGATGGTTTGCTGGGTCGCCGTGTCGTCGCCGCCGGCGGCCGAGATGGCCTGGACGCGTTCGAAGGCGATCAGCTCGGCGAGGTAGTCGGTGGCGGAGAGGGTGGCCTTGCTGCCGGTGGCCGCAAGTTGGTCGTCGCCGGCCGAATCGTAGAGCATGCCGTTGTCGTTGCCCCCCTTGCCGTCGATCTTGACGTCCTCGGCGCCGAAGACCTCCACCATGTAGTCGGCGCCGCCGAGCGAGGCGTAGCCGGGCATGATGCGGGCCTCGTCGGCGCCCGCCTTGCCGTTGAGGGTTACTTTGTCGTTTCCGGCCAGCGCGTCGAAGACGAAGAGGTCGACCTGGTCGGCGGTGTAGACCGTCTGCTTGCCGTTGACCACGACGGTGTGGGAGGTGGCGCCGGCGGTAAACTGGATGTCGTCGTTGCCGGAAGTTCCGGAGATCGTTACTTTTTTGAGTCCGAGGAAGTTGGCATAGATCTCCTCGCTGGAAGGCGTGGAGGAGAGGAAGAGGCGAATGCCGAGGTGCTCGGGCTTGATGCCGGCCTCAGTGAAGTTGTTGTCGGTGAGATGTTCGCCCGCCTCGAGCACGATATTGGTGAGGAGGTTGGCCTGAGCGGTCCCGCCGCCACTGCCGGGCATCGCCTCGCCGTCGCGGTACATGGCGGGCTGGGTTTCGACGATCTCATAGGTTCCCGCGGGAATGTCCTTGAAGAGGAAGAATCCGTCGGGTCCGGTCTTGACGGTGGTGACATCGGACCAGGTGGCGGTGGTGCCGGTGCCGGTTTTCTGGCGAAGTTTCAGCGAGACGCCCGGCAGCGACCGATCGCCCGCCGTGCCGTTGCCGTGGGCGGTGTAATCACCGTCGTTGTTGCCGTCGAGGAAGACGTATCCGGAGAGGCTGCCGCTGCCGACGAAGACGGAGGTTGTCTCCTGATCGGTTTTCGCGCCGCCGGTGCCGGAATTGCCCTGGTCGTCGGCGGTGACCTTGATGCTGTCGCTGCCGGCGTAGCCGGTGGTCGGCTTGTACTTCAGCCCATTGGCGGCGGCGAGGGTGGCGTTGATCTGGGCGACGGTTCCCGTGAGGATTACCTTGGCCGTGCCGTTGCCGCTGACGCCGCCGGCCGGTACACCGCCGCTGACACTGGTAAGCACGGCAAGAGTGCCGTGGCTGACCTCGAGGGTGACCTTGACGGCGCCGGTGCCGGCGTCGGCATCGGCGACGGAAATGCCGGTGATCGCCTGTTCGCCGTTTTTCGGTACGACGGCGGAGGCAGGCACGGTCAGCACGGGAGCGGCGTTGACGCCGGTGACGGTGATGGCGACCGATTTTTGATCCGTTTTTTCACCGCCCGTTCCCGTGTTGCCGTTGTCGTCGGCTTTGACGGTGAGACTATCGGCGCCGCTGTAGGTGGCGGCGGACTTGTACTTGAGCCCGTTCGTGGCGGCGAGGGTGGCATTGATTTGGGCGACGGTTCCGGTGAGAACGACCTTGGCCGTGCCGTTGCCGCTGACACCGCCGGCCGGCACACCGCCGCTGACGCCGGTGAGCACGGTGAGCACGCCGTGGCCGACTTCGAGGGTGACCTCGATCGCACCCGTGCCCGCGTCGGCATCGGCGACGCTGACGCCGGCAATCACCAGGTCGGTATTCTGGGCGACGGTTTTGGCCGCGGGGACGGTGACCACGGGGGCCTGATTGGCGGTAGTGACGGTGATGGCGACGTTCTTGGCGGCGGTTTTTGCGCCACCGCTGCCGGTATTGCCCTGGTCGTTGACCGACACCGCCAGTGTGTAGGGCGTGGTGGAGGCTGTGGTACCGCGGTACTTCAGTCCTCCGGAGGCGGCCAGAGTGGCGTTGATTTTGGCGACGGCGCCGGTCAGGGTCACCGCGCCGGTGTTGTTGCCCTGGATGTCGGCAGCAATCAGTCCGCCGCTGACGTCGGTGCGGAGGGTGAGCGTGCCGTGGCCGATCGTGAGGGTGACGACCACGTTGCTCGTGCCGGCGTCGACGTCGGCGATGCTGATTCCGGAGACGGCCAGATCCGTGTTGGGCGCAACGGACAGCGCGGTGGGGGCGGTGATCTGCGGGGCGTCGTTGACCGCACTGAGAGCGATGGCGACGGTCTTGCTGTCCGTGCGTTGGCCACCGGTTCCGGTGTTGCCGAGATCGTTGGCCTCGACGGTGAGCGTGGCGGTGACGGTGCTGTTGGTCTGGCCTTTGTATTTGAGCCCCTGGGCGTGGGCGAGGGTGGCGTTGATCTTGGCGAGGCTGCCGGTGAGAGTGACGGCGGCTGTGCCGTTGCCTTGGATGTTGGCGGCGGCGAGACCGCCGGCAACGTCGTTCTTGACGGTGAGCACGCCGTGGGTGACGGTGAGCTTGACTTGGACATTGCCCGAGCCGGCGTCGGCATCGCTGACGCTGATTCCGGTGACGAAGAGGTCCGTGTCCTCGACGCCGGTCTGGGCGGCAGGGACGGTGATGACGGGCGCCTGATTGACGCCGGCGACGGTGATGGCCAAGTCCTTGGTGGCGGTTTTGACGCCGCCGGCGCCGGAATTGCCTTTGTCGTCGGCGGTGATGGTGAGAGTGTCGGGGCCGGTATAGCCGGTGGTGTTGAGGTATTTCAGCCCTGCCGTGGCGGCCAAGGTGGCTTTGATTTTGGCCACCGTGCCGGTGACGGTGACGGTGGCGGTGCCGTTGCCGACGATATCGCCAGCCACCAGGCCACCCGCGACGTCGGTCTTGAAGGTGAGCGTGCCGTGGTCGACCTCGAACTTCACCTCGATGGAGGCCGTTCCGGCGTCGGGGTCGTCGATGGTGATCCCGGAGAGAGAGAGTTCGGTTCCGGAGGGGACGGCCTGAATGCCCGGGATGGTGATGGTGGGAGCGTCGTTGGCGGCCGTGACGGTGATGGCGACCTGCTCGTGATCGTTCTTCGCGCCGCCGGTGCCGGTGTTGCCCTGGTCGTCGGCGGTGACGGAGAGGGTGTCGGGGCCGTTGTAGTTGGCCTGTCCCCGGTAGACGAGCCCCTGGACGGCGTCGAGGGTGGCGGTGATCTGTTGGACGGTGCCGGTGAGGACGACGGACGCGGTGCCGTTGCCCTGGACTTTGGCGGCAGTGAGGCCGCCGGAGACATTGGTCTTGACGGTGAGCAGACCGTGCGCGACCGCCAGAGTGAGACGGATTTCGGCCGATCCGGCGTCGGGATCGCTGACGCTGATTCCGGTGATGGAAAGGTCGGTGTCTTCGGCGACCGTCTGCGCGGCGGGGACAATGATCGAGGGGGCCTGATTCGCCCCCGACACGGTGATGGTGAGGTCTTTCTGGGCGGTCTTGACGCCGCCCTCGCCGGTGTTGCCTTCGTCGTCGGCGGTAATGGTGAGCGTTTCCGATCCGGCGAAACTGGCGTTGCTGACGTATTTCAAGCCCTGCGTGGCGGCGAGGGTGTTGTTGATCTGATTGCGGGAGCCGACAAGGAGGAGTGTGCCGGTGCCGTTGCCGGCGATTTCTCCGGGAACGAGTCCGCCCGCGACATCATCGCGGACGGTGAGGGCGCCATGGCCGATTTCGAGCTTGACCTCAATGTCGGCGGAGCCGGCATCGGGATCGTCGATGCTGATGCCGGTGAGATAGAGGGCTGTGCCGGAGATGGCGGCCTGGGTGCCCGGGGTGTTAATGACAGGGGCTTCGTTGACATTGGTGATGGTGATGACCAGCGGAGCGGTGTCGTCGGGCGTCTGGCCGACGGCCGTGTCGTCGACCACAACGGTGACGTTGAGTATGGGATTGGTCTCGAAGTCGAGAGTGACGCCGGCCTTGAGATAGAGGAAGCCTCCGTCGATTTCGAACAGGTTGGCGTCGTCGCCGCCGAGCGATAGTTCGTTGGTTCCCTCGCCGTCTTCGTCGACGAGCGTGATGTCGGCGACTTTGCGCCGCTGGGCCGTGTCGACGTTTTCGGCCAGGGTGGTCGTGGTGTTGGTCAGGCTGACGGTGGGCGGGTCGTTGGTGGCCGAATCATTGTCGGTGATGGTCACAACGACGTTGTTGATCGAGGCGCCGTTGTAGGCGGCGTCGCTGCTGGCGGCGGTGTGGGTGATGGTGGCGGTATGGTCGCCCTCGACGACCGAGTCGTCAACGGCTGCGACCTCCACCTCTTGGGGTTGATCCCAGTTGTCGGTATCAAACGTGAGGGTGGTGGGCGAAGCGGTCAATTGGCTGCCGACGGCCAGGGTGATGGTGACGTCGGCGTTCGGCTGGGAGTTGAGCACGATTTCGTAGGCGGCCGATGCACCGCCCTCGGTGACCGCGGTACCCCCGGTTGCTTCACTGATGAGCACAGCCAGCAGAGCCCGTTCTTCCAGGGGTTCGCATCGCAAGTGTCGGTTGGCGGATCGGTGGAGGTTGCGGTTGCGGCGGGAAAATCGGGACTTCGGCTTCATAAGTCGCAATTCCTTCGAATAGTGCCTGTGGGACACCAGCGACACCACCAACGCGGCTCAACCCCTCGGATGGCAGAGCAGGCGATGAAGCTGGTTTGGTTCTCTCTGTTCCAGAAAACGTTCGGACGCGAACGGCCGGAAGGGAAAAGCAGGAGTGAGCACGGGTGGGCAACGGGGCGAACGAACGATCGACTCGCGATAGAAGGCCTCTTCGTAGCTTCGATCGTATCTCGCCGGCTCGCCGATGCGTGTCAAGACTTCATGCTAGTCTGGGTTTAGAGGGCTGGCAAGCTGCGTAAGTTCCCAAAATTGGCAGGATGAGGGGTGGCGAGACCGTCTGTGCGGATCTTGCCGAAAAGGACAGGGCGGGGGGCAATTGTGGGGCGTTGCAGGTTGGGTCGGGTTTTGTTGGCGAGCAATCGGTGAGCAGTTGGCGAGCGGAGTATGCGGGGCAAGATCCCGCTCGGCAAGCGGGATCTACGGTGGCCCTTTCTTGACATAAACGGCTTTGCCTGGGATGATGAAAGCTGGAACTCTTTAGCTGGAAACTGTTTGTGTCCTTGCAGCCCTTCGTGCGGCGTTTATGTCCCGTCAGGCAATCTTCGAAGCCAGTGTGCGCTATTTTCTCGAGCCGATCGGACCATTGCTCGATGACGATTCGGTCACGGAGATTATGGTCAACGGCTTCGACGTCGTGTACATCGAGCGGCGAGGCCGGTTGGAACCTACCGGCTATCGATTTCCGACGGACGACGCCTTGCTTTCCGCGGTCCATAATATTGCCCAGTGGGTTGGCCGCGACATCAGCCAACAGCGCCCCGTCCTCGACGCCCGCTTGCCGAACGGGTCGCGCGTCCACGCGGTGATTCCGCCGGCCGCCCGCACCGGCACCTATCTCACCATCCGCAAGTTCGCGCAGCAGGCACTGACGCTGGACGACTTCGTCGGGTTTGGCAGCCTTTCGGAGCAGGCCAAGGAATTCCTGGAGATTTGCGTTCGTCTCCGCAAGAACATTCTCATCGGCGGCGGTACGGGCACCGGCAAGACCTCGCTATTGGGCGCGATTTCCCGGGCGATTCCCGAAGAAGAGCGGATCGTGGTGATCGAAGACACCTCCGAACTGCGCCTGATTCAAGACCATTGCCTGTACCTGGAAGCCCAACGGCCGGACGCGGCGGGGCGCGGTGAATTGAGCGTGCGGCAATTGTTCGTCAATTCGTTGCGAATGCGGCCCGATCGCGTGATCGTCGGCGAGGTACGGTCGGGCGAGGCGCTCGATTTGATCCAGTCGATGATCAGCGGACATGCGGGAAGCCTGTCGACGATCCACGCCAACACGGCGCTCGACGCGTTGATTCGCCTGGAGACCCTCTCGCTGATGTCGGATGTCGAGATACCGATCTACGTCGCCCGGGCGCAGGTGGCGTCGGCAATCAACCTGATCGTGCAGATCGCCCGTTTCAGCGAAGACGGTTCCCGCAAGATCACTCGGATCACCGAGGCCCGCGGCTTGGACGGACAGAACCAGTATAAAACGGCGGATTTGTTTATCTCCCGAATGCGGGGGAGGGATTCGCAGGGGCAGTTGGTTGCAGAACTGGAAGCGACGGGCGAGCGGCCGTCGTTCGCTTCGGAACCCTACCAGCAGGGGTTGGACAGTTCGATTCGGCTCACCGAGCCGTTTTGGTCGAAATGAGACGGGGAGAAGAAATTGGGAACGCGGTTCCCGTGCGGGAGGTCTAAGTATTGTCGCCGGGGATGGGCGGTGATTCGGCGCCGGCGGGGCGGCCTGGCATCGCTCGACTATGTGCTGGTGCTGGGCGTGGTTCTGCCGATGGTGGTGTTCATCATGTGGGCGGGGCCGCGGATCATGCGGCTGGCGTACGAGATGGTTTGCGTGCTGGTATCGTGGCCGCTGATGTAGTCGCTACGGAACCGAGGAAAGTTTTTCTACGGTGTGAGGTGGAATCAATGCCGTCGTCGTTTTGGAGATTGTTGAAGCGAGTCCACGGGGATGAGAAAGGGGCCGTCAGCTTGGAGACGATCCTGATCATCGGGGCGATCGCGTTGCCGATTCTGATCTTCCTGCTCAAGGTAGGCTGGCCGCGCGTGAAGAACTACTTCGACCAGGGCCTGACGGACTTGGAGTCGGAACGGCAGAACGCCATCCAGTAGCCCGCTTCCGCCATGATCGGCACGATCCTGTTGTTGGCCCTTTTGGCGATCGCCGCGGCAACCGACGTGGCGTGGCAACGGATCTACAACTGGACGACTTATAGCGGCATCCTGCTCGCCTGGGGCCTGAATGCCGCGGGCGAGGTGGCGGTGCTCGCCGGGAAGGCGGATCCGGAGCGACTGGAGGCGTTGGGCTGGATCGGTTTTGCGGCGAGCCTGGCTGGTTTTTTGCTGTGCGGTTTCGTGCTCTTGGCGTGTTACGTGTTTTTTCAGGTGGGCGGAGGCGACGTGAAGCTGATGGCCATGGTCGGCGCGATTGCCGGCCCGGAAGGCGGGATCGAGATCATGCTCTGGACGTTTGTGATCGGCGGTTGCATGGCGTTGATCGTGCTGGTGTGGCGCGTGGGGGCGGTGCGGTTGGTGGCTCGAGCGGCGCGGCACGCGCTTTGGACTTTGAGGCTGGGCCGATTCGTTCCGCTCTCGGCGGAGGATCGCGCCGAGTTGCAGCCGGCGCTGCACTTGGCCCCCAGCGCGTTGGCCGCGGCGGCGATCGTTCAGTTTGCGATTGTGGAAAGGTTGTAGAGCGATGGGTCGTGCGGTGCTGCTGGACTGCCTGCCCTGGGTGAGTTTGCTCGCCGCTTCGCTGGTTTTCTTGCGGATGCTCGTGCGGTTGGGCGGTTCCCGTCCGCGGCTCAGCCGGCTTGGCAGCCTGCACGCCGACGAGGGGGGCGCGGCGCAGAGCCTCAGCTTTGTGCTGACGTTGCCGCTGTTCGTGATGATCCTCTTGTTTATCATCCAAGTGAGCCAATTGATGATCGGCACGGTGGTCGTTCACTATGCCGCCTTTGCCGCGGCACGCTCGGCGATCGTCTGGATCCCGGCCGCGGTGGGAATGGAGTTGGAGAATCGCGTCGCACAGTACGTGCTCGACCCTGACGCTACCGATCAGGTGTTTCCCACGATCGATCCCAGCGATGCAAGTTATGGTCCTGGCGACGGCGGGCTAACCTATCTGGTGCTGGACGGCCCCAAACGGCAAAAGATCGCTTCGGCGGCATATATGGCGTGCATGGCGATCTGCCCGTCGCGAGACCTCGGCTTTTCCCTTTCCGGGCAAGCGTTGGCGGGAGCGGGCCTGTTAGAGCAGGCGTATCGCGCCTTGGCTCCGGGCTCGGCCGCTAATCCGGCGATTTCCCGCCGTTTGCGGAACAAGCTGGCCTACGCGTCCGCCGCCACCGAGGTGGAAATCCGCTTCTTCCACTCCAATGCCGAGCCGCCCTTGGTTCCCTATCCAGATCAGCACGAGCCGATTCGGCCGACGGACGCGTACGAGTTTGCCATGTGGCAGGAGTTGGGCTGGCAGGATCCGATCACGGTCCGGGTCACGCACCACATGGCGCTTCTGCCCGGACCGGGACGGTTTTTGGCTCGGCAGGTCGAGCGACCGGACGGCAGACCCGACGAGGTCGCTGCCAGGATTCGCCGCAACGGCAACCTCTCCACCTATGAACTGACCGCCTCCGCCACGTTGGGCAACGAGGGTGAGAAATCGGTGAAGCCGTATGACTATTGGGCGTATTAGTCGAGAGTCGAGAGTCGAGAGTCGAGAGCCGGAAGGGGCGGCTGACCGTGCAGGCGTGCGAGGGGGTCGGGAGTCTTTTTCCGTGTCGGCCTTGACGCCGCTCGGCATACTTGGCGAGGTCGGGGGCCGACACGGAAAAAGACTCCCGACCCCTTTGGGGTTGCGGTTGCTGCGGCGAGTTCACCGCGATCAGCAGGGCACGATCAGCATCGTCAGCGTTTTTGCTGTGATGCTGTTGACGATGCTCTTGGGGATGGTGATGAACGTAGGCCGGCACGTGGACGGCAAGATCCGCATGCAGAACGCCGCGGACGCGGCGGCCTACTCCGGCGGAACGGTGATGGCCCGCGGCATGAATACGCTGACCTTCACCAATCACCTGTTGTTCGACGTGTTTGCGTTGACGGCGTTCATGCGGGAAGCGCGCGACCGCAACGCCGAGGGCTACGTGCCGGAAATCCTCGATGCATGGGAAAGGGAGGCGCCGAAATTCGATCGTTCGGGTTTTCCGAAGTTCGAGCGATTGGGGCCGGCCATCCGTGATAAAGCGCCGCTGGAGCAGGAGTTGGTTCGCGCGTTCAGCGAGTGGGCGGCGGCGGTGAGCGAGCGGGTGCTGCCGGTTTTGGAGGAGATCCTTCGCGCGGAAATGATCCCGCAGTTCCAGCGCGCGGTGGTGGAGACCTATCCGGTGATCGCCCAGATGGCCGCGGAAGAGGTGGCCGAGCGCAACGGCGCGCCGGCGCATGGCCGCGGCGCGATGGTTGCCGCCCTCTGGCGCACGGATGTCCTGTTGGTGGGGGCGAACGAACTGAGCAGCCAGACGATGCCCGTGCTCGACCCGCTCGTCGGCGCGCTGACCGGACAGGGATCGGCGTTGAGCACGGCGCGGCGGCAGCGCAGGAACTACGCCCGGCTCTATTTGGGAATCGAGTGGGGCGGGCGGTGGTCACACCACACGATGAACTGGAACGATCAGACCTTGGCGTTTTTCGACAACGAGGCGAAGATGTCGCGTTTCGCCTCGCTGTGGCGGCGATTTACCTGCGGCCAACTGGAGCGGCTGCTCGAGGAAGAATATCCCTACACCAACCTGCCCCACGTCATCCGCACGGAAGAAGACGAGGGATTGGACCGCAACACGTATCTGGAGCGACACTTCACGTACCTGGGTGTGGTCTATTGGCGCGAGCTGCCGGCGATTCTGCCGGGCTTGTTTCGGGATCCGATCGAGGGGGACTCGATTGCTTTTGCCGAGGTCCGCGTTTTTGTGCCGCATCGGCGACTGCAGTGGTGCTATCATGCTCCCTCGGCCTCGGACGATCCGATCGGCGGCATGCCGGGCAATTTCCCGCCCCTGCCGCCGCCGCCCGGCGATCCGCCCCCGGCGCCGGCGGATCCGGAGAACGGCCGCTGGCACGTTCACCGGCAGCACAACATCAAGACCGAGTGGGATCTGATCAACCAGCATTGGACGGCCCAAATCGTTCCGACCACGCAAGGCAATCTCGCCGAAATCCTGCAAACGCCTCCGGCGGTGCCGGCCTTTGCCGCGGCCGGAATCCGCCTGCCCAGCCTGGGGAACATGAGTACGGCCGAAATCGGCCGCATCAGCACGCACTAAAGGGTTGCGACGATGGGTAAGGATCGGCGAATGAATAACTGTCGCGAAATCGACGCGGGAAGGGGTCGGGAGTCTTTTTTTCGTGTCGGCCGGGCGACGCTTCTGTGTATGGACAGACGCTCTTCCGGCCGACACGAAAAAAAGACTCCCGACCCCCTCGGCCCTGCTACCAGCGGTAAATACGACAGTTCTCTATTCGCCGGGTTTGAAAATGGGGACAGGCACCTCGCCGAATCGCGTTTTCCGCGTGCTGTAGACCATTTGGCTCGGCACCCGTCCCCGTTTTTGAACCATGCGGGTCGCCGCGGGCTGTCGACATTGGAAATGGTGCTGGCGCTTCCGCTTCTGC
This sequence comes from Rhodopirellula sp., assembly GCA_012728855.1. Lineage (GTDB taxonomy): Bacteria > Planctomycetota > Planctomycetia > Pirellulales > Thermoguttaceae > JABWBD01. Next base: position 30,641 of record JAAYEH010000444.1, on the reverse strand, counting down.
TGATGATCATGGCGCTGATGGTCAACTTCGGGACGGTGGCTGCCTGGAAGGTCCGCGGACTGACCGTCGCGCGGCACGCCGCGTGGTCGAGTCGCTGGTCGCGAAACCCTGACCGAACTCCACGGCCGGACTACTGGCCGTCGCCGGGCACGATGGGCGCCGGCGGAGCGGCCGACGCGCCAAGCCTGGACTTGCCGGCGGTGAATCTGCCCGCGGCGCGAGGGCCGTCGCTGCCATTGGGCGGCATCGTCAACCATGAATTGCTCGATCCGACGCGAGGATTCTTACGGGGCAGCGCCGGTATGGAGCGGGACTTTCCCCTGCTGGCCGGGCTGGGACCGTACGGTCTTGATGCGCATACGGATCTGCTGGACAACCAGTGGCAGTTCCAGCGGATGAATTGGCCGGCGATGGGGACGAGCATTCCTTGGAACGACTACCGGCGGATTCCGGTGATCTATGGTTTTCCGTCGTCCGACCCCGGCTTGACCACTGCGTATGTCAGCGCGGTGGTGGCGATCTATTACGCGCCGTTCCGGCCCGATCTGTTTCCACTGGACCGGGATGACGAATTCCGCGGGTATCTGCGGCGTTTCTCGTATTCTCGGCGGTTTCGGAACCGCGTTGGAGGAATGCCGGAGTTCCATCCGGCGCTGGCGCGATACTGCGGGCTCGAACCGGGCGAGGTCCGGCCGTTGGTCGACGACCTGATCGACCAGATCTACGGTGAAGGAGACGGCAATCAGGATCGGGGCGTCGCGCTGACGATGACCGATGCGTTTATCAATCTATATGAGGCGGTGATCGACGAGTTGAACGATTTGATCAGCGCCACGCCGTCCCCCTCTGCCTCTGAGATCGCGGCCATGCAGGCGGAGATCGCCGACCTCCAACAGAAGATCAGTATCTTGAGGCAATTTCGAGCAACCCTTTAGCATCATGATCCAGCAGGAGAAGCCATCGCCGGGTGGCCAGGCTGGCGACGATCTTCGGCCGATGTTGGCGAGTTCGACGGGCTTCGCCAGCCTTGCCAAAAGGATTGCCGCCTGGACGACCAATTGCCTGGCGTCGGCCCTGATTGTCGTCGCCGGACTCGGGTTTGGCCGGCAGGTGCTGTTTTGGTGGGCGGAGGATCATCCGCCGCACACCGCGCGGCTGGGCGCCGACCTGTTCGCCGATCCGTCCGCAACCCACGACGTCGAGTTCGGCAACCAAGCGTGGACCATGTCGCGGCGGTCGATGCAGGGCGACTGGAAACGATCGCTGGCCAAACTGCGAACAGAGACGGCAAGCCGAACCGGGCAGGCTCCGTTGCCGGTCGACCCCGTTGGGCCGGCCGAGCGAGCGCTACTCGAGCGGCTGCATCTCGAAACGCCCGTGATGGAAGAGCGCGGCGCGTGGAAGCTCTACATGCTTGAAACCCCTTTCCCGATGGTGGTTGGCGTCCGTGAGGTGTTGTCCGGCACGAATACGCCGCCAAGAGACGAGCTTGCCGCTTCACCGTTACGCGTGGTAACCTGGGGGTTGGGGATCCCGGCGGCCGAGGACGAGTGGACGTTGTACACGTTCGCGGCCACGGAACCTTGCCACGACCGGTTTTCCGGCTTGGCTTGCCCGGACCTGCCCCCCGGTGCTACGAGGACGCTGGCGGTGCGAGTCGCGGGCGGCGGTGCGGCGGTTTGCTTTGAGGGGCGGGGGGAGGTGTACGTCTGGAATGGGTTTTTCGAACAGTGGTTTCGCGACCACGGCTGGACCGTTGGCCCGTGGCGCCAGAACGGCTCTTCCTGGTACGGACGTGGTAGAAGCGGCCGGACCGAGCAATGCCCCACGACGGTTGACGTGCAGTTTGGCCCGGTATCGGGCGGCGGTCAGGCGGGACTTCTCGTCGTGTCGGCCGATCGATCGCCGCGCGAGGCGGGAGAAGAACGATGATGACCGACTACGATAGCCCGTGGAAAGAGGCTCAGGACGTCTATTTTGAGCAGTTCATGGCGATGTTTTTTCCGGCGGCGCACGCGGAGATTGACTGGTCGCGGGGATATGAATCGCTGGATAAGGAGCTTCAGCAGATTGTCCGAGAGGGGGAGTTGGGGCGGCGTTTGGTGGACAAATTGGTCAAGGTGTGGCTAAACGACGGGTTGGAGCAGTGGCTATTGGTGCATACCGAGGTGCAGACGTTCGAAGAGGCCGAGTTCGCCCGTCGCATGTACGTGTACAATTATCGCCTCTTTGATAGATATAATAGAGAGGTGGTGAGCCTGGTGGTCCTCGGCGACGACAGCCCCGATTGGCGTCCGGATCGGTTTGGCTATAGCCGCTGGGGCTTTCAGGCGGGAATACGCTTTCCGGTGGTTAAGTTGCTGGATTACGCATCGCGGAGCGACGAACTCGAGCGGAGCCCGAACCTGTTCGCGATCGTGGTTCTGGCACACTTGAAGACGCTCGATACTCGCCGGGATCCGGGTCAGCGGCGAGCGTGGAAGGTGAGGTTAATCAAAGGGCTGTACGACCGCGGATTGGGCGCGGACGAGGTGCGGCGATTGTTTCGCGTGATCGATTGGATGATGGATCTGCCCGAAACCCTGGAAGCGACCTATTGGCGCGAAATCAAGCAGTACGAGGAGGAACGACACATGCCGTACATTACGACGCCGGAACGCATTGGAAGAGCAGAAGGATTGAGCGAGGGGCTGAGCCAAGGACTGAGTCGAGGACTAAGTCAAGGCTTGCGCAAAGGTATCGAGGTGGCCTTGAAACTCCGATTCGGCGATCAAGGAGAGCCGCTTCTGAATGAATTGCAGAGTATCGAGGACCGGCAGACACTTGAAGAAATCCTGAATGCCATTCCAGTGGCTGCCAATCCCGATGATCTGCGGAAGATATGGACTAATTGACTGGCGCAACTCCGATCGACTGTCCATTCACGCGCCGACCAGACGGTCGGCGGCAACCGCTTCTCACCATGCTGGCTCTTCGAGCACCCATTGAGAAAGACGAACACCCATGAAAGGCATTCAGGGCCTCATTGTCGCCGCCGGGTTGGGGCTGGCCGGCGCGGCATTCAACTGGGCCTATCTTCACAGCCGATCGCGCGACATCGAGACGGTGGCCTACGTCGGGATCAAACCCGACGTCACGGTGCAGCGGGGTGAGCGATTGCTGGAGGAACACCTGGAGCCGATCCCCGTGCCGTCGCAATCGGTCGGCAACCTCGACCAGTTCGCCGTGCTGTATTCCGACCGAAAAACGGTCGTCGGGATGAACATCCGCCGGACTCTCATCGGCGGCTCCATCTTACTGCAAGATGATCTGAAGACTCCCGCGCTCGACCTCCGTTTTGGCGAGACGGCCCAGTCCGGGGTGGAAGAACGTGCGGTGGGCATCCCGGTGGATACGCGGACGTTCGTGCCGGCGCTGGTCAACCCCGGCGATCTCGTCTCGTTCGTGGCAACCTCTCCGACTGCGGTTCTGCCGACCCTTGCCCCGTTGCCGGCGGCCAAAACCGAGGAGTTGAGTCCGACCGCCGATCGCAGCCCGTCCGGCGACGGCCTGGAGATCATCGGGCCTTTCAAGGTGCTATCGCTGGGCAACCGCCTCGGCGCCGTCGATGTGATGCGAGCGGCTCGCATCCCGCAAGTCCAGGAGAACGTGATGATGATCCTCGTGCGCATGGAGAACGGCAAGCTGGAGCCGCGGGCGGCGAAATTGCTCTCGATGGTGGAAACGACGAGCTTTCGGCCTTTGGCCATCATGTTGCACCCCCGCCAGGACACGAAATAACGCCGATGAAAGTCTGGTACAACAAGATCAGCGAGAGCCGGCGTTCGGTGGTGGAAGTAGCGGACACCGAAGTCTCCATCGGACGCGATCCAGCCAGCAGCGTGGTGCTCGCCAGCCCACTGGTCTCGCGCCACCACGCCACGGTCCGAATCCAGGACGGCAAGCTGCACCTGGAAAACCTGGGGTTAAACAGTTGCGTGGTCGGGGAGACGGAAGTCCTCGGCGGTCAGTCGGCCGTCTTCGATCCGGGCACCAAGGTGCGGATCTGGCCCTATACGCTGTCGTTCGAGGCCGAAAAAGCGACGACCGTCACCCGCGCGGAGTTGGAGGCGCATCTCCGTTCGATCGTGGCGGACCTCGAATTGCGGATCCACCGCAAGTTGCTGGAACGGCTCGATCTGTATGAGTTCGAAACGAACCGCACCAGCGACACGAAAACCATTCTCTTGCTGGAGAACAACATCGAGGACGTCTGCCGGGAGTTGAACGTTTTCGGCAAAGAGAACGAGCCTTTGATCGAAGAAATCACCGGGCTGACGCTCCGCGACCACCTGGTCAATCACATCATCATGGAGACCGGCGCCGAGGAGTACTTCGATCTGGCGTCGCTCACGTCCAATGAATTCGACGTGCCGGCAACGCTCGTCCCGGAACGCGAGGGAGAGCTTCACGGTCTTCTGCAATTTGTCCGCGAGCGGCTGAGCCTGGCTGAATGCCGCGATGTGAGCGACCAGATCCACCGGGTTGAATCCCGTTTCAACGAGATATTTCACCTCGTCCGGCCGCATTTGCACCACGAACTCCGCAAGTACCTCATCCTGCGGACGCTCAAGAAGGATCTGAAGGACACGATTTTCGGCTTCGGGCCGCTGCAGGATCTGCTGCGGGCCCCGAGCGTGACGGAGATCATGGTGGTCGGCAAGGACCAAATCTATGTGGAACGCGGCGGCGTGATTGAGCGGTCCGGCCGCCGCTTCATCTCCGATAAGGTGACCGAGGCGATCATCGAACGGATCGTGGCGCAGGTGGGACGCCGGATCGATAAGAGCCAGCCGCTCGTCGACGCCCGTCTGCCCGACGGCTCTCGCGTCAACGCCATCATTCCGCCGTTGGCCGTGAAAGGGCCTTGCCTCACCGTGCGGCGTTTTCCCGTCGAACGGCTGACGATGGACGATCTGATCGAGTTGGACAGCGTCAGCCGGGCGGCCGCCACGTTCCTGCGGGCCTGCGTGATCGACCGCCGCAATATACTCGTCAGCGGCGGCACCGGGACGGGCAAGACGACGCTGCTGAACGTGCTCAGCAGTTTTATTCCATTCAAGGAGCGGATCGTCACCATTGAAGACACGATGGAACTGCGCCTGCACCAGGAGCACGTCGTTTCGCTGGAGACGAAGCCGGCGAACGTGGAGGGCACCGGCGAGTACACGATCCGCGATCTGGTTCGCAATGCCCTGCGGATGCGGCCGGATCGGGTGATTGTGGGGGAATGCCGCGGACCGGAGGCGCTGGACATGATCCAGGCGATGAACACCGGGCACGACGGGTCGATGACGACGGTACACGCCAACAGCGCCCGCGAGGTCATCGAGCGTCTCGACGTGCTGGTGCTGATGGCCGCCGATCTGCCGATCACCTCGATCCACCGCCAGGTCGTCTCGGCGATCGACGTGATCGTGCATATCGACCGCATGGCGGGCGGCCGGCGCGTCGTCACGCAGATCTCGGAAGTGTCGCGGATCGATCCGGACAACGACAGCGACGTGGTGATCACGGATGTCTTCAACTACCGCAACGGCGAGTCGCTCCAGCCGACCGGGTATCTGCCGACCTTCGTCGATAGCCTGATCGAGAAGCAGCTTCTGGAACTGGAGTTCCTCTACGGGCAGCAGCCGGCGGAAAACTTGCTTCCGCGACGAACATTGCCTGGACTGGAAGCGAGGTGAATCATGCCGCCGGAAACGGAAATGTGGTTGGCGAACTTGTGCGTGGCTGCAGCGGCGGCCCTGGGCGGCTACGCCGGGTCGGACTACTTTGGGACGGCTTTCCATGCCATCGAGCAGGATTTGACGGACAAGCTCCGCCGGCTTCGCGCTCCGACGCGCACGGTCCGCCGCTCTTTGCTTTTGTGGATGGCGACCATTGCGGTGGTTTTCGCGGTCTTCTGGCTGCTCTTGGGCAGCCCGATCTTCGGCGCACTGGTCTCCGTTTTCTTGGCGGCCGGCCCCTGGTATCTGCTGCGGCGGATGGCGGAGCGTCATCGCCAGAAGATCGAAGACCAGTTGGCCGACGCGATGGTCACACTGGCCAACGCGATCCGCGCCGGGCTGTCGCTGGTGCAATCGCTGGAGATCCTTGCCGCCCAATGTCCCAAGCCGATCAATGCCGAGTTTCATCAGATTGCCGCCGAATACAACCTGGGCAAACCGCTGGCCCGAACGCTCTCCGAGGCGAGCCAGCGGCTGAGGAGTGAGAATTTCGCCCTCTTTGCCGCCGCCATGATGGCGACGCACGAGAGCGGCGGCCGGCTCAACGAGACCGTCGAACGCATCGCCGAGAGCGTGTTGGAGCTACAGCGGCTGGAACGAAAGGTGATGTCCGAGACTGCGCAAGCCCGCAAGTCGGCCATCTATATGGCCATGGCGCCGGCGTTCATTCTGGTGGCGTACTGGTTTGTCGATCCCGGCAACACGGCACTATTGTTCACGACAACGGTTGGGCAGATGATGCTGGCCGTGGCCGTGCTGTTGAATCTGGCGGCCTACTTCTGGGCCCGCGTGATCCTGAATCCGGACATTTGACCTGATGGAACCATTCTTGCTGGCAGCATTTCCCACCCGCGCTTCCGTCCTTTTCGTGACGGCCTGCGCCGCTTTCGGCGCTGCGGCGTTTCTGCTGGCGCGATGGGTGAACAAGGTGCTGCGGAGCGAAGATCTGCAGCAAGGGGTGGAGTGGCGCTACGACATCAGCCGCATCAACGAATTACGGCGGATCAGCCCGTTTTATCGCGTCTTTCAGACCGCCATCCAGCTTTTAGGCCGCTTCAACCGCGTTGTCTTTCGCGAGAGCCTGCCGGAGATTCAGCGAGAGATTCAGGCGGCCGGACTGTCGAGGTTCTGGTTGGCCGAGGAGTATCTCGCCCGGCTGGAGCTGATCGCGTTGGCGATCGCGCCGGCGTATGCGTACTATGCGGTGTCGTGGTTTGGATCCGGCGGAGTGCTGGCAGCGCTGGGCGGCGCGGCGGCGACCGTCTGGTTTCTCCGCCACCGTCTGTCGGTGAAGGCGACCGACCGGCTCGGGCAGATCAAACGGCGGATGCCGTTCCTGCTCGACCTGTTGACGCTGTTGTTGGAGGCGGGATCGACCTTCCTCGGCGCGCTAACGCAGGCGGTGAAGGAATTTGAAGGGCATCCGGTGGCCGAGGAATTCGGCCGTGTGCTGACCGACATGCGGTTGGGGAAGACCCGCTACGAGGCGTTTGCCGCCATGCGCGATCGGCTCAGCGACGACGAGATCACCAGCATCATCGGCTCGATCCTCCAGGGCGAAACTCTCGGTACGCCGTTGGCTCGCATTTTCCGCACGCAAGCCGAGGTGTTGCGGATGAAGCGGACCCAGCGGGCCGAGACGGCGGCCGGCGAGGCCGGCGTACACATGCTCCTTCCCGGCATCTTGGTGATGATGGCCACCGTGCTGATTATTATCGGCCCGTTTCTGTTGAATTACCTCTCCTTCGGACTGGCCCTCTGACGAGGGCGGCGAGACGAAATGCCGATCAAGCTCGACTGCCCGCGCTGCAAGACACCGCTGGCCGTGCCGAACAAGAAGGCGGGCGGGTACGCCAACTGCCCTCACTGCAAGGGCCGCTTCTGGGTGCCCAAGCCGGATGCGGTTCCAGCGACGCAATCGGCGGCGACCGGCGATTCCGAGCCCGCACGGCCGGCTTCGCCCGTTGCGGCAGCCCCGTCAACCGGACAGACCGGCCCTTCGTATTCAACGCCGCCAGTCCCGCAGGCATTGGCAAATGTCCAACCTCCGGCCGCTGCTCCGCCGAGGAGAGTAGCGAGATTCATCACGGCCGACACGACCGACTCGACGTTCAAGCTGGCCGAAGACGGCAAGCTCCCGGAACTGCGTCTGAAAGAGCCGGGGCGGGAGGAAGCGGACCAGAAGAGCGAGCGATCGACCAACCCGTTGCTCCTGCTGGTGCTGCTATGCATGAGCGTCGTCATGTCGACCGTGCTCGTGCTGGTGGACTTCGAGCCCCAAGACGCCGCGCAACGAGAAAGGACGGACCGCGCTCGCACGGTCATTGAAGAGCAATTCTTCGCCAATCTCGACCCGAGCCAACCGCTGGCGCCGTACCAGGTCTGTCTCCGCGAGGCTGCGCGGGCCCATTCCATCGGCGATCGGGAGACCGAGAAGCAACGCTACCGCGAGGTGCTGGCCATGCTCCGCGCCGAACGAGGCAAGTTCGAACGAGGACTGACCGGCAGCCCGCTGCGGGATGAGCAGCTCGAACAGCAGATCTCGACCGTCTTGAGCCAATACTAGGAGCCGAGGGAGGCTTGATGTCCGCCACGCGTTATGAAATCCTCGGTACGGTCGCCACGGGCGATTTCGCCACGGTTTACCGTGCCCGCGACCGCGAACTTGGCCGCGAGGTCGCGGTCAAACAGATTCACCAGCAGTTCCTCGGCGATCCCCGGCAACTGGAACGCTACTGGCACGAGGCCCAGCTTCTGGCTTCTTTGCAGCATCCCCACGTTCTCACGATTTACGATGTGGTGAGGCCCCGCGGCTGGCTGATTCTGGAACTGATGCAGGGCAACCTCGAACAGAGCGCCCGGAGCGGGCCGATCGATCTCGATTATCTCCGCGTCGTGCTTTCCAGTTGCCTCAGCGCACTGGGCTTCCTGCACACCAGCGGGATCATCCACGGCGACGTGAAGCCGAGCAATATCCTGGTCAATCCGCAGAATGTCGTGAAGCTCGGCGATTTCGGGCTCGCTCGCCGCGCCAGCAGCGAGCAAGGCAGCATGCTCAAGGGGACCACCAAATACATGGCCCCGGAACTGGTCACCAACCAGTTCGGCCCGATCGGCCCGGCCAGCGACCTTTATTCGCTGGGATTCTCGGCCTACGAGTTGCTTTGCGGGCCGCAGTTCGAATCGCTGTTTCCGGCGCTGGCCAGCTACGGTCGCGACCGGCAGATCGCCTGGCTGATGTGGCATGCCGCCCCGGACCGGAATCTCCCGGAAATCGGCAAAGTGTTGGAGGGGGTTCCTCCCGACCTGGCGCACGTGATCCAACGGTTGGTGGCCAAGGATCAGACGCAGCGTTACCGGTCCGCGCAGGAGGTTCTTCAAGAATTGCACGCCCCGCCTACCGCCGTGATTCCGCCGCCGCGACCGGACGAGCGGCTCGATTCCTCGTCGGCGGAAGATGCCCGCAAGAAGCGGCTGTTGAGGATCGGGGCCGTCGTCGCCATGGTTTGCTCCGTGGCATTGAGTGTGGCCATTCTGCTGCCCGGCGGAAAGCAACCGCCGGCGGAGGTTTCGGCCGGCCGGCCGCCGGCCTGGGGCACGATTCGCACCGTCTATCCCGACGATCGAACGCTTGTCTTGGAATCGGGCGAGGACGGCGAGCCCAAAGAGATCGTCGTCAAGCCGGGCGATCAGTTCTACATCAACGACAAGAAGGCATTGCTCCGCGATCTTCAACCGGGCGACCGCGCCGAGGTGGAAATCCTCCGCAACGCGACGGGCGGCCGCGTCACGATCCTCCGCGCCACCAGACCGGAAGTTGCCCGCGGACGGGTCGAATCGGTCGAAGTCGATGTGGGGGCGGTGTCGGTCGCCATCGAGGGGCAATCGCAGCCGCTCATCGTCCGTGTGCCCGCGACGGTGACGATCACGCTGAACGGGCAAGATCAACGCGACGGCAAGCCGATCGCCCTGGCCGATTTGCAGCCAGAGGATCGCGTGGTCGTCGCACACGTCGGCGACGAGGCGGGCCGCGTGGCAACGGAGATGGAAGTGCGGCGGGTGATCACCAGCGAGGGCATCCTCCGCGAACTCGATTCGGACCGGCGGTCGTTGAAGTTCGCCGCGAGCGAAGCCGCCGATGCGGTCGTTGTCACGATGCCGATCGCCGCGAATTGCGAGGTGACGATCAACGACCTGCGGTTTATCAATGAACAGATGCTCGATGCGAGCGACCTGAAGCCGGGTGATCGAGTCAGTGTAGCGCACGATACCGAGATCGTGCGCGTCGACGCCTATCGCATCCTCGGCCAGGCGGGCGTGGTGCAGTCGGTGCAGGAATCGACTCAAACGCTCCAAGTCCAACTCGAAGACGATCAGCGCCCGGGCACTTTCCTCGTCGGGCCCGATACGGAGATCAGCTTGGGCGGCGAAAAGGCCGAACTGGCCGATCTGCGGCCGGAAGACCAGATCGATATCACCCACGATTCCCCGGATGCCAAGAATCCTCGCGCCCTCACCATCGCTGCGCGCCGACCGGCGGACCCGAACCGTTGGGCCGTGATCATCGGGGTGCAGCAGTACGATGACCAGTCACTCAGTCCTCTGGGACACACACTGGCCGACGCAAAACTGTTGGAAGACACGCTGGTCAAGCGGTATCGCGTGCCGAAAGCCCAGGCCCTGCTCTTGACCGATCCCAGTCTGGTTCGCATGGAACAGGCGGTAGCCGGTCTGCTGGAGCGCGTCGAGGCTGACGACGAGGTGGTGGTCTATTTCGCCGGTCACGCCTATCGGGACGACGAAGGACGCGTGCTGTTGGCTCCCAAGACGTTCGACTTTAAGCGGATGGCTTCGACGGGAATGCCGCTTCAGAAGCTTGTCGATGGACTTGAGCAATGCCCGGCGAAGGACAAACTCCTGCTCTTGGACGCCAGCCACGCCGGCGCCGGAGAAGATCCGGCCAGACAGCCGTCGTCGTCGGAAATGCTCCAGACGCTCAACGCGCCGCCGGGGCGGGCGGCGTTGCGGACCGTGACCGCCATCGCCGGCAGTTCACCCGGCCAGCGCGGCCAGGTCGTTCCCGACCGGCAGCACGGCCTGTTCGCGCTGAGTCTTGCGGAGGCCTTTTCCGGGCGGGGCGACGTGAACCGCGACAATCGCATGGAGCCAACGGAACTCTATTCATTTGTCAAACAATCGATGAACTCCGCCGCCAAGTCGATCGGACAGGCTCAGGTTCCCCAGTTGTTCCTGCCCGACGCACGGCCCCCGCGGCTGACTGAAGAAGCCCGGGCGGCCATCCGCAAGCTGGCGGCCTATTTGCGGCAGGATGCGTCCGAGATGACCGCCGTCAAGACCGACTACGAGGCAGCGCAGCAGTTGGCCGGCAAGGAGATCGAGCCCGGGTTGCTGTACGGACTGCTTCTGGTGAAGGCCCGTCAGCGAACGGAAGCGATCCGTCACTTTGCGCAGATCCGACTCACGCACCCGGACTTGCCGCTCCCTTCGCAGGCCATCGCCTGGCTGGAATTCGACAAGCGAAGTTATCAGGAAGGGTTGGCGGAACTGGTGGATTTTGTGAAGCGATTGCCACAGCCGAAGAAAGCAACCGACGGCTACCCGGAAGACGTGGGGCGGAATCTCCGCTGGGCCGGACAACTGCGGGAATTCGCGGCCGGCGCCGCGGACGAACCGCGTCGACCGCCGGAACCTGTGCTGGCGAGGCTCGACAGCGCCGTGGAAGCCCTTGGCGCCGAGGCGGTACAACGGTACGAAGAAGGCCGCGCGCTGGCTCGCGACGTGATGCGTGAATTTGACACGAAGATCGCCGAGAGCAACGACAACGCAACGCTCTCGAAGCTCCGCGTCGAGCGGCGTCAGATTGGCCACTACGCCGTCTTTCCCTTCGACAGTGCGGCGCAAGAGATCCTTCGTTCCGTCGAGTAGAGATTCCTCTTTTCGCCCGGGAACGAATCGACGGTATGCACGGCACAAGTCCTCTCGACGGAAACTTTGGAGTGCGCACGACTTGTCGTCGCTTTCTTTCTATGTGCTCCAAAGTCGCAACCAAAGCGATGGTCGCCGATGCGGCGCACCCTGTGCGAGACAATTCCACGCCGCCCGCAGTAACCGCAAAGGTCGTTAAGCCAACTGGCCGCATTGTATCGACGTCCCTTGCTGATCCTCCCACTGGCCATGCCTCGGTCGCAATACTGCAGGTAGTCCGAGTAGACGCGGGCCACGAGCCAGTCGCCGTTGCCCGCTGGTCGCCCGGCACTCTCTTCCCAGGAGAGTTTTTCCCGGGCAAGCGCCACCTCGGCCGCTTCGGCATTCCCTTTGCCGCGAATCCGTTCTCCGTCCTCTCCGAACAGCGGCATCCGCTTCCTTGTTCCCGGCATGGTGTAGTACCAGCAGTCGGTCTGCTTCCAATGCCAGGCCGACCCGTGCGTCCGCCGCCGTACCTTCCGTTTTCGTCCCTCCAGTCCCCACCCTCGCTGTCCGCCTCGCCAAACCGACGCCGGCGCGTTGACTGCCGCCAGCCGGCCCCCGATACTGAACCCGAATCACCGTAAAACCGTCCGTCGACCGGAGATGACCTCATGCCTGCCACGGGCCGCTGGGCCAGACGTTGCCCCACTTATTTACGACATCTTTTACTACACAAAATTGCCACATTCATACTTATCATCTGCACGGATGTTCTGTCATCATACACTGTATTACACGGGGAAAATACCGATAATTTCAGTGTACCCAATATCGTGCTAATACTTGCCGACGATCTCGGCTACGGCGATCTCGGCTGTTACGGCTGCCCGGACATTCGCACACCGGTGCTCGACGGCCTAGCGGCCGAAGGTGTCCGCTTCACCAACTACTATGCCAACGCGCCCGAATGCACGCCGACGCGAACCGCGCTGATGACCGGGCGATATCAGCAGCGCGTCGGAGGGCTGGAATGCGCCATCGGCACCGGCAACGTCGGCCGCTACGACGACGCCATCCGCCTGGCCGGCAACCACGATCTCGGGTTGCCGACCGGCGAACTGACCATCATCCGCCTGCTGAAAGAGGCCGGCTATACCGCGGTCGGCTTCGGCAAGTGGCATCTCGGATATGAGGCGAAATTCGGACCGCTGGAGCACGGCTTCGACCGTTTTTTCGGGCCGCTGGGCGGAGGCGTCGACTACTACTTCCACACGGAATGGGACGGCGTGCCGGCGCTTTACGATGGCCGGCGGCCCGTACAACGCAAAGGCTACCTCACCGACCTGATCAGCGATGCCGCAGTCGAGTTTGTCCGTGGCCAACCGAAAGATAGACCATTCTTTCTCTATCTGCCTTACACCGCGCCGCACAACCCGCTCCAGCGTCCTGGCGAGGAACCGCAGACGGCCAAGACTCAGGAAAACTGGAACGAGGGGACTCGCCAGACCTACGCGGCAATGGTCGAGCGATTGGACGAGGGCATCGGAAAGGTGCTCGGGGCAATCGACCGGCGCGGGTTCGCCGCCAACACGTTGGTGGTTTTCGCCAGCGACAACGGCGGAACCAAAGAGGCCCGCAACGCGCCCTTTTCCGGCCACAAGGGCGGACTGCTGGAAGGCGGGATCCGCGTCCCCTGCATCGTCCGCTGGCCGGGCGTATTGCCGCCGGGGCGGGTGACGAACCAGGCGGCGATTACCCTGGACCTCTCCCGTTCGCTCCTCCGCGCGGCCGGCGCCGAAGTGCCCGCTGATCGCAAGTTCGACGGCATCGATATCCTCAAGCAAATCGAGAGCGGTCCACCGATCCCGCGGACGCTCTTCTGGCGGCAGCGTCGCGGCGAGCGGACGTGGCGGGCGGTCCGGGACGGGCATTGGAAGTATGTGTCGCGGCAGGACGGCGCGCGAGTCGAGGAGCAATTGCACGATCTGCGTACCGACCCGGCCGAGGCCGAGAACCTGCTTGCAGATCGGCCGGACGAGGCTCGGCAACTGAAGGAGCTTCTGGGCGGCTGGGAAGAAGAAGTCCGGGCAGTTCGCTAGCCTCTTTGGAGTGCGTACGACTTGTCGTCGCTTTCTTTGTTTGGCTCTTTACGATAGCTGCAGTTGCCGTCTTCGTTGCACGCGGCTGACCTGGCAGATCGAAGAAAGAAAGCGGTGACGAGTCACGCGCACTCCAAATTCCGAAGCCGCCCGTTACGGCTGAAGCGGCTGAGGGTTTTCGACCAAGCCGGCGGGCCGCTGCCCCCGGCCGTCGCGGTCCATGTCGCCGAGTTCTTCGCGAGCCTGATCCGCCAGGGCCAGCAGTCGCCTCACCACGGCCGGATTCTCCGCCGAGACTTCGCGGGTCTCCCTCACGTCGTTGCGGACGTCGTACAATTCCGCCTTCGACGGCGCGGCTTTCCGCCCCAGCGTTTGGTACTTGTTCGCCAGCGGCAGGTAGAGCTTCCACGGGCCGGACCGTACCGCCTGCAACTGATCCATCCGATAATAGAAGAAGCCCTCATTGTCCCAGGGCGACTTGGCGCAAGGCGAGTCGAACAAAAGCGGCCGGATATCGTGCCCGTCGATGCGATGGTCCGGCAGCGGCGCTTCCGCTAATCTGCCAAAGGTGGGCAGCAAATCCATCGTGGAGGCCAGTTGATCGCAGGTCGTGCCGGCGGGGATTTTGCTCGGCCAACGCATGATACAAGGCACCCGCATGGCGCCCTCGGAGGTATCGTAACCGTAGCCCTTGTAGGGCGCGCAACTGCCCTGGGGCGGGTTGCGGTTTGGGGCGCCGTTATCGGAGGTCCAAACCACCAGCGTACGGTCATCCAGACCGAGGCGCGCCAGGGTTGCCATGATCTCGCCGGTCGACCAGTCGAGTTCCTCCACGGCGTCGCCGTAGTCGCCGTTGGCGCTCTTGCCGCGAAAGGCGGGGCTGGAAAACGGATGACTGGTGGAGCCGGGCATGGTGTGGGGGAGATACAGAAAGAACGGGCGTTGCCGATTCCGCTCGATAAAATCGATCGCCTGCTCGGTGCAGCGCTTGACGAGGTAATCGCGATCCACGGGCGCTTCGATCACCTGATCGTTCCGCATCAAAGGCAACTCCGGCCATACGTCGGGCTTGTGATCCTTGGTCATGTCGTCGCTGTAGGGGATGCCGAAGAACTCGTCAAAGCCTTGCCGGGTGGGCAAGAAGGCAGGCTGGTCGCCCAGATGCCACTTGCCGATGCAGGCGGTGGCGTAACCTTGCTGCTTCAACACCTCGGCGATCGTCACCTCACTCGGATTGAGCCCTTTCGCCGCCACCGGCTGCAACACCGCCGAGTTCTTGTCGCTGACGTGCAGGTTGACCCGCCGGGGATAACAGCCCGTCATGAGGCTGGCGCGGCTGGGCGTGCAGACACCGCTGGCGACGTAGAAGCTGGTGAACTTGCGGCCCTCCGCGGCGAGACGATCGACGTTCGGCGTGCGGTGGACCGTCGAGCCGAAGCAGCCGAGATCGCCGTTGCCGAAGTTGTCGATGAAGACGACGATGAAGTTCGGCGGCGACGCGGCGTGCAGGCCCGAGGAGAGGACAAGCAAGGCAAGGGACAGATTCGCGGCGACGGTGAGGGTTCGTAAGCGTGGCATGGCAGTAGTTGAGAGAGTTGAGAGTTGAGAGTTGAGGGTGGAGAGAGTGGAGAGAGTGGAGAGTTCGGCGACCGTTGGATGGTTCGAAACCGATCTCTCCACTCTCATCTCTCCACTCTTACGCCTGCGCGGTCACGCCGGGGATGGCCACCGGGTAAACGCCCTCTTCATTGGGTTTCACCGGCGGTTGCATGTCCCAGGTCGGATCGGTCGGGCCGATCTGGTAGGTCGACTTCAGCGCGTCGTCCCAGGTTACCTCCTGGCCGGTGAAGCAGACCATGCGGCCGAGGATGCCGATCATGGTGCTGTTGAACATGTAGTTGCCGTTGTTGATCGGCTTGCCGGCGCGGACCGCTTGGAACAGCTCGCGTTGCTCCTCTTCGGTCATGTTGCACTTCGGACCGGTGTACTCCCAATTAGTTGCGCCTTCGATCTGGTGTTTGATGAGATTGCAGCGGCCCTTGGAGCCCATGAGGACATCCGAGACCTCGTTGTAGCAACCGTTCTGAGCCCGCCCCACGCCGTAGAGCCGCACGCCGTTGGCATATTCGTAGACCACCGAGCTGTGGTCGAATACGTCGCCGTAGACGTAGGGCTTGTCCCACGATGAGGAGCGGCCCCCGACTCCATACGCCTTCACCGGCGGTTGGTCGTGCATCGCCCAGGCGCCCTTGTCGAGGCTGTGGACGAGCGACTGGAGGATATCGTCGCCGGAGAGCCAGTTGAAGTGATACCAATTACGGAATTGATACTGGAGTTCGGTCTGGTCAGCTGATCGCTCGACCAGCCGGTACGGGGTTCGCATGTAGGTTTCCTGGATGGCAACGATCTCGCCGATGGCGCCGTCGAGAACCCGCTTCATCGTCTCCCGCACGCCCGTGTGGTATCGCCAGCACAGCCCGGAGACGACACTCAGATTCTTCTTCGCCGCTTCCTCGCAAGCCGCCTTCACCACGAACAGACCCGGCACGTCGGTCGAGTGGGGCTTCTCGAGAAAAACGTGCTTGCCGGCCGCCACCGCGGCCTGGAGATAAAGGGGATGAAAGCAGGAAGTGCAGGCGATGAGGATCACTTGCGCATCGCTGGCGATGACCTTCTGATAGGCGTCGAAGCCATGGAAACAACGATCGTCCGGCACGTCCACCTGCTCGGGCTTGCCCTGCTTGAGCCGGTCGCGGCTGCCGACGACCTTGTCCTGGAAAAGATCGGCCATGGCGATGAGCTTGGCGCCGGGGTCGGCGTCCATGGCGTTCATGGCGGCCCCGGAGCCGCGTCCGCCGCAACCGATCAGTCCGAACTTCACCACGTCGCTGCCGGCGGCATGGGCCGCGCGGCCGACCGTCAATTGAGCGGTCGCGGCCGCTCCGGCAATCAAGCCGGCCGACTTGAGAAACGTGCGACGCGAACAGGCAGACGCTTTTGCACCGTTATGATTGGACATCGATACTCTCCTGGTTTCGTCAAAGAAGCCTCGTACGTCAGGCCTTCCGGCCAAACTTTGGCGCAGCGCCGGGCTGGAGAATCCGACTGCGACGCAGTGTCAGGCTGGAAAGCCTGACGTACTTTTCCAGTTGCTCAATATACACCGCTTCGCAGCAGCGTGCCACCTTGGTCCGGGGCGGTTCTAAGGACGACGTTTCTGCTCCCGGTCGCTCAGCAGAGAGGCCTTCGAACCGCCGCCCCGGTAGAGATCGTATTTCGGTTCCGCCGTCGCCAGGAAGAAATGTTCCAACCGCTGCTCGAGTTCGCCTTGGATCGTCGCCTGCTGGGGCTGGCCGTAGAGGTTGACTTTCTCGAAGGGGTCGCTCGCCAGGTGGTACAGTTCATAGGGGCCGTCCGGACGATGGACGTATTTCCATTCGTCCGTGCGAATCGCCCGCACGCGCTCCATCTCGTAATAGACGACGTTGTCCCAATCGATGGTCTGTCCTCGCAGCAACGGGGAGAAATCCCGACCGGGCGACTTCGGCTGCAACCGCCCGGTCTCGTCGCCGAGATTCAAATAACTCAATACGGAAGGAAGGAAGTCGTAGTTGCTCACCATCGCGTCGGACTTGCCGCCGGGCGAGATCGCGCCGCGGTGGCGGAAGATCAGGGGAACTTGCATCATCCGGTCGAAGGCGGTCAGCGGCCGGGTGTGGTCGCCCATGCCCCACAGCCCGTTGGTTCCGCCCATCCATCCCTGGTCGGCGGCGTAGACAATGAGCGTATCGTCCTCAAGCCCGAGTTCCTCCAGCGCGGCCATCACCGCGCCGACACCGTCGTCCACCGCGCTGGTCTCGGCAGCCACGCGGCGAATGGAAACCATGTTGTTGAGATAGTCCTTGTTGTTGAAAAGCCAGGGATGCATCGCGTCGCGGTGGAAGGACATCAGCGGCTTATCGGCATAGTAGTCATGGTGCCGGTTCCGCGCGGGATTGAGCAAGAGGGGCCCGAGGTTGTACGGACCGTTGTACGGCAGATAGAGAAAGAACGGCCGGTCCTTGTTCTGCCGGATAAAACGGACGGCATGTTCGGTCCACAGATCGGTGGCGTATTTCGGCTCCTTGCGAACCTCTCCCTCCTCGATCACCGGCATATCGTAAAACTCCGCCGTGCTGCCCTGGACCATCGTGATCCAGTAGCTGAAACTCTCCTGCGGAGTCAGATTGGCGCCGAGGTGCCACTTGCCGGTCAATCCGCAGACGTACCCGTGATCGGCGAGTATCTCCGGCAGCGAGCGGAATTCCGCGAGCGTGTTGTATGCTTCCGGCCCCATCATATACTTGGGGTCCAGGAAGCAGTGGACTCCGTGTTGCGAGGGAATCAATCCGGTCAGGTAGGTCGCCCGCGTCGGCGAGCAGACGGCATTGGAGGCAAACGCGCGTGAGAAGAGCATGCCGTCAGCCGCCAGGCGGTCGATATGGGGCGTTTGGATGTCGGGGTTGCCGTAGCAGCCGAGCGTCCATGCTCCCTGGTTGTCGGTGAGGATGAACACGACGTTCGTCTTGCGAACGGCATCGGCGGCGAGACATGGTATGCCGAGAAAGACGAGAATCGTTGCGATGACCATGCGCAGTTGCATAACGATCTCCTCGCGGTGTCGGAGCAAGCGGGCAGAGCGATTGCCCAACTATCATGACCGACGCAAAGGGGGCAGTCAACCACGCCGTCGCTAAACCAGCGGCAATGTCGTGGCCAGCAGCATGCTCAAGCCGAAACCCGTCAGTCCCAGCAACACCAGGACCACCGTCCAGCTCTTGAGTGTTTCCACCTCGGTGAAACCGCTCATGCGAGCCACCACCCAGAAGCCGCTGTCGTTCATCCAAGAGCCGACCACGGAGCCGGAGCCGATCGCGGTGGCCAGGTAGACGGGGTGAAATCCGAGCACTTCGGGCGTTGGATTCATGGCGGCAAGCATACCGGCCGTCGTGATCATCGAGACCGTACCCGATCCTTGCGCGACTTTCATCACCGATGCCACGATGAATCCGGTGGCCAGCAGAACCAGACCGGTCGCTTGCCCTCCCTCGCCAAGGGACTGTTGGATGGCACTGCCCACGCCGGCCACTCGCAGCATCGCCCCGAAAGCGCCGCCGGCGGCGGTAATCAGGATAATAACCCCGCCGCTCATCAACGCCTCTTCCGTTGCCTGGGCCAATTGAGTCAACTTGAGACCACGTTGCCGGACCAGGGTAGCCATCGCAACGGCCGCCGAGAGAAGCAGGGCGAAATTGGCGTTGCCGACCAAGGCCATCACGCCCGCGGCTGTCGACCAGGCTTCGCCGGGAGAGGAGTCTGCGACCGTCTTCGCGACGGTGTTGCCCGAAATGAGGAGCACGGGCAGGAAAATCGGCAGGGCCGAAACCAGCAGCGGAGGCAAGTGCGCGTCGTCCAGCGGCTCGGCGGACATCTCGCCCGGCAGCGGACGCATGGGCAGCGCCAACCAGCGGTCGAGTAGGCGACTGGCAATGAGCCCGACCACGGCGGTCGGAATGCCGATCAAGCCGCCGACCACGATCATCGTCCCCAAGTCGATGTTGAGGATTTCAGCCATCAAGAGCGGGCCGGGCGTGGGCGGAACGAGCGTGTGCGTGATGACCCCGCCCGCGGCGATCGCCAGGATATACATGACATAGTTGCGGCGAGTCTGCTTCCAGAGCGAGCGAGCCAGCGGCACCAGCAGGTAGAAAACGGTGTCGAAAAACACCGGCACACCGAGGATGTATCCGCTCATCAATAGCGCGGCCGGCGCCCGCTTCTCACCGAGCAAGCCCAGACACGCCCGCACGATGCGGTCGGCTGCGCCGCTGTCCATCATGCACTTGCCGATAATCGCCGCCAGCGCGATCACGATGCCGATCTTGCCGGCCACGTCGCCCAGTGCCGCGGCGACGCGCTCAACCTGATTGAGAACCACCCCGCCCGGCGCCGACGTTTCCAGCGGCGACAGGAAACTGACCAACAGCGCCGCCGTAATCAGCGCGAGAAACGCGTTGACCCGCAGAACGAGGATCATCCCGATCACCGTGAGAATGCCGACGCCAAGAATCAGCAAGGGAGGAATCGACTGCGTCATGGCAGAAGGCGCTGTTTATGGTGGGGGATCGGTTACTTGCCCAGCATCATGCCCTTGATAAACCAGCCGTCTTCCTCGGTGGTGGCAAAAGCGCCGGCAGGGCCGAGATAACGACGGACCACTTCGTAGTCCGGCATCTTGCTCCCCTCGATTTCCTGCTTCCGGACGGTGCCCGCCTTGTCCGCTTCGAACACGCTATTGAGCATGCGACCCAAGAGGGTCTCCGACTTCGGCATCCGCCCTTCCCGGATCAACTCGTAGGTCGGGCGGAAAGAGTCGTCGACACGGGTGAAGTCGCGCATCGTGTTCTTGCCGGCGCCCAGTTTCTCCAGCGCCGCAGCGACCTGTTGGTACTCGATCGTGCGAGCGAGGCTCAATCGCGCATCGGTCTGTTGGAGAATCTCGACGAGATAATCGTAGTGGGAGGCAATCAAGAGGTGCCCGTGCGCAACCGTCACCGAAGCATTGGGGAAGAGCGGATTTTCCTCTGGTTGGGCCGCTCGCCCCCGTGGCCCCCCGCGGGCTGGCTGCCCGGGCACTCCGGGAAAATCCAGCCTCACCGCCGGAACCGCGACTTTCGCGGGTGGAAGCGATTCCCAGATTACGTACTCCCCGAACTCGCGTTTACGGATCTCCTTGTCGTTCTGGAGGGTCTTGCGAATTGCCGCCGTGACGGCTTTCTCCTTCGATGCGGCGATCGTGATCAGCATCCTTTCGCTGGTCGTCGTGATGGGCAGCTTGTAGGCCGTCACCAGGCTCACGCGGTTGTCCAATTTACTCACGAGTTCGTCTCGGAGATCAATTTGCGGACCGTGGGGATCTTCCTTGAGGCTTTCCAGCACATCCTCCCAAACGCCGGTCTCGCCTTCCCCGAAGAGCGAGTCGAACAGCGGCCCGAAATTGTCGAAGGCGGCCAGCAGATCCGCGTAGAAGGTCGTGTAGGAGGCAACGTCGCGAGGGATCAGGGCAGGCGGAGTGAACTCCTCGGCATTGAGAAAGCCCATCATCTTCATCGCTTTCTCGAAAGGCTTCGGAGCGTAGACGGCCGTGCGGTGCAGAATCTGATACGGATCGACCGCGAAGTCGACGTGGCCGCCCGCGCCACGGATCGCCGCAAACCCCTCTTCCTGAAACGTGTCCAGAAGGGTCTTGCCGGTGGGTCGATCCCGCGGATCCTCGAGAGTGCGAGCCGCCGCGAAGTATTTCAGCGGTTGCATATACCAGCGGACCTGCGGCATGGCTTCGCCCGCGTCGCGGCGAACTCGCTCGGAAACCTGCTGATACGGCTTCGTGCCGGCCAAGGTCGCCGTTTGCTCCCCGGCGAGTCGCCGCAGGATCCCTTTGACAACCTCGACGTCGTCCGAAGCGATCAACAATTCGTCTTTGAGCAGAAAAACGGCCTTTTGCAGCACGGGGCCTTGGCCGTCGTCGGGAAGATCGAAGATCGTCACTTGCACCCCAGCCGCCTCGACCTGCGCCTTCTTGGCGCCCCCCTGAGTAAGGTTCGCCGTCGCCTTGTCCAGCAGGGCCTTTGCCTTGTCCACCTTGCCGGTTACGTCCACCAGCAAGACCGCCGGCGCCTGGCTCTGCGTCTCCCCCTTCTCGAGCAATCCCACGGCAACTTCCCCGCCGGCGATTTCTCGAACCTCGTCGATCGTCAGGCCGGTCTTGTCAAAAATCCCCGAGCGGCGCTCGTCGATTTGCCGCCGTAAGTCGTCGACGAACGGCTTCATCACGGGGTCGTTCATCAACTGGCCCAACTGGGTTTTGTCGAATTCGGCAACGAGTTTTTCAATGTCGGCAATGGAAATAAAGCCAACCGTGGTGTCGGGCAGCAAGGTTTCACTGGGGGTGGCTGCACGGGCCGGGCCGGCCACGCTGAATAGCAGCAGCCCCATCGCGACGCAACACAAAAACGGTTTCCTGTTCCTCGGCACGGCATGTCTCCTTTGGCGGCATTTCATACGGCATGGTCTCGTTGAACCTCGCTGTGCCCCAAGTTTAGACGGACTGTCCTAAATACACCAGATCGGCTCGCACAAGTTGGACTTTTCGGTCCGTAATTTGTGCATCCACCTGACAGGACCGCAAAATGGAACGGCACCACTTCCTCGGGGGGGGTGGGGGCGACGACTGTCGATCTGATCTCACAGAGAATCCTCGGCAAGCGGGATCTACCTTATGTTACCTCCCAACGTCGAGATTTGAACCAAGTCAATAAAACACGGTTCGGCGAGGTGCCTGCCCTCGTTTTTGAACCATGCCCAATCTTGCCACTCCGAGACGGGCCGATTAAGGTGGGATCATCTCGATCCTAGCCCCTCGAACCCAGAAGGAGAATTCTGTGCAAGCGGAAAAACGAATGCGTACACTGCACCGGCTGGCCGGCATTGCCGGGTTGGTGGCTGTTCTGCTTCAAAGCAGGTATGCCTCGGGAGACGAGAACCGCGGCGCCGCGCCGAAAGTTGAGGAGGGGACCGCCTGGTACGACGTCTCGACTTGGGGCGTGGAGGGAAAGGCGTGGTCGGACACCAAGCGATACTTCGACCGACTGCCGGGCAAAGCCGAAGGAGTGGCGCGGGGACCGGTATGGAGCCTCAGCCGTCACTCGGCCGGCATGGCGGCGCGGTTCAAAACGGATGCTTCGCGGATTTCTGTCCGATATGTGCTGCTGTCGGAGAGTGTCGCCATGCCGCACATGCCGGCAACCGGCGTCAGTGGCGTCGACCTCTACGCGAAGAACGAGCGAGGACAATGGCGGTGGCTGGGGATCACCCGCCCCGACTCGAAGAACGTTCGAGCCGACCTGGCCAGCGATATCACCGCGGTGAAGCGGGAGTATATGGCGTACCTGCCGCTGTACAACGGAGTGGAGTCGCTGGAAATCGGCGTGCCCGAGCAGGCGGCCTTCGAGCCATTGCCGCCGAGGTCGGACAAGCCGATCGTGTTTTACGGCACATCGATCCTGCACGGCGGCTGCGCATCGCGTCCCGGCATGGCTTTTCCCGCCATCCTCGGACGCCGCTTGGATCGGCCCACGATCAATCTCGGCTTCTCGGGCAACGGGAAGATGGATCCGGAGGTGGGCGGCTGGATGGCCGAGATCGACGCGGCTGCCTATGTGATCGATTGTCTGCCGAACATGACCGGCCCGGAAGTGGCCGAGCGCGCCGAGCCGCTCGTCCGCCAGCTTCGCGCCGAGCATCCGCAGACGCCGATTGTGCTGGTTGAGGATCGCACCTATTCCAATGCCGAATTCAAGCCCTCCAGCCAAGAGCGGCACAGCACCAGCCGAGCCGCGCTGAAGGCGGCCTACGAGCGGCTCGTCAGCGGCGGCGTGACGGGGCTGTCCTACCTCGAGGGGGAGCACCTGCTGGGCGACGATGGCGAGGCGACCGTCGACAGTTCCCATCCGTCGGACCTGGGCATGATGCGGATGGCCGACGCCTTGGAGCCGGTTTTGCGCAAAGCACTGGGGAAGTAATCTTAGCAGCCGGGCTGCTGGGCCCCCTATTGCCCGGTTCGGCTCGGGACTGCTATACTGAGGAGCTGCGCTGGGTGCGGAAGGTGCGGCCTTCGGCGGCGCGATTGAAAACGGTGGTATTCTGGGTCAACTCTACCAGCACGGAGAACTGCGTGGGAACGAAAAAATCAGGCAAAGGGCGTCGGAAACTTGGCCGCAAGAAGCGCCGCATGCGGTCCAAGATTCGGCACCGCAAGTAATCGCTTCTGCTGCCGGTCTGTCACGGGTTGTCAGCGGCTCCTTCCGACAGCCCGCCGGTTTCCACTTGTGTTTCTGCCCGTGTTGGGCGCATCCGGTCGCGGTGCGCGCATGGCCAATCCCGGGGCGATGCCACCTTTAGTGCCCCGGGAGTTCGATGATCCAGGCATCGGGAACGCGCCTCTGGACGACTTCCCAGCCAAGATTGAACCAGGCTCGGCACCGCTGGAGGATCACGCTATCGGCGGTCGCCACGGTCCGATCCGACGCGGCCAAAATCTGGTCGGGGTTCTGCGCTAGCTCGATTTGCCACGCTCAACCGCTTTGAGCGGCTATCTCATCGATCATCGCTTTCAGGCGGCCTCTGTTGGAAACGGGTCGGTCGAAATGCCGGCGACAATGCGCCACCGAAGACTGAGCCAAAGTCCATCGAAGCCACGCTTGCATCCTGCGGGAGTTCTGGCACACGTTCGAAGCGTCATGCCTGCTGCAGTTGTCGAGAGATCGGCTTGCTGCGCAGGGACGCGTTGGCGGTCGTGGAGCCTGGAATTGGGAGCCCAGTTCGCCCTTCGATGGCGAAGCAGCCCAGCGATTGCAGCGTCCGAGAGATGGCCAGGCGGTCCAATTCGGCTTGCTCGACGTGGCTCATCTCCGCCGCCGCGTCCAGCCCAAAGTCGATCGCCACCAGAGGTTGCTCGGCCGACCAGGCCGCCTGGAATCGCGACCGTTACGCAACGGAATCGCAGCAACAGATCTCGCAGTACCGCACGAGGCACCTTGGGGAACGCGCATCTCACGAAGCAAGGCTCCAGCAGCGCGAGAAATCGACACCTTCTCCCCCAGAAGCGCGTGCCCACCATGTCCCCTCAGTTTTGAGAAATCGCCAACTTGGTGGCCACACCCGCCGCTGCCAATCGTCGCACGCGCCCCGCCGCTTCTCCTCCAACGCGTACCTCGCTGCAGTCACCGGGTGGTGAGGGGCTGGTGATTTTGGAGAATCGGCATCCTTGACCGCCACATTTTGCACGCCGATTTCTCTGTAACTTGCTGCCGCGTTTGGAAAGGACGTGTAATGTACTCGAACTGTGCGCTGAAGTAGGTTCCGCTTTGCCGAGTGGAACCTACATTGACATCCCGCGCAGGCCCCTTTACGCTGAATCTTCGGTGATTCTCTCGATGGCTTGGAGGTTCCTATGGAAACGGCGCGTGCGGCAATCGTCACCGGCGGGTCTCGCGGCATCGGGCGGGCAATCGCTGTGGAACTCGCCCGGCTGGGCTACGCCGTCGTGGTCAACTATGCCACCCGACCCGACGCCGCCGAGCAAGTGGTCGCCGAGATCACGAAATCCGGCGGGCAAGCCGTGGCGGTGCAGGGCGACGTCGGCTCGCCCGTCGACCGCGACCTCATCGTCGACCGCGCGCTGACCGCCTTCGAGCGGATCGACGTGCTGGTCAACAACGCGGGGATTACTTCCCAGGGCCGCAAAGACATCCTCGAGGCGACGGAGGAGAGCTGGGAGCGGGTGTTCAACACCAACCTCAAAGGCCCGTTCTTCCTGTCGCAGCGGGTGGCCAACGAGATGATCCGGCTGATGGCGAGAAACAAGATCCCCGACGGCAAGATCATCAATATCTCCTCGGTTTCCGGCTATGCCGTCTCGACGAATCGGGCCGATTACTGCATGACCAAGGCCGCCCTGGGGATGATGACCAAGCTCTACGCCCAACGACTGGCCGATGAAGGGATCACCGTCTTTGAGATCTGTCCGGGCGTGATCGAGAGCGACATGACCGCACCGGTCAAGGAGAAGTACGACCGCCTGATCCGTGAGGGGATCTGGCCGATCCGGCGCTGGGGCCGGCCGGACGACGTCGGCCGCGCCGTGGCGGCCGTGGTCTCCGATTACTTTCCCTTCAGCACCGGCGAACGCATCAACATTGACGGTGGATTTCATATCCGCCGCCTGTGAGCGAGGGTTGCCATGGAAATCGGCTGGCAGGATATCGCCGCATTGGTGTGTGTCGCCGCGGCGGCCGCGTATCTCGTCCGCGGTGTGTTGCGCCGCCGGGGCGACAAATCGGCAGGCTGTGCCGGTTGCACAGGTTGCCAAGGCGAACCGGCAAGAAGAGACTTGATTTCAATCGATCCACCCCGCAAGCAAGACGGCGCCTAGCGCTTCAGAAAGGTCGCAACCGACGATCGCACGAACGATTGGTTTGGGGCTGTTTACGGCACTACTGCTGTTGTCGCCGATACGGCCGGATTGTGCGGCTGCATCGCCGTCGCGGCCCAATATCCTTTGGCTCACCTGCGCGGACCACGATCATCAGCGGAGTGCCCCGCCTGCACTACGGGCCGCGAACGTCCTATCCCGGCAACTTCCACGGTTGGCGGTACGGCCGTTTGAGCATCGCGCCGGCTTCCTCGTCGCCGGGGCACTGCTGGGTCTGGGGATCCCAGGGAATCTTTCGCCCCAGACGCATGGCGATGCTGCCCAGGTGGCAGAGGCTGGCGGTGCGGTGACCGACTTCGACCGGCTCGATCGGATCCTGGCGCGACTTCACCGCATCGATAAAATTGCGGTAATGATTCCCGCTCACCGGCAGGTGGATTTCGTCGGGACCGATCACCGAATCGATCAGGGAAGCCGGTTCGCTGCTCGTCTTTCCGGAGAAATACTCGACCCATCCGTCGCTTCCCTCGAATCGGACGCCGAACCCCGGATCCTCGGTGCGGCAAATCAGCTCGATGCCGTTGGCATAGCGGGCGCGGAAATTACTCTTGATGGCCGTGTTGTAAAGGTGCCCGGGAGGCGGCCAGACGGTTCCCTGGTCTTCGAACTCGATCGGACCGGTCGCGTCGGCGGCGAGTGCCCATTGCACGATGTCGTTGGAGTGCGCACCGGTATTCGTCACCTGACCACCGGAGTAGTCGAGGTTGTAGCGGAAGCGATAGAGGCAGCGCTCCGCATGGTACGGCGCGAGGGGAGCGGGGCCCAGCCATCGCTCGTAATCGAAGCCCTCGGGCACGGGCATCGGCCGCCAGCCCGGCCCGGGCCCGGACGGCGCGCCGCAGATGACGGAGATTACGCGTTTGATGTCGCCGATCCGGCCGTTTCGGACCAGTTCGCAAACGCGGCGAACCGTTGCGGAGGATCGATATTGGCTGCCGGTTTGGAAGATCCGCTCGTGCTTCCTTACCGCATCGATCATGGCGTGGCCTTCGTCGACCGTGAGCGTCATCGGCTTTTGACAGTAGATATCTTTGCCCGCCGCGGCGGCCTCGACGGTCATCAGCGCATGCCAGTGATCGGGGACGACGAGCATCACGGCGTCGACGTTCTTTCGCGCGAGAACGTCGCGGAAATCGATGTAGGCATCGCAGCCCTTGTATTCGCCCGCGCCGGTCTTCTTCGCATAGAACTCGTCTACTTTCTGCCGGACCGGTTCCCGACCGAGGAAGTGTTCGGGCCGGGCGTAGCCGTAGCTTCCACGGTTGACGTCGCAGACGGCCACGACCTGCACGTCATCGAGTCGCAGCATGGCCGGCAGGTCCACCCGGCTTTGGTTGCCCGCGCCGATGAAGGCAATGTTGATCCGGTTGCTCGGGGCGGTTGCGCCGAAGACGGAGAAAGGAACCAGCCAGGGAGCAGCCACGGTGGCCGCGGCCGCTTTAAGCATGTCTCGTCGATGGCAGGTTTGCGTACTTCGCGACCGCATGATGCTCTCCTCGAAAAGGTTACTGCCCGTAAATCCGGCTCTTCAGCGCATGGACGTCAGAGTCTCCCGCCTGAAAGGCTCCGGTGGGATTGCCTGGCTGTAACGCAATGTCAGGCTGGAAAGCCTGACGCACTGGCACTCTACCACGAAGACCGGCGTGAGGCAATCAGCCGTCGGAGGCCGGCTGATCGCTGCGCGGCACGGCATTGCCCGGCCGCGTATGGGGCTTGTCGGAGCGAAGCCCCTGCTTCGACTGCAGAATATCCAGGCCGGCCGGCGCTCGCGGTGTGTCGTGGCCGGACTCGGACTTCGCCGGGTCGGCGGGACTCTGCCACCAACCGGCCAGCCGCGGCCAAAGCAGATGGGCGTTGCCGCGGAGATACTTCCAGCGGAAGTAGTACTGTGTAAAACACTTCGCATGCCACTGTTGCACCTGCTCGGCGGTGAGGTTCTCGTACTTCATCACCGGGGTATATACGGTATAGTGGCTGTAGTCGAAATCGGCGATCTGTTGGCGAACTTCTTCAAAGAACTCGGTTCCCGGGTAGGGTGTGACGATGTTGAAGTTCGCATAGGTCGGGCCGACCGATTTGGCGTATTGGAGCACGCCACGGATCGACTGCTCCGTGTCGCCGGGAAAACCGATCATGAAGCCGGCCACCGTCCGAATGCCCATGTCGCGACAGAGCGCGACGAAACTGCGCTGGCGGTCGTCCTTGATCGGCGCGCGGTGGTAGCGGCGGAGCGTTTCACTATCGGGGGTTTCGATGCCCACGGTGATGCTTGTCAACCCCACGCGTTTCAAGACGCGGAGTACTTCAGGCCGCATCAGGTCGACGCGCGTTTCGATGGAAAACTGAATCCGGTGCGGCAGTCGTCCGATCAGGTCGGCGAGTTGGAAGACGTACTTGCGGTTCAGTCCGAAGAGCGGGTCGCGGAACTTGAAGGAGCGGAATCCCCACTGCCGCATCCCCTGCCGCATCTCGTCGGCCACCGCCTCGGGATTTCGGAATCGCGTGGCGTTTTCAAGGATGATGTAGGGGCAGTAGTTGCACTTGAACGTGCAGCCGCGGCTCGACTGGACCAGGCCCGTGGGGAATTTCCAGAAATCGTAGCCGATGCGGAACTTCTTGGGGCCGAACGGCGACCAGTCGGGAAACGGCAAGCGATCGAGGTCTTCGATAGTTCCCAGTTGCACGACGGCACTGGGACGGGCAAGCACTTCGTCGAGCTTCCAGAGGAGTTGTTCCGGCTCGCCTTTGACGACGGTCACGCCAAGTCCGTCGAACGCTTCGGGCATCACCGATGCGGCCAATCCGGTCACCAGGATTCGCGCGGTCGGGTTTTCGGCTAACAGTCCCGCCATGATCTTCCGCTCCAGAGCGAGCGTGATCAGGGAGGGGCAGAAAACGTAGAGGTCGGCGGTCCCGGGGGCGCGGTCCTCGACGTAGCGGACCTCGTGTCCGAGTTGGCGGAAGATCGCCGCCAAGTAGGCGAAATTCAAAGCGACCGGCCGCCGGTCGCGGGTGTAGAAACCGCGGATCATCCGGCCGCGAAGCCCGCCGTGGCCGGGATACTGGCCGACGCCGAATCCGCCGGCAAAGTCCTTCGAGACGTCGAGCTTGCGTGTATCCCAGAGAACGACTTGCATAGTGTTTTCGTCTTCCTGTGTTATCGAACGAAAGTGTCGGATGGCGCCGGCGCGGTACGCGCCGGGAAGTGAGGGGCGGGGGCTTCGTGCCGCAGTGGGGCGCCGGTCTCCGCCTCAATCTGCTCCGCGGCGGGGCTCCAATCCTCGCGCCGGATCAAGCGAATTCTGCCGCCGGGAAAAATGCGGTATTGAATGGCTCGCCAAGTGATGTGGCGTCCGACCGTCGAACTCGCCAATGCCAGGCAGTGGACGGCGGCGACAAGCGGCGTCGCCCAGGTGTCGAAGACCTGAACCGGATGGAGGCGGGCGGCGACGTCCGGGAAGTAACGTCGGGCGATCTCGGCTCTCAGGAATCCACGACCGACGGTCATGAAATAGAGCGTCGCGGCCATACCGCCGGGAACCCACCATGCCGCGCTGCCGGCGGCCAGTCCCCAAAGGGCCAAGCCGACACTGCCCCACAGGAAAAGGCCGGCGAAACCCACAACCGCCAGGGCAAACGCCCACCAGAGGGGAGAATAGTAGCGGGCGATAATGTATTGCCGCCTTAGAAAGGAAAACATTCCGGCCCAGCCGGTATCCAGAGGAGAGAGCACCAGGCAGGCTGGTTCGAAACGGGCGTGGCCGTCGCCGCGGCGAACGACCCGGGTAGCGACCAGATCGTCGCTGAGCGTGCCTTTCCATGCTTGCCGCATGTCGAGCGATTCAAACTTGTCGCGCCGGATCGCCCAAGATCCGCCCCAAACAAAATCGGGGGTCTTGGGGCCGAAGAGGAGCGAGTAGTTGGCGTTGATGCTGTAGAGAATGAGATTTGCTGCCGAATAACGCGAGGGGAAGAACCATCGATAGCCGGTGGCGACCGCCACGTCGGCCGGCTGCAGCCGACCCACCATCGCGCGGAGCCAATGCGGCCGGAGCCGCGCGTCGGAATCGACGAAAGCGAGGAACTGGATCTCCGGCGGGATTTCGGCAGTTGCCGCGCGGAGGTTGTGGACCTTCTGGCCGCTGTCGTCGGCTTTGCCCGCCACGAGCAGTTCGCAGGGCACTTCGGGACGTCTCGCCATCGCGCGGCGAATTGAAGCACACGCCGGATCGTCGGCGCTTTCCACCACAAACCGAACTCGGAAATCGCCGTAGTCCTGCCCGATCAAAGCGGCGAGGTTCTCTTCGAGCCCTTCGTCCATGCCCCGGCATGGAATCACCAACAGTGCCGGCCCGCGAACCGGGTAGGTGTCGACCTCCCTGAGCCGATTGCGGGCGAAGCGGCGATGCTCCCACATCTGCAGCGTTACCAAGACCGACTGAACGACTGCCAAGCCGGCCAGTGCCAGATAGACCCAAAGCCACGCATCCATGCCTGCCCCCGCTGCGCCTCGATGCGACGCGGTGAGACCTGACGAACCATGCCCGAAACCGCTTTTCGCGAGCGATGGCGGAAGATAGCCCCCGGGGGCAATCGGGTCAAGTGCAGGGATGGGAGGAAGCAGGAAAGGGGCGCACCTTGCACTTCGCGCGGTGACGGACTTTGTGTTATCAAGAGGGGGGTAAGTCTGGGCCGTGGGATTCGGCTCATTGAGAAGATACGCAATGGAGGAGGCCAGGGATGGCAACCATCAAG
>JAAYEH010000443.1 GCA_012728855.1 Rhodopirellula sp. | reverse complement strand
TTCCCTCCGACCGCCAGCGCCGGACCAAACCGTTGGGGCGCCGGTCGCGACGACAACTTTCTTCGGCCAAACACAGCCAGGAGGATTTCCCGTGAGAAGCATCGCTACACAGGTATTGATGGCCGCATTGCTCGGCCTGGTCCCTCTCGCATCGCATGCCGACGACAGCACGGCTTCCAACGTCCGGCTGGCCACTTTCCGTTGCGATGTCACTCCGCCCCTGGAAGGACGCTTTGCGGGCGGCTGGATGCAGCCGCTGACTAAACTGGAGGCGCCGCTCTGGGCCAAGGGAATCGTGTTGGAGGATGATCACGGTCGGTATGTCGTCTGTGCTCTCGACTGGTGCGCCCTATCGGGGCTGGCTCACACCATCTTCTGCCGCGAACTGGCCAAGGCCGCGGGCACGGACATCTCGCGCGTGGCGGTCCAATCGGTCCATCAGCACACGGCGCCCTATGTCGACGGCGATGCTCAGGCATTGCTGGACAAGGCAACGCGCCCGCCCGCCTACGCCGATCTGAAGAGCCTGCAAGCGGTGGCCGAGCGGCTTTCGGCAACGGTCAAGGAATCATTGGGCAGGATGCAGCCCGTGGATCGGATCGGCACGGGCCAGACCAGGGCCGAACGGATTGGGGCGACCCGGCGCGTGCCCGGGCCGGACGGCAAGATCCGCGTGCGATGGAGTGCCTGCAACGACCCGGAACTGCGTGCGGAACCCGAGGGCAACATCGACCCAATGCTGAAGACGATCACGTTCGCCCAGGGCGACAAGCCCCTGGTTCGGCTCCACTACTATGCAACGCATCCGCAAACGGGCGGCGGCGACGGATGGGTCGGAATCGATTTCGTCGGCGATGCCCGAGAGAAGCTGGAGCGTCAAGAGGGAGTCGTGCAGATCTACTTCACGGGCTGCGCCGGCGACGTCACTTGCGGCAAGTACAACGATGGCTCTCCGCAGGCCCGCCAGGAACTCACCGGGCGGCTGGTGGCGGCGATGGAGACTGCCATCGCATCGACCCGGATGGCGCCGCTCGCCAAAATCGCATGGCGGACGGTCCCGCTGAAGCTGCCCCCCAGGACCGATGCCGGCTATACCCTCGCCGAGAACCTCGCGATCCTGGCAAATCCGAAATCGGCGGGCCCTGCAAGGGTTGAGGCCGCCTCGCGAGTCGCATTTCACGAGTCGAGCGATCGGCCGATTCAGCTTAGTGTGCTGGAAATCGGCTCCGTGAGTATCCTTCACCTGCCCGGCGAGCCGATGGTGGAGTTCCAGCAGTTTGCACAACGATCGCGGCCGGAGCACTTTGTCGCCGTTGCCGGCTACGGGGACGGCGCACCCGGCTACCTCTGTACGGAGGAATCTTATGCTCAGGGCGGCTACGAGCCAACTGCCACATTGGTTGCCCCCAGCGGCGAAGCCGAGTTGAAAGCAGCCATCCGGAAAGTGCTGCTGCCGGAATAGCGTCTGCCCGCCCAGCGGAACGGTCGGCCGCTTGGAGACCTGGCCAACTCGGTTCCGCCATATCACCGTCCTCGTTTCAGGAGTGACCGGCTAACCTTCGAATGGAGCGAAACGACCATGGAGGACACCTTCTTCCAAGCACGTCACGATCTGCGACTCGCCGAAGAGGATATCCAGGCTGCCCCAGAGCTGCATGGTCGGCGCGAGCTTCCTCCGGGCAATCTTCTCTGGGGCTACGCCGTCGAAGCGGGGCGGTGTGCAGCCGGGTCAGCGGCCGAGCCTATCCGCACTGGCAGGTGGACGATGATGAACGAAAACGAGATGGTCGCCCCCCGGAACGTCCCACGATGGAGCAGCTTGCCCAGAAAGCGACGGGGCAGGGAGATGGTTGGTGCTGTCCCGACTGCGGATGTCGCCATCTGCGGGTGCCGAACGTGTGGACGAATCGGGATGGCACGAAGCGGCGGCT
>JAAYEH010000442.1 GCA_012728855.1 Rhodopirellula sp. | reverse complement strand
TCACTTCGTCGTTGCCGTGGTAGCCGTAGTAATTGTCGGCCAGGTCTTCCACGGGAACGCCGCGGACGTGGGCCAGCATCCTCCGCTGGGTCTGCTTCTCCTGCTTTTCCAGCGCCGCTTTCTCGCGTTCGACGCGATCCAGTTCGGCCTGCATCTCGGCCAGCCCCAGCGATTGCAGGGCTCTGCTTCGAGCCTCCCGCTCGATGCGGTCCTTCAGGTTCGGCTCGGCCGCCTGCAGCTGTTCGACTTTCTTGTCGATGCGCCGCGAGATGCGGTCCCTCCAGTGTTCTTTTTCGGTCACGGTCAACGCCATAACTACTGCTCCTTTGTGTTGGAGTTAAATGGGTTGGTGTTGGAATTCCAGAAACAAAACGACAATGACCTGCGCCGCTGTGGACGGCATCAGCAGAACGGAAATGACGAATGATGCTGCCGGGTGTTGCCCGGCGTCACGATGGCCGAACGAGTGCCCGTTTACGTGGAGTTGCCGATTGGACCGCACGGCGTCTGCGTTGCTCCAGTGACCAGAGCCGCCAATCCAAAGCCGGCAGTACTGGCCTGTTGCTCGGAATTGCGTGCGGGCCGCTCACCCTTCAAGAAATGAGCGGCTTAGTCTTCGTGGGGATACATAATCGTGATGCAAGGCGATCCGTCGTCGTTGCCGCCGATCACGGCTTTCAGGGTGACCAGCTTAGCGCGGGGCTGCCGATCTGAGCCCTTCGGGAGGTTGGGGACTACGCGGAGACGGAACATCAACTCGCCTTCATTGTCGGCCTGCTGCCCGCTACTGCCTCTCCACCTGACGGCGTTGGCGAACATCCAAAGGACGTCCCACAGTCGGCCTTTGATATCCTGACCGGGGCCCAGTTCGAGGCCGCTGTCTTCCAGGGGCGAAACGCAGTCGGCGAAAACCGTGGTAGTCATCGCCACGGGAATTCTGATCCCCGCCTCGCGTACCATGCCGGGTATCCATTCGGCTGTCCCGGCGCTGAGGTCCACTAAGATCCCATCTTCGATCGCCTGCTTGCGAGTGTAGCGATGGATCATGGGGCCAAAGAATCTCTGCAGTTCTTCGGGCGTCATCTGGTGACCTCCTCGTGCAGTGAGTGTGGATGTACTTTCACGTCAAATCGTTAGCGCGTGGATGGCCTGCTCCACGCGCGATCGCCGCCCCTATCCACACCTCCACCGTGGCCGGTAATTGATGGCCTCGCAGACGTGCGAAACCCCAATCTGGTCCGAACGGTCCAGGGCGGCGATCGTGGCGGCGATCCGCACCGCGCGGTCGAGTTCGGCGGCGGAAAGTCCGTGCTCCGAGGCGGCCGTCCTGAGCAGTTCGCTGCCTGCCTCGTCGAGCGTCAGCGGCGGGATCGCTCCCATTTCCTCCAGTTGCCTGCGTATATCGGCATTGCTGGTTCCCTTGGCCTTCGACTGCCATTCCCTGGCCGGAACCGGCGGCACTTCGACCGTAATTTCCGTGTCAGGAAACCTGGCGAGATGCCTGCGGATCTGCCCCGCGGTGCACCGACAGTCGTACCGCGGGTCGTTCCAGTGACCGCAGGGGCAGCAGCGGCCCTCGAAAGTGTCGGGCACGCCGAATTGGCGGGCGACCGACCGTAGCATGCTCTTTCCGCAGCCGGCCGGACCTGCCAGCAGAATGCTGTGCCGACCAGCGATGGCGACCAGCAAGACGCGTTTGCACGCCTCCTGTCCCTTGATGTCACTCAAGTCAAAGGCATGATCCGCGGGGCTGCGGCGAGCGATTTCGGCAGCTACGTCGTCACGCAGCCGTAGCAGTTCCGCGTCGGAAAGCCTGAAGATGCCGCCGGAAGGGGCGTGGAGAAGTTCCGGGGCGGGGATTCGTCGTTTGATCATTGGTTCCTGGCCTCGTGATGGAAACAGGTTGAGGAGCCGTGAATTGGGTGACTGCCGCAACGTGCAAGTAGGCGCGCCGGGCGGGTATCCTCACCCGCGCTCAGGCGACGGTGTACTCACCCGCCAGCAGGTTGAACGTAGTGTCGAAATCCACGGGCAGATCCCGCAGCCAGCGGGCCAGTTGGTGGAGCATCAGGCCGGCGGCAATTCCGGCGGCGTAGATGGTGCTCCGCGAGGTACACCGCCCCTGCTGGGCTTCGGATTGAGCAAACAGCGTCGCCGGATACCGGGTGCGTCCGGCGGCATCGGCTACGGTCAGTACACGGATCGTCTCGCCCAGCATTCGGCCATCGGCCCAGAAACGACAACGCGGCTCGGCCGAACGCCAGATCGCCGCACGGGCCGAGATCGAATCGACACAGCAAAACACCGCGTCGCCCACGGCATACTTGGCCCGGTAGCGGTCTTCGACGACCTCGACCCGCATGTCCGGCTCGATCGCCAGCATCTGCGTGCGGGCCGCCCAGACCTTGGCGATGCCAACTTCCCGGAAGGCATAACCCTGGGTCGTACGGTTGGTGTGGTCGACCTGATCGAAATCGAACAGCTGCACCTTGCGGCAGCCGATGGCGGCCAGTTGCAGCGCCACCTGTCGGCCGATCGCGCCCAGGCCGATCACGGTGGCTTGAATCGCCTGCAGCGGGGTTTGCGGGACAAGGCTTTGCTGGCGTGCGAAACGATCGGTCTGGGGACTCGTGGAGCCGTCGTCCCACGGTTTCATGGTCGGGCTGGCCGGTGGCAAAACTAGCTCAGCCATGATTTGGTGTGTCATTGCGGTTTCCTTTGTCTTATTGGAGCGTGTAGTGTTCCGACCCGACCTACTTCTTGACCGCAGGGGAGCCGATCGGAGACGTGGTTCCGCGGCAGCCCTTCCGTTTTTCTTAAGGATGGGTTACACTAATTTCCATGCCTGCGCAGGGGCTTAGTGCCTGCGACATGTGCCTGGTGAAACCCCAGGGGGCCAGGACTTCTAGGACTTGAACCCTGTACTGCGGCATGCGACCCTCCTGAGTCAAACGGCGCTGGGCTCATCCATGAGGCGGAGCCATTCGGAGGCAGCCATTTCGTCTTCTTCCCAGGCCGCCAATTCCCGGTTGGCCAGTTCCACGAAATCGTCGCCCGTGTCCCGGTGCCATTCTCGGCGTTCCCACAGGTCGTCCAGCGCCGTCTCCAGGCTGAGCCCGACGTTCTCGTCATACTCTTCCTGC
This sequence comes from Rhodopirellula sp., assembly GCA_012728855.1. Classification (GTDB taxonomy): domain Bacteria; phylum Planctomycetota; class Planctomycetia; order Pirellulales; family Thermoguttaceae; genus JABWBD01. The sequence goes on along the minus strand of JAAYEH010000442.1, from coordinate 1,574 downwards.
CAGGCTTCGTGCTGGCTGGCGGCGAACGGCAGGGTGAAATCCACTTCGGTTGGCATTTCCAGAGCGCCGCCCGGCCCAATGTTGAACCGCAACCGGGCGTAGGTCTGGCCGCCGCGGGCCAGAATGAACATCACCGTCCAGTCGGCTTTGCCGAAGCAACGGGCGAAAGTTTCCTCGTCGATGCTGCTGGGCTGGGCGGAACTGCCGGGGTGCGTGTGCAGCCAAATACGTGCAAACTGCTGCGGGCGACAGCCAGCATCAACCTGTTGGTCAAAGAAATCGGCCACCGAGTCATCGTGGAACTGCACGCTGACCGGGGTGCATTGCTGCCGCACCAGCTGGAAATCTTCGACCACCAGCAAATCATCGGCTGGCGTGATGCCGAAGCCGCCGACCTCCGTGTCGCCCAAATCACGCAGAAACAAGAGCTTGGCCCAGGCGTAGGGGGTGAAACGGAGCATCGGCGTCGGCCGCGTGATCGGCGCCGGCCGCACCATCGGCATCAAGCTCGCCCGATTCGTCTGGGGCATCTTCAAATTCGCAGACGTCTTCGTCGCGTCCGCGACATGTAGGGCACTTCTCATCATCGAGACACTCCTTGCAGAATTTGCCGCCACACGCTTGGCATGCGGCAAGGCATCGTTTGCAGTAGGGATCGTCACAGCTCCGGCAGCTTGCGATGTGGGACGAACAGAAATACTCGGAGCAGTTCGTGCAGGACGTGGCGCAGTCGCTGCAGATTTCGGTTCCGCACCGCTGACAGGTAACGCAGTCATTTTCGTTCACCGTTCGGCCGCAGTCGGCGCAGTCCCGGCCGTCCCAGTCTCGAAACTTCACGTAGGCGTTGTCGGGGCTGTAGCTTTCCAGGACCTGGCGCACGAGGATGAAAAAATCCAAGACCCGCCCTTGACGGAGCGCGCCGCGAATCGCCGCTCGGCCGTCGCCTTCGCAGAGATGGTCGTCTCGGACGTGCGGGTGCGTCGTGTCGGAACTGCTGGCGGCCGGATTGGGGGCCTGCGCGATCACTTCGTAGGGCCGGTGGTGGCTCAGATTGCTCCAGTCGAGTACGATCCGAAAAGGCCCCAGGTCGATCCCCTGCAGCACGATGCGGTCCGTTTCGACGGCAAGGGTCGTCTCGCGGATGTCGATCTGCACAGCCTCGAATTCGGTTTTCAGGGCGAGCAAATCGGCGAAGATTTCGCGTTCGCTGGCGACATCCGCCGTGCCGTGCCGTTCTTCGAGACGCTGGCGTACCTGGACCAGTTCGTCGACGCACTCCGCGATGCTGCGGATAAGCTGCTGTTCGAGCTTTTGCTGGGCCCCTGTCCAGCCACGGAGTTTCGACTTGTCGATCAGGTGGATCAGGCGGCGGCACGAAGCCAATGCCGCATCGGGCAGCGCCAAGTAGCGACCGTGCGCCGTACGGCAGGAAAATGCCTCATGTAGTGCCTGCGCCGCCCGCAGCGCCAGCCGTTGTTGTGCGTTCATCGAGCATCTCCGGTAGACAGGCGAGACGAAAGGGAAACAGCGGGCAGGACGACACACCGATGGCGCGTGTCGCCATGCCCGCTCCG
>JAAYEH010000441.1 GCA_012728855.1 Rhodopirellula sp. | reverse complement strand
CTTGATGGTTGCCATCCCTGGCCTCCTCCATTGCGTATCTTCTCAATGAGCCGAATCCCACGGCCCAGACTTACCCCCCTCTTGATAACACAAAGTCCGTCACCGCGCGAAGTGCAAGGTGCGCCCGCCAGCAGCCGGACCGATAAACCTCATTGGACTCCCGGCGAGCAATTGATTATTCTTGGCGGGCTGCCGTCGGCGCCGATCCGGCCCTATTTCGCCATTCGCGACGCCAAATATAACCCCACAGAGGGGATTGATTGCGGCGTCTGCGCAAACGGGCTAATATGTGGCAGATAACAAAGGGGAGCGGATTTTCCGGCTTGTTCGAGATCGTGTCTCTCAACGCCTTGAATTTTACCGAAGCCTTCATGGGAGCGCAACATGCGTTTCCGCATTAAGTCGGCGCTGCCGGTGGGCTGGGACGGTGGAGGTATCGTCGGCAGTGCGATGAGTCAAATATTTCGGATAGGGTGCTTCCCATGCATTCGCCCTAAATTGGTGCATTGACAGGTCGGGCACTCGGTGGTTTCGCCGCGCGTGGCGATCTCATCGGCCAAGCTGTTCTTCCGCAACGGGAGTTAGAGTTAACGTGCATCTGAATCAGCTACCTGGAGTTTTCTTTGGTCCACCGACGATTGTGGACTTGGTTCGCCATCGGGCCACCCGTCAGCCGGACGAGATTGCCTTCACCTTCCTGTCGGACGGTGAGGACGAGCAGGTTGACATCACCAACGCGGAGTTGGACCGAAGGGCACGCACCATCGGGGCCTGGCTCGAATCCCACGGCCTGACGGGCAGCAGGGCACTGTTGCTGTATCCGGCGGGATTGGATTTCGTGGCGGCTTTTTTGGGATGCCTCTACGCGGGCGTGGTCGCCGTTCCGGTTTATCCGCCGAGGCGGAATCGATCCTTGGGCAGGATCCAATCGATCGCCAACGACGCCGGGGCGAGCGTCGCCCTGACGACCGAGGCCGTTTTGCAGCGCGTTGAGCCGTTGATTGGCGACACTCCCGATCTGAAGAAGCTGCTCTGGCTGGCCACCTGCCATGCGCCGGAAGGAATCGACGAACGCTGGAAGGCACCGGATGTCGACGCGGACACGCTGGCCTTCCTGCAATACACCTCCGGGTCGACCGGGAGCCCGAAGGGCGTGATGCTGACCCATGCCAACCTGCTGCACAATTCGGCGTTGATCGCGCACGCCTTTGAACACACCCGCACCAGCCTGGGCGTGTTCTGGCTGCCCAGTTACCACGACATGGGCTTGATCGGCGGCATCGTGCAACCGCTCTACGTCGGTCGGCCGAACGTGTTGATGTCGCCGATGTCGTTTCTCACCAGGCCGCTGCGTTGGCTTTCGGCGATATCACGCTTCGGGGCAACGACCAGCGGCGGTCCCAACTTCGCCTACGATCTCTGCGTGCGGAAGATCAGTCCGGAAGAGCGCGATACGCTCGATCTGAGCACCTGGACGGTCGCATTCAACGGCGCGGAGCCGGTCCGCGCCGCAACCTTGGAGCGGTTCGCCGAGTACTTCGCCCCCTGCGGTTTTCGTCGCGAGGCGTTTTATCCTTGCTTCGGCCTGGCGGAGGCGACGCTGATCGTCTCGGGTGGTTTCGTGGGGCGACCGCCCGTGGTTCGCTCGCTCGACGCGACCGCCTTGAATGCCGCCGAGGTGGTCGACGCCGATCCGGACACCGAAACCGTTCGCCAACTCGTCGGCTGCGGCGAAAGCCTCTCGGACCAGCAGATCGTGATCGCGGATCCGGAAACGATGACCCTCGCCTCTCGCGGCAAGGTCGGGGAGATTTGGGTGCGTGGGTCCAGCGTCGCCCAGGGGTACTGGCAGAAGCCCGAAGCCAGCGAAGCCACCTTCCGCGCGTTCCTTCAGGATACCGGCGAAGGCCCGTTTCTGCGGACCGGCGATCTGGGGTTCCTCGATGACGGTCAACTCTTCGTCACCGGGCGGATCAAGGATCTGATCATCCTCCACGGCGTCAACATTTATCCCCAGGACATCGAGTTTACGGTCCAGCAATCGCATCCGCGCCTCCGCACCGACTGCGGCGCCGCCTTCTGCGTCGGGCGGGAACATTGCGAACAACTGGTCGTCGTGCAGGAAGTCGACCGGCGGAAGCAGGGGGATTTGGAGGAACTGTTCGATGTAATCCGCCGCTCGGTCTCCGCCGAACACGAGATTGCCATTGATGTGATTGTGCTCATCAAGGCAGGGAGTGTCCCCAAGACGTCCAGCGGAAAAATCCAACGCTACGCCTGCCGCGAAGCCTACCTCGCCGGAAAGCTGGACGAGGTGGCCCGCTGGTCGTTCACGGGCGCCGAGCCCATGCACTTGTCCGCGCCTGCGATTCGGCTGGCTGAGTTGGGCCATGCGGGGGCAGATGAGGATGTGCTCGAAACCCGTGTGCGCGGCGGTTGTCCCGTCGATCACGTCATCGCCGGCGGCGCCCGAGCCGACGGAAACGGCCGCCATGGCAGCAGTGGAAACGGTCACGCCGAGCCGAAAAAAGCGGCGGTCGAAAACGTCGTCGATGCCGTTCTCGAAGAGGTGCGGATTGTGGCAAGGGAGAGAGCGGCAGGGCTCTCGCTCGACACCCGCATTACCGAGATCGGGCTCGACTCGTTGGAACGCATGGAGATCCTCGCCGGACTGGAAAGGCGTTTTGGCGGACGCTTTCCGGAAGAGGTCTTGCCGGACCTGGAAACGTGTCGCGAAGTCGTCGAGGCCGTCGAGCGGTATCTCGACAGCCCGTCGCGGAAGCAGGCGGCCTCTGCGGACTATGAAGTTCCCTCGCAGTGCTATCGCTTCGAGCAGTTTCCCGAGTATCTCCGCCTCAAGGAGCAGATGGAAACTTTGACGGCGTCCGGGCTGAAAAACCCCTATTTCACCGTACACGAGGGGGTGATTAACGACCGCACCATGATCGGCGGTCGGGAACTGGTAAATTTTTCCAGCTTCAACTACCTGGGGATGTCCGGTGATCCACTGGTCGTCAGCGCCGCACAAGAAGCCGCTCAGCGCTATGGAACGAGTGTTTCCGCCAGCCGGCTCGTTTCCGGCCAGAAGCCGTTGCATTGCGATTTGGAGGCCGAGATCTCCCGCTTTCTGGGCACGGAGGATTCGATCGTCTTTGTCGGCGGGCATTCGACCAACGAGACCGTGATCGGCCACCTCTTGGGGCCGGGCGACCTGGTTCTGCACGACGCGCTGGCGCACAACAGCATCCTGCAGGGAATCGCATTGTCCGGCGCGCGGCGCCGGTCTTTCCCGCACAACGACTGGCAGGCGGCCGACCGGATCCTCCGCGAGAGCCGGCACGAATACCGCCGCGTCTTGCTGGCGATTGAAGGTGTTTACAGCATGGACGGCGATATCGCCGAACTGCCCAAGTTCGTCGAAATCAGGAATCGCCACAAAGCGCTGTTGATGGTCGACGAGGCACATTCGTTGGGAACTCTAGGGCCGGGCGGACGCGGCATCGGGGAGCACTTCGACGTGGATCCGGCCGACGTGGACATCTGGATGGGCACGCTCAGCAAGTCGCTGGGTAGTTGCGGCGGCTACGTTGCCGGTCATCGGGCCTTGGCAGAATATCTCCGCTACACGGCGCCGGGTTTCGTTTACAGCGTCGGTATGTCTCCTCCCAATGCAGCCGCCGCGCTGGCGTCGCTCGATCTGCTCCGCCGCGAACCGGAACGTGTGCGGCGGCTCCAGCAGCGATCCAGGTTGTTTCTCACGCTGGCGAAAGAGCAGGGATTGAACACCGGCCACAGCGAGCATTCGCCCGTCATCCCGGTGATTCTGGGCAATTCCGTCCACTGTTTGCAGCTTTCCGGCGCGCTGTTCGCACGAGGTATCAACGTCCAGCCAATCCTCTATCCCGCGGTAGAGGAGCGCGCCGCGCGGCTTCGATTCTTCCTGACGGCGTCGCACACGGAGAGACAGATCCGTTGGGCCGTCCAGGTTCTCACCGAAGAACTCCAAAAGATCGACCCAGGCTATCTGTCCACGCCCACCGAGACCGCCGCCGCCCTGCAGGCCAAGGAATCGCTGCGGTCGGCATAGGTAGTCGAGAGTCCAGAGTCTAGGGCCGAACCGCAGGACTCCCGCTCCAACATCGGCGCGATGGGGGTAGAATCGGGATATCCGGCGAGTTTCCCCAATCGTGAGAGGTTGTGCCGTGCCGTTGCACGACTGGCCTCGCGTGCGCTCGGGGTTGTTTCAGGGTTCCTTCGACTCAAGAGTGCGGCGACACACGGATCCTTACCGCGCCACGCGCCAGCGGACGTTGAACAGTCGCAGCATCACGGCGACCAAGAGCAGGTCGAGCACGGTGTAGAAGATCAGGAAGGCCGGCGCCGTCCATCGCCACCAGTCGCCCGCGTGCAAGACCGTGTCGCCGTTGAGGGTCAAGGGCAGGCTGAAGACGGCGGCGAACGGGCTGACAAAGAGGTACTTTCGCAACTCGACCGTCCCTGCCGACGCGGGATAGAAGAGGTCGGCGAAGAGCTTCACGGCGACGGGCAGCGCAAACAGGATCATCACGACAAGATACGAGGTCATCATACTGACCGACGTGCGGCGAAATAGAATCGACGAGACCATTGCCAGGATGGTCGTCGTCAGACTCGTTACGAGGATGATCGCCAGGTAGCCGAGGATCGTCAACGTATCGCTCCAAAACGTCCAGGGGGGCAAGAGCCAGGCCAGCAGGATCGGCCAGATGAGAAAGCTGGTCAGCACGGTGGATACCCGCAGGCTGGAATAGAGCTTTCCG
>JAAYEH010000440.1 GCA_012728855.1 Rhodopirellula sp. | reverse complement strand
TCGCCCTCCTGGGTCTCTGGCAGGTTCCCTTCCGCCAAAACTTTCTGCAACGCCTCGCCAACCTCCCGCCGCACACGCTCCTGAAATTCCTTGATGGTTGCCATCCCTGGCCTCCTCCATTGCGTATCTTCTCAATGAGCCGAATCCCACGGCCCAGACTTACCCCCCTCTTGATAACACAAAGTCCGTCACCGCGCGAAGTGCAAGGTGCGCCCTCATCCCATGATCCCAAGCCTCTCCATTGATCCCCTCCACCCTTCGGGATAGACTATGGGGTAACCAACCTGCCGCCCCAACGCGGACAAGACCGTGACAAGCCCGGACGAATCGCATCCAGGCTTCGCACCCGGCCAGCCGAACCCCCATGATTCCCGGTATCTCATCGGCACTACCGACAGTGGAGTGATTCGATTACCGCTCAGGAGCCGGCATGTCCTCCCCATCAACGCTTGTCAATCCACTCCCCGCCCAAACTCCGGATTTTCAAATAAGTCGATTGTGGCTGTCAGAAATGACAATGGAGAGTCAAGGGACAAGAGTCGAGAGTCCAGAGCCAGAACATTCGAGAGTCCAGGCCGGAACGAAAGCTGGAGTCGGAACACGGAGATGGCGGTTCGAGCGGCTGTCGCGGTCGGAGTTCTTGGCCCGTCGCCGGCCGTTCTGTCCCCGCAATTTTGCCCGCTCCCCAGTGGGCCTTCTGTTGATCGCATTCCTCCCGCGAGCACCGTCCTTCCGCCCACAACCGGAACGAGACCATCGATGCGACTTCGCCCTTTCGCCCGCGTGACCGTTCATGGGACGGTCGGGAAACGGGTCGATTTGTCGGCAGGTCTGTTTGGATTAACGTCGATTAGCGCGGATGAGTGTTCCCCGTCGACTTCGTGCCGGCGCGCCCCTGCTTGCGCGAGTGCGTTCGACTGCGGTCGGTGTGGCGGGGGTGGCCCTGCTTGCGTTTGACCAAACTCGGCGTGTTCGGCTGCGGTCCGTGTGCCACTGCTTGGCGTGTGAACGGGCCATCCATTCCAACCGAGCTTACCACAACGCCAAGCAGTGTTTGCGCACCGAAGGGTTGACCATCCCTCAGAATCAGACACAACCCACGGCGGCGAAAACCCGAGGCAGCATCCAGCGGCACTTCCGCACTGCTTGCGATTGTGGTAAGCCCTTCTCGCATGAAAAGTCGATTCCATCGCAAGCAGTGGCACACAGCAAGCGACGGCCGGGGACCAGTCCAGTTTTCAGCGAATCGCCCTATTCCGGCACCAAAGACGCCGGCCAAGAACATTGATCTGTCCCCTTCCGCCGCGCCTCGATGACCTAGCCGACCGACTTTTTCGACTCCCAGCTTTCGGAAGGTCCGAACTTGAGCAGCGACGCTCCAACGCAACTCGAATCTCATCAACGCTTTCCGGCCGAGCGCCACTTCCAACCGAAAACGGAGAAAAGCTGCCTTGTCGAAAAACTCCCCTCAAAACCCGTACGAGTCGAGAGTCGGTGACGGCCTGGAAAACGCGGCGTCTCAGGATAGCGACTCGGAAGGAGTCCGCTCGAGCGCTGGGATTGTCACACTTCGGCAGCGTCAGCAATCTCGCGCGCGCAGTCGATGAGAGTCGCTCCGCATCCGGCGTGTGGCACTGGAACTTGTTGGCTGCGAAACCCTTCAGACGCCTTTTTTACCGCGGCCGGCCTTTTTCTTTGCTGGCGGCGCCGCAGTCTCTTCGGGGATCGCAAAGCTCCTCGCCCGCTGACATTGGAACGACTTCTTGACCGCCTTGCTGACAAACCGCGTCAATTCGCCGCTGCCGTCGCCGTAGCCGCCCCAGCCTCCGTAAGAACTCGACGTGTTCTGCGGATGGCAGACATAGAGCCAGTCGGCGGCGCGGGTCAGGGCTACGTAGAACAGGCGGCGTTCCTCCTCGAGCTGGTCGGGATCCCACGCGATGCGCTCCAAGGGTATCTTACCCTCGGCGGCGTGCAGCACGTAGACGACGCGCCACTCGAGGCCCTTGGCGGAATGCATGGTGCTGAGCACCAGCGGATCGCGCGGCCGTCGCTCTTGAGGCATGTCGGCAGTGCTGTTCGGCGGGTCGATGGCCAGGTCGGCCAACATCGATGCGCGGTCGGGAAAACTTGCCGCGATCTGCTCGAGTTGCTCCAGGTCGGCCAGCCGCTGCGGCGCGTTTTCGAAGCTCTCTTCGAGGATCGGCTCGTAGAAGTCGATCGCCCGGCGAATCTGGCGGCGGAGGTCGCCTTCTCCGTCGCCGGCCAGCGAGGTCATCAGCTTGACGAAATCGGGCCAGACCTCTTTGCTGCCGGCGGGGACTTTCGCTTTTTGCCAGGCGTCGAATCGTCCGTCGGCGGCGCCCAGTTCTCGCAACAGATCGCCGGCCTTCTTCGGCCCCACGCCGGAAAGCAGGCAGAGCGCGCGATGCCCGGAGACGCTGTCGCGGGGGTTCTCCGCCAACCGGATCAGCGAGAGGAGATCCTTCACATGGGCCGCTTCCACGAACTTCAGCCCGCCGTATTTGACGAACTCGATGCGATGCCTGGCCAGTTCTCCTTCCAGCAAGATACTGTGTTGGGAAGCGCGGAAAAGCACCGCCTGTTGAGAAAACGGAATCCCACCCTTTTGATGCTGGAGGATCCGTTCGGCCACGAATTGGGCCTGCTCGGCGTCGTCGTAGCAGGTGATCAACTGCGGCGATACGCCCGCGGACCGGTCCGACCACAGTTCCTTGGCGAATCCCTGGCTCGATTCGCCGATGACCCGGTTGGTTACCTTGAGAATCGGCTGCGTGCTGCGGTAGTTCTGTTCGAGTTTGACGATCTGCGCGCCGGGAAACTGCTTGGGGAAATCGAGAATGTTGCGGACGGTGGCCGCGCGGAAGGAGTAGATCGACTGGGCGTCGTCGCCGACGGCGGTCAGCCCGCGCCCTTCGGGCGAGATCAGCTTGAGCAAGCGGGCCTGGAGTCGGTTGGTGTCCTGGTATTCGTCGACCAGGATGTGGTCGAATCGGCCGCGAATCTCCGGCCCGGCCTCGGGGTGCTCGAGCAGGTCGCACCATTTGATCAGCAGGTCGTCGAAATCGAACAGATTGCGTTCGGCTTTCCGTTGGTTGTATGCCTCAAAGAGCTTCTCCAGCGGCTCGGCATAGTCCTGGTGCTGCGGGAATTGCGAAGCGAGCGTCTTCTTCAGCGGCAACTCCGCGTTGACCGAGTAGCTGTGAACGGCCATGCAGCCGCGTTTCTTGGGGAAGTGTTTGTCTTTCTTGCCCAGGTCAAGCTCCCGGCAGATCGCGGCCATCAGATCTTCGGCGTCGTTCTGGTCGAGAACCGTGAAACGCGGGTTGACGCCGATCATCTTGCCGGCCAATCGCAGCAGCCTCACGCCGGTGCCGTGAAAGGTGCCGCCCCAGACCTGACGGCCGACGTCGTCCTGCCGCAGCGCCTCATCAACGCGGCGGAGCATCTCGCCGGCGGCGCGGCGGGTGAAGGTCAGGAGGAGGATGCGATAAGGGGCGACTCCTTGAGAAATGAGCCAAGCGACGCGATGGACCAGCGTGGTGGTCTTGCCGGTTCCGGCCCCTGCAATGATCAAGAGCGGGTCGGCCCCGTGGCAGGCGGCCTGGCGCTGTTGATCGTTCAGCCGCGAAAGGATGTCGTCCGTTTCAGAGTCTTTGTCCGCAACTTTTGCTCTTCGTGCGCACATGTTCGTGGGGTTGAATTCACTCGGCCTGGGTGGATTGAATGTCGCGCAACCTGGTTACAGCCGCCGGGCCGCGTCTGGTTTAAGAGCCTATCCCAAAACCTTGGCGGAGAGGGGGACAGGCACATTTTGCTCCGAAGACTCCGCAAAATGAGCCAGTCCCCGGTGGTTTTGGGATAGGCTCTAAGCGTGCCGTGGTCTACCACTCGACGGACAGCGCCGCCGTCGTCATTCCCGCGCCGACCGAGCAAAGGATCAACTTATCGCCCGCGTTAAAGCCGGCCTCGCCCTCGGCCAGGGCCAACGGGATGCTGGCGCTGGAGGTGTTGCCCATGTGCTCGATGTTAAGAAAGAAACGCTCGAAGGGCAAGCCGCTGCGTTTGGCCACGGCTCTGAGGATGCGGCCGTTCGCCTGATGGGGAACGACCCAGCGGGCATCCTCAGCAGTCCATCCGCTTTCCGAGAGGGCACGCGAAATCACATCGCTGAGGCTCTCGGTGGCGAGCCGGAAGAGGGCGTGGCCCTCCAGCCGGATCCAGGGGTCGATCTTGGTGCCGTTGACGGCGACGGCGTAGCCGGGTGTTTCGCGGCGGGCCATCCGCAGTCCGCGGGGATCGGCGCTGAGAACCGCTTCACGGATGCGGTGTCCGGCGCCGCCGCAAGTAATGACGGCCGCGCCGGCTCCGTCGCCAAAGAGAAAATACGCGTTGCGGTCCGAATGGTTCAGCAGCCGCGACTGAAGCTCCACGCCGACGGTGAGTACGTTGCCAGCCATTCCGGTGAGCAGCATCGAACGGGCCATCCCCACGGCATACAGCCAGCCGGAACATGCTGCGTTGATATCGAAGGCGATCGCCGCTGGCAGGTCGAGGCGATCCTGAAGAATGCATGCGGTTGACGGCATGGCCATATCGGGCGTGGTGGTCGCCACGATGATGGCGTCAATGTCCCTCGCAGCCAGGCCGGCCTTCTGAATTGCCTCGCCGGCCGCGGCCAGGGCCATGTTCGATGGTTTTTCGCTCTCCGCCGCCCAACGCCGTTGGCGAATTCCCGTTACCTGGTAGACATAGTCTTCGGTGATGTCGGGAAAACCGCGGACCAATTCGGTGTTGGTGACCACGCGTGAGGGGAGATAGGCGCCGATGCCGCGGATCACCACCGCGTTGGCCTCTCCCACGGACCGCCTGGCGGCGGTCGGCCGAGGCTGGTGGACCGGTACGGCGACTGAGGACGCGGCGGGCAGCCAATCTTTCATGGCGGCATCGGAGGTTTCGATCAAGATCACCGGTTCGTCCAACGCCACGGTCGCTCCCTGGTCGCAGCGGATTTGCAGAACCGTGCCGGCACAGGGCGAATGGAAATCGAAGACGGACTTAGCGCTTTCGGCCTGTGCCAAGATCTGTCCTTTTTCAAAACAGTCTCCGGGGGCGACGAACCACTGAATGATCGTGGCCTCCGTCTCCGAAGCGGCTTGCGCCGGCAGGCACAGGGGCAGTTGGAAAGTCTCTTGGCTCACGTGCGATCCTCTGCAGTCAACTCGGCGATGCCTGCCGCGATCCATTCGGCATTCGGGCGAAAATGGGCCTCCAATTCGGTCGCAAAGGGAACCGGCATGTCGGGCGCCGCGATCAGCCGCGCGGCGGCCCCCAGCGGTCGGCGGCATTGGCGACTGATCTCGGCGATAACTCGGTTTCCCAGTCCCTGCTTCGATCCGCACTCCTGCACGACCAACAGCCGGCCGGTTTTCTCGACCGACTCGCAGATGGGGGCGAGATCCAGCGGCTCCAAAACAAAGGGGTTCCAGACCTCCACGGAGCGGCCGCACTGTCCGGCGGCGGTGAGGGCTTGAGGCACCATGGCCCCGAAAGCCACCAGGGTCAGATCCGTTCCTTCGCAATAGCGCCGCGGCCGCCAGATCGCCGTCAGATCGCCGTCGAAATCGATGGTGCCGCCGCTGCTCCAATAGAGCAGCTTGTGTTCGAAGACGAGGCACGGATTCCGGTCGTAGAAGCCGGCGACGAGCGCTTCGAAGGTTTCCTGGGGCGTAGCCGGATAGATGAGTTTGAGTCCGGGAAATTGCGACCAGAGCCCTTCGTATTCGCCGGAATGGAATGCGCCCATCGTTAGCCCGCCGCCGCAAGGGAGTCGCACCAGCATCGGCGCCGGCTGACCGGTGCGGAAGTACCAGGTGCCGGCGTTCAGTCCGAGTTGCGAAACCGATTCGGTGGAAAAGTCGGCGAACTGGAATTCAACGATCGGCTCGGCGCCGACCTGCGACGCCCCCAGGGCGAAGCCCATAATCCCCGACTCGCAGATCGGCATGTCGATCACCCGCTCGGGACCGAACTGGTCGAACAGACCCTTGCAGGTCTTGAAGGCCGATCCATATCGCCCCACGTCCAGGCCGGCCAAAAAAGCCCGCGGACTGTTCTCCAGAATATAGGCCAAAGCCTTCTGCACCGCGTCACCGTTCTTCGCCCGCGCCGCATGGAACGGCTTGACCGGGGCCGGTGATGAATCGGCGAATACGCGCCACTCCTGCGACACCGGGCGCGGTCGCTCGGCTTTCAGCGCGTCGGCCACGGCGGCGCGGATCTGCTCTTCGATCTCCGCTTCCATCGCCGCGACGCCCGACTCCGAATAGCCCGATACATCGAGAAGCCGGACCCGCGTGTTGAGCAGGGGATCGCGCCGCTGCCATTTTTCGAGTTCTTCACCGCTGACATACTCGGCCTTGTCGTAGGCGGCGTGCCCGCGCAAGCGGATGCTCATGCACTCCAACAGCACCGGCCCGGGGCATTGGGACATGGCCTCGAGTGCTTCCCATACCGCCGAATAGACCTTCCAGGGATCGGTGCCGTCGACGGTCCGGCCGGAAATGCCGTATCCTTTCGCACGATCGGATAGTCGCTTGCAGCGATATTGGGCGCGCGTGGGGGTTGAGAAGGAATAGTGGTTGTTCTCCACGAGGAACAGCACGGGGGCCTCGTGGACCGCGGCGAGGTTCACCGCCTCGTGGAATTCGCCCGTGCTGCTGCCGCCATCTCCAATCACCGCCAGTCCAAACACATCCTCACCATGGCGACGTGCCGCCCATGCCCCGCCGACGACGAGGCTGAGCATTTTGCCCAGATGACTCATCATGGGAAACCGCCGGCTGTCGGCGTCGCCGTGGTGGACGTTGCCTTCTCTGCCGTGCGTGGGACTGTCGGAATTTCCCAGGTACTGGCAGACCATCGCATACGCCGACGTGCCCAAGACAAGGTGGGCGCCAAAGTCGCGGTGCAGAAGCGATATGGCATCGCGCCGGGGCCGCATCGGCAGCGCCATGCCGATGGTGGTGGCTTCGTTGCCGATGCTCAGCGTGACCGTGCCTCGCGCCAGCCCCTTCTGAAACAGTTCGAAGACCTGCTCCTCCAAGCGGCGGGAAAGGAGCATCCACGGGTAGGCTGCTGCATACAGTTCCGGCTCCGCCAGTCTCTCGGGAAAACGGGTCGGCAGCGGCGGCACCGCCGCCGCTCGGTTGGGAAGAGCGCGGGCTTTCAACGCCAGAGAACCTTCGGTCCGGCAGGCGACAACCGGTGCCGGGAGGCACCGAGCGCCGGCTTGGACCGGTCGGTTGGTATCGCAATCGCGGTTATCGAGCGGCGAGGCCAATGTCGAACCCTTCCTGTGGAGTACGCCTCGTGTCGCGCCATCGTTGACCAAGCGGCCGTGAGCGGATCGGACGTGGCGCGTGCCCTCATCCGCCCGCCGCGGCAGTAGGGCCGGGATTCTAACAATACCGCACGGGCGCGTCACTCCCAGAAACTCCAGGAAATTGCAGGATCGCTTTCCTTGAATAGCCAATTGGGAGGGGGCTCGTTGAAGAAACCCGGGGATTCTGTGCCGGCGGGGACCGAGATCAAGCTGGAAGCGATGATGCCGTCGTGGCCATTTTGGCGTCTCTTTCAGCGTCTGCCGGCGATGAGTTACAATCGGTCACACGCTGACAGGCGAACCGGTCGAGAAAGCGGACTGAGCTTGGCACGACCGACGGTTTCGTTTGACAATGAACTGCATGCAACCGAGGAGGCCAGCCCATGAGTGAAAAGGTGAGAGCAACAACGCGTCGCGGGTTTCTCAAGGATACCGGCAGAATTGCCGCGGCGGCAGCGCTGGCGCAAGCGGCGGCGCCGCACGTCCACGCCGCGGAGGACAACACCATTCGGGTGGCTCTGGTTGGCTGCGGGGGGCGGGGCACCGGCGCAGCGGCCGACGCTTTGTCTGCCACGGGCGGCCCGATCAAACTGGTCGCCATGGCCGATGTCTTCGAAAACCGGCTCAGCGGCAGCTACCAGCGGATTCAGCGAGAGTTTCCCGACCAGGTCGATGTCCCCGAGGACCGCCGTTTCGTCGGCTTCGACGCCTACCAACACGCGACGGATTGCCTTCGGCCGGGCGACGTAGTGATCCTTGCCACCCCGCCGGCCTTCCGCTGGCCTCACTTCACGTATGCGATTGAAAAAGCCGTCCATGTCTTCATGGAGAAGCCCGTCACGGTCGACGGTCCGACGACCCGTCGCATGTTAAAATTGGCCGACGAGGCGGACAAGAAGAATCTCAAGGTCGCCGTGGGACTGATGTGGCGGCACTGCGCCGCACGGCGAGAATTGGTCGATCGGGTCCGGCAGGGCGAGATCGGCGACATCCTCGCCATGCGGACCTACCGCATGCACGGACCGATCGGCTCTTTTTCCGCGGATCCCAAGCCGGAAGGGATCAGCGAACTGCTCTATCAGATCCAGCGATTCCACAGCTTCTTGTGGCTTAGCGGCGGCTGTTATAGCGACTTCTACATCCACAATATCGATGAACTCTGTTGGATGAAGGACGCCTGGCCGGTCGAGGCCCAGGCCGTCGGCGGCCGCCATTATCGCGGCGATTCCCTCGATCAGAACTTCGACAATTACTCCGTCGAATACACCTTCGCCGACGGCGCGAAGCTTCTGCTTTACGGCCGCTGCATCAGCGGTTGCTATGACCAATTCGGCGGCTTCGCTCACGGAACGAAGGGGCTCGGCGCCATTTCCAGCATGGGCGACAAGCGAGGCACGGCGCGAATCTACAACAGCCAGAATCCCAGCAGCGAGAGCCTCGCCTGGCGCTATCCGCCCGGTGAACCGAGCCCTTACCGGTTGGAGTGGAACGATTTCGTCGATGCCATTCGACAGGACAAGCCTTACAACGAATCGCGGCGCGGAGCGGAGGCGAGTCTCGTCAGTTCGATGGGGCGGATGGCCGCTCATACGGGTCAGGTCGTTACTTGGGATGAGATCTTCAATTCCAATCACGAATTCGCCCCTGAGGTGGATCGATTGACCCAGGATGCGCCTGCCCCCTTGCAACTCCAGGCCAACGGCAAGTACCCGGTGCCGCAACCGGGGCTGGTGAAGGATCGCGAGTACTGATGCTTCGGCGGGAAGCGTGTTTGAGTGAGAATAATCAACAGCCCACCACAAGGTGTATACCCCAGCAGCCTGGCTGCTACGCATCGGTTTCAGGCAGCGTTAACGCTGCGGCCAGTGGCAGCAGCCGGGCTGCTTAGCAATAAGGCGTGTGGTTGAGGAAAAAAACGCGGCAGGGGCATTCGGGCTGAGCTAGATTTGTGGGAACCGGCTTGGAGAATGCCACCCTTTTCGGTGGGCATAAAGCCTCCACGCATCCCCGAAAGGGCGGGAGCCTGAACCTTGTATCTCTATGCGTTGCTACTAATGGCCTTTGTCGGGCTGGTGAATCTCGCCATCGGATGGCTGTTGGGCAGGCTCTGGCCTCATGGCGGCGCGAAGACGCTTAGCCAGGACAAATTGCGGGAGCTGACTCGCCAACTGGCGGAACAGATTGCCTGCGTCAGTCGAGACATCCAACATCACCGAGGGCAAATCGACGAGGCCCACCAGGGGCTGTTGGCGGTCCACGAAGATGAAGGCGCCTCGATGCCGCTGCTGCTGGCCTCCGTCGCCGAGATTGTGCGGATCAATGCCGGACTGCAAAGCAAGTTGGGGGCGGCGGAGGAGACGTTGAAGGAACAGGGGCGCCAGATCGAGTCGTGGAGCGTTCAGGCGCTGACCGACCCTTTGACAAGCCTGCCCAATCGCCGCGCCTTCGACGATGCCCTGGCACGTCGGCTGGCCGAATGGCGCCGTGCCCAGACCGCCTTTTCCGTGATCCTGATCGACGCCGATCATTTCAAGTCGGTCAACGATCGCCATGGGCATTTCATGGGCGACTTCGTATTACGCCGCCTCGCGGAAGTGCTCGAGGCTTCGACGCGCAAGATGGACTTGATCGCTCGTGTTGGGGGGGAGGAATTCGCGGTCATCCTGCCCAGCACCCCCGGTCCGAGCGCCTTGCGTGCGGCGGAACATTGCCATGCGGCGGTCGCCGCGTACAACTTCCGCCATGAAGAGGTGGAGCTTCACATGACCGTGAGCGTCGGTCTCGCCTCGGTGGCGCGCGGCGACGACGATGAGTCGCTGCTCCGCCGCGCCGATGAAGCGCTCTACGCCGCCAAGCACGCCGGACGCGACTGCGTTTTCTATCACGACGGACTCCACATCGAACGCCTCGGCGCGGGCGGTGCGAGCGGCGACAGTTCCTGCACGAAAGACTCAACCGAGTCGCCTGACGTCGCGTTCGGCGGCACGGGCGACCTGGACCGGGTCTGCCGCGAACTCAGCGACCGCGCAGCCCAGCTTTTTGGGGCGTGAGGCTATCCAGCCGGACTCGGCACTTCGATCAAGCTGCAAAGCCTGATGGTTGGCAGGCTACTACCCACAAGCCACCCACGAATCGCAAGCCTACCCCCCACACGAAGCGAGGCGTGCCGGACTTGAACTAGCTGTGAAACAGGCGTATCCTAAGATGTTTGGAATGAACCAGTTGCCTCTGAGCATTGTCCCTAGGGACAAACCATGCCGACACAGCGCCCAAGCAGGAGCGAACCAACGTGGCCACGGTGACCAACAACCTAACGACGCCGCTCGCTAAGCATGCCGCCATGCAAATGACCAGCGGGGCCGACATTGTCGTTCAATCGTTGGTCAATCACGGCGTGACGACGGTGTTTGCCTACCCCGGCGGCACCAGCATGCCACTCCATCAGGCGCTGACCCGCTTCCGAGACAGAATCCGCGTGATCCTGCCGCGGCATGAACAGGGGGGCGGGTTCGCCGCCCAGGGCTACGCCCGCTCGACGGGCAAGGTAGGTGTTGCGATCGCCACCAGCGGGCCGGGGGCGACGAACCTCGTCACGGCCATCGCCGATGCCAAGCTCGACAGTGTCCCTATGCTCGCGATCACCGGACAGGTCGGCACCCCTGTGATCGGCTCCGACGCCTTTCAGGAGACGCCGATCGTCGAGGTCTGTCGCAGTGTGACCAAGCACCACTACCTGGTCACCGACGTCGGCGATCTCGCTCGGGTGGTGCGCGAAGCGTTTCATGTGGCGACCACGGGGCGGCGGGGGCCGGTGCTGATCGACTTGCCCAAGAATGTTCAACTCGCACAGACCGTTCCCGACTACAACGTGCCGATGGATCTGCCGGGCTACCGTGGCGAGCCGCCGCGGGCCGGCGCCGCCGACGTGGAAGCGATTGCCGCGGCCATCCGGCGCGCCAAGCGGCCCATCATCTATGCCGGCGGTGGTGTGATCGCCTCCGAGGCCGCCGACGAGCTTTTTGCCCTCGCCGTCAAAACGCAGATCCCGGTCACGACGACGTTGATGGGGCTGGGTGGGTTTCCAGCCGACCATCCCTTGTCGCTGGATATGCTGGGAATGCATGGCAGCGTCTACTCCAACATGGCGGTGAGCGAGGCCGACTTGCTCTTGGCCTTCGGCGTCCGATTTGACGACCGTGTGACGGGCAAAGTGGCGGAATTCGCCCGCCACGGCAAGATCGTCCATGTCGACATCGATCCATCGGAGATCAACAAGATCAAGGTAGCTCATATTCCGGTGGTCAGCGACATTCGCTACGCGCTGTCCGAGTTGAACAAGATCGTCGAGGCCCCCGAAGATCTCGCCGACTGGCACAAACGGCTCGACGCCTGGAAGAAGGCCGACCCGTTCAAGTACGACGAGAACTACCAGGGAATCCTGCCGCAGCACGCCATCCGCGAACTGTGGAACCTGACCAAGGATCGCGACACGATCATCGCCACCGGCGTGGGGCAACACCAGATGTGGGCGGCTCAGTTCTATCGCTACAGCCGGCCGCGAACGTGGATGTCGAGTTCCGGCCTGGGCACGATGGGCTTCGGATTGCCGGCGGCCATCGGCGCCAAGGTGGCCCATCCCGACAAACTCGTGGTCGATATCGACGGCGATGGCAGCTTCCTGATGAACGTGCAGGAGATGGCCACCTGTTTCTGTGAGAAGGTGCCGGTGAAGGTGCTCTTGCTGAACAACCAGCATTTGGGCATGGTCGTGCAGTGGGAAGACCGCTTCCACGCGTCGAACCGGGCGCACACCTATCTCGGTCCGATCGACCACCCCGAGGCAATCGGTCGCGGCACAGGCATCGGTCCGGAAGAACGTTACCCCGATTTCATTACCATCGCCAAGGGCTTCGGCTGGCGCGGACGCCACGTGATGAAGAAATCGGAACTGGCCGACGGGCTGAGGGAGATGATCGAGTCGCCGGGACCGTTCCTGCTCGATGTCGCCGTTCCCTATCAGGAACACGTATTGCCGATGATCCCTTCGGGAATGACCGTGCGGGAGTTGATTAAGGAATAGTTCCCGCCGATCCTGGGGGCCCTAACAAATCGGGGACTGGCTCCGAGCCAAACATTCGCAAAACGTGGAGAATAGGCGTCGTGGCGAGGTGCCTGTCCCCGTTTTGTTAGAGCCCCTCAGGGACTGGTCTCCAATCCGACTGCCGCTTCCCCCTTGCGCTGATTCCACCAGCGAAGCACGTTGTCGCCTGCTTCGCTGGAGTTGAAGCGACAACCCGGGATTCCGAAAACGTCCAGCACGCGGTCACCGCTCGGCTGGAGGCCGAAGGCGAGCGGGGCTTGCTGGTGCTTTTCCAGCAGGATCGCCGCCGCCGTAGCACCCAACTCGGACGAATCGGCCCGATCCAGAATCAGCGGATCGGCTCGATGGATCAGACCGGCAAGCCACGTCGAGGCATCCGGCCAGGGGTCGGCTACCGCAATGGACAAAGCGGCAACCCAGTCGAGCCGATACGGCGCCGCCGGCGTGGGCGGAAGAACGCGGTCGGACTGGATCGCTTCCAGCAGCGCGTCGGCGGCGGAATTCGTCCCTTCCGTCGCCAGGAAGACGCACAAAATGCCATGATGACTCGGCCGCCCCGCAGTTCGCTGAGAACTCTCCTCTGGCATTCGCTGGTCTTCAGTCGTGAGGAGCAATCGGGCGGCAAACGCCGACGCCAGTTCTACGTCCAACTGCGGCAGCATGTTGAGTTCGGCTTCGACCAGACGCCGCTTCTCGCGGAGAAAACGCTCGGTCGTGCGGCGAGTGAGATCGGCCAACCGGCTGGCGGCATCCGTCTGACGGCGGTAGTCGTAGGCCATGCGACGACGCGGCGTGGGCAGGTTCACCAGGTGAAAGATCGCGTTTTCCTGTTTCGGATGCGGGATCGCCACGCCCACCGCATAGTCGCCCGGCATGAGGCTGTTGCCGCTGACACAGTGGGCCACGCTGTCGTCAATGCGATCGAAATGGCTTGGCCGTTCGGCGCCGGGCCCCAAACTGGGCACGCCGACCAAGAGGTACTGAGTGCCCAAGTGCTGCCGATCGGTCCAGAACTCGGCGACCATCGCCGGCTGCGTCAGATCGAGGATCTCGCGCAGGCGTTTTTCTGCGAGCGGGTCGAGGTTTGGGCCGGCGAGCGTCGCCTCCAGCAACGGCGTGATTTTCTTGACGTATTCGTCGCGCGCCAGCAGATCGAGCAATTCTCGCCGCGCCGTTGCTTGGGCGCTGCGATGTGCCTGGCTCTCATCCGACGCCTGCTTCGTGAGCACGTCGATCCACTTTTCCATCTGCGCGTCGGAGACCGGGGGCAACTGCCAAGTGGCCGGGTCGCTGTTCAGCCAGGCCAAACGTGCCTCTTGGTCCAACGGCTCGACCCACAATCGCGCGTCGGGAGAGAGTCGATCGTCGAGGCGCCGGGCTTTGAGCCGGATCATGATCGGGCAGACGAGTTCCGGGCGGCTCATCAGCCGATCCAGACGCCGGGCCGCGCCGAGGCGTTCGGCATATTTGTCGCACTCCAGTTGATCGACCAGAGTGTCGATTTCTTCTTCGGTCGAAGTGACGTTCGGTTGGGCCGGCGGGGGCAAGGTCTGGGCGAGCCGCTCCAACCGCATACGTACCTCGAAGGAGAGCTTCGGCTGGAGCAGAACGCGCTCGATCTGTTCGGCGAGCGCTTTCGGCTCGGATCGCAAGGCCAACTGCTCCAACTCAAGTGCCGCGACTTCGCGAATCGCGAACTGGTCCGAATCCAAGTCGCGGATCCATCGCTCCACCTCCTGGCGTAGTGCGTCGGCCTCCACGGCAGTCGCCAATCCATCGCTCAAGGCAGCCAGAGCCACGACAAACCAAGGGAAAAAAGCGGCGGATAGCATGCGACGAGCCATCATGTCGAGCCCTCTGTGATGTCAGGCCGAAGAACAGGGCCGGGAGTTGCCTTCCATATCGGCATCGGATGGCGGTGTGTCGAGAGCCCCTCACCGAGAGCCAGTCCCCGTTTTGAACCATGCCCAACTTTTATTGTGCGGATCCAGCGGGCCTTGTCCACTGCTCTTGCGTCCAATGGGTGGTTTCGGCTACAAGACGCTCCTCCGCGTGAGACCACCATTCGAAACGAACCGGGAGGAATCGTCATGTCCCGCTTTCAGTGCGTATCACTGGCCTTGATCGTCCTGGCCATTGGAATCGTCGGCTCTTCGGTGCGAGCCAATAGCACGATCCTCGATGCGGCGACGATCAAAGCTGGGCTGCATACAGCCGCTCCCGAGGATGAGGGCTTTGTCGAACGCGTGGTTGACTTGTCGAATCAGGGAAAACTCCCCGCCAAGCTGGTCGACAGCACCTTCCAGTGGGCACGTAAGAAGCCGCGGAACAAATTCCAATACTTCAAGCGGGGGCTGATTCTCCGGGCTCGCCGAATCGGAATTGAATTGTAACGCGAGCGACAGAAACTGATCTACGCGTAGGACGGACATTCCGGTCCGTCTTTGGTTGACGGGCAGGAATGTCCGTCCTACATCCCGGTAAGCCGCTTTCCGCCGCTCGAATACAGCGCCGCTTTCGCGCAAACGAACGCCCCCGAACTCGCGTGGAGTCCGGGGGCAGATTCGGTGCGATTCAGCAGCGGTTGGGGCTCAGAGTGCTCGTACGCTCTCCGCTCGCGGGCCCTTCGGACCGCGTCCTTCTTCGTACTCGACTGCCTGACCGATGCGGAGATCTTCGATCGTTCCGCCTTCGACGGCCGAGTGATGGAAGAACAGGTCGCCCTTGTCTCCCTGAATGAAGCCAAAACCCTTGTCTGCAATCAGCTTCCTGATTGTACCCTGCGGCATATCTGCCACTCCTCAACAAAAAGAAACACAAACGACGAACCGTATACCGCCATCACGACCCCGGTTCCACAATGGCGGCAACGGCAAAACTTAAAGGGCGATGGCTAACCGCAATCGGAGACAGGTGCCTTCACAAAGGACGCCGCTACGCAAACGCAGTTCATGGAGAAGGAGAACTCCACAGAGTTTCGGGGCTCACATCTTTTAGCCACCACCCTTCATGGCATCTGAATATACCATGTTGGGTATTATTTACAATAGCTAAAATCGTTTGTCCGATAGAGGGGGTAAGCATGAGCCGACGCAGTCAGCCCGTCTGTCCGAGGAAGAGTTGTAGGGTGGAATTCACTCCACCCATTCAGCAAACCGAGCATATTCCGCCCGGAGTGGACTAAAGTTGACTAAAGTCCACTCTACCATCGAATCGCGGTTCTCACGGCGGGTCGAACCCACCCGAATGCCAGGGGTGGCAGCGACAGATGCGAAGAATACCCCGCCATGCTCCTTTCGCGGCGCCGTATTTACGGACTGCTTCGATAAAGTACGTGCTGCAGGTCGGATGGAAGCGGCACTGCCGGCCGAAGATCGGGCTCAAAAACAACTGGTAGAGTCGGACCATCCCGATCAGCAGCCATGCCGGCGTTTCCGCCACGACGCTCCAGCATTGCCTGGCGGTCTTCATCGTCGTTCCTTCGTCAGCTTACCGGCGGCTCGCCGGGCGACGCGGGGCAGCGATTGGATCAGGTCGGCCAGACTCGGATCGACCCCCTGACGCGGAATGACCACCAGATCGACCCCCTTGGGCAGTCGCTCTCGCGATAGCCGAAATGCTTCGCGGATCAGCCGCTTCCATCGATTGCGAACCACCGCGCCGCCGACTTTTCGCGATACCGACAGACCAAGCCGCGGATGGGCAGTGTCGTTCGGATGAGCGAAGACCAGTAACCATTGATCGGAGGCCGAGGCACGGCGCTGGTAGGCGCGGCGAAAGTCGCGGCTGCTGCGGATTCGATATTCACGCCGAAACCGTTGATCGCTCACAGCCTCACCAGCGCAGATTGACTCGCGGCGACTTCGGCGCCTGCTCTTCCAGTTTCCGGATCATCTGGCGGGATTCTTCGTCGAATTGCTTGGGAAGAACGATCTGGACTTCCGCAAACAGATCGCCGGCTCCGCCGCCCGACGAGGCAACCCCGTGCCCTTTGATGCGCAGCTTCGTGCCGCTGGACGTGCCGGCCGGGACTTGCAGTGTTACGGTTCCCTTGGGTGTGGGAACGTCGACTTTGGCGCCCAGGGCCGCTTCTCCCAATGTTACCGGAACTCGTACCGTCAAATCCTGTCCGCGCCGCTGGAAATACGCATGTGGTTCAATACGAACCGTAAGCAGGATGTCGCCGGCTGCGCCACCGCCGATGGCCGGTTCGCCCTGTCCGCGGAGCCGGATCTTCTTGCCGTCCTCGACACCAGGCGGAATCTTGACCGAGATGGTTTCCGTGCGACCGTCTTGACGCTGCACGGTCAACTGCACCTCGCCGCCGGCAATCGCCGTGGTGAACGGAATCCGGATCTCATGCTGCAGATCTCCGCCACGCCGCCGACCGGCCGCCGCGCCTCGGCGGGGTCTTTCACC
The DNA here is from genome assembly GCA_012728855.1 of Rhodopirellula sp. Classification (GTDB taxonomy): domain Bacteria; phylum Planctomycetota; class Planctomycetia; order Pirellulales; family Thermoguttaceae; genus JABWBD01. The sequence goes on along the minus strand of JAAYEH010000440.1, from coordinate 34,588 downwards.
ACCGTGGCGGAACTGTTTGAAAATACCGCCGAGATCGACGCCGCCGGCCGCTGCGCCGCCCTCTCCGAAGCGTTCGCCGAAAAACTGTCCGAAGTCGAAATCCTCAAAGCCTTGTCCGGAGAAACCCTCGCCCGCTCGCCATTGCCGCTCGGCACCCCCTGCTGGCCCGCGACCGCCGCTGGTTTCAAACGAACTGCCGTAGCGATCATACATTTCTCGCTTTTTCGCATCGTTCAAGACGTCGAATGCCGACTGGACGTCTTGGAATTTCTTCTTCGCGTCGGGCCCGGGGTTCACGTCTGGGTGGTATTTGCGAGCCAGATTGCGGTAGGCTTTCTGGATCTCGTCTTGCGATGCGTCGCGTCGCACGCCCAACGTCTTATAGTAGTCCTCTGCCATCGGTTGCTGACCATCCTCGGTTTGTTCATGACCTCACGCCACTGCTCATTGTAGTGCTCGTTCGCCCGGCCTATCAAGCGGGGGGGTTCCCGGCAACACGGCCTCGCCTTTCGAGCTAGGCTTTCTTGGGCGTGACTGCCTTTGATTGCGACATCACCCGTTATTGGTACGGCCCAACCATGCGTCTTCCATGTCGTTTTCCCGACTGTGGCGTGATCGCCGCGGTCGGCTTGCTGATCGTCGTCGCACTACCCACGCCGGCCCCCGGCCGCAATGGCCAATTGCAGCTCACAGTTACCGACCGAGAAAGCGGCAAAGCCATCCCCTGTCGTATGCATCTCCAATCCGCCAACGGCAAACCGCGTAAAGCGGAGAAGCTCCCCTTTTGGAACGACCATTTTGTCCTGCCGGGTCGTGTCGCCTTGTCGCTGCCGGTGGGCAACTACACGTTCGAAATCGAACGGGGACCGGAATACGTGTTCCGCGGCGGACATTTTACCATCAACGACTTTGCCGACGACGCCAGGCAGATCGACCTGTTCCGCTTCGTCGATATGGCCGGCGAGGGCTGGTGGTCGGGCGACCTGGACGTGCGGCGCTCGCCCGAGGAGATCGAACTGCTGATGCTTGCCGACGATCTTCACGTCGTGCCGTTGGTAACCTGGTGGAATCGCGAAAACCCCTGGAAGGCAAAGCCGCCCGCCGACGTGCTCGTGCGATTCGACGGAAACCGCTATTGCCACCTCATGGCCGGCGGACATGCGCGGGACGGCGGTTCGCTGCTCTACTTCAACCTGCCCGCGCCGCTGTTGCTCGACACCAACGACCCGGAGTATCCGCCGCCGACCCACTTTATCGAACGGGCCCGTCAAACCCCCGATGCCTGGATCGACGTAACGCGGCCTTATTGGTGGGATCTGCCGATGCTGGTCGCTCACGGCCAAGTCGACTCGATCCAGATCCTACACGGCCAGATCTGCCGCGACCGCGTGCTGGAGGACGAAGCGGAGGCAAAACCTCGCGACAAGACCCTCTTTCCCGGACCGTGGGGCAACGCCCTCTGGTCGCAGGCGATCTACTTCCATCTGCTCAACTGCGGACTGCGAATTCCCCCCACCGCCGGCAGCGGTTCCGGCATCTCGCCGAATCCGCTGGGCTACAACCGGGTCTATGTGGCGGTCGAAGGTGAGTTCGACTACCGGTCGTGGTGGCAGGGGCTGGCGGCGGGGCGGGTCTTTGTCACGAACGGGCCGCTGTTGAAACCGAGCGTCGCCGGTCATCCGCCCGGCCATGTTTTTCGGGCGGACCAGGGTGGCGAGATCGACTTGGAAATAGGACTGACGCTCTGGAACCGCCATCCGGCCGACGCCAAGGAGTCGATCCATTACCTCGAGATCATCCAAGACGGCCGGATCGAGCACTCGGTTCGATTTGAGCAGTACGCCAACAGCGGCAAGCTCCCCAAGCTGCACTTCGACCAGAGCGGGTGGTTTCTGGTCCGAGCGGTTACCGACGTAAGCCAAACCTATCGCTGCGCGATGACCGGTCCTTACTACGTCGAGATCGGCGAGCGGCCGAGAATCAGCAAGGCATCGGCGCAATTCTTTCTCGATTGGATCTACGAGCGGGCCCGCCGGCTGAAGATCGACTATCCCGACCGTCACCGCGAAGTGCTCCAACAGCACCGCCAAGCGCGAGACTGGTGGCAGGATCGGTTGGAGCGGGCCACGGCGGATTGACACGGCGGCGGCCGATGCTCTGAAGTTGAAAGTGGAGACACGATAGCAGTATCGTTGATGGGAGCCGCTCGGTGCCAGTCCCCTTTTCAACCGGCCATCGCGCCCGGGAAAGGGGACAGGCACCGTCGCGGCAACCTCCAACCTCGCGGAAAACCTTGATTTGCGACGGAGCCCGGCAGGCGGTGGGTTCTCGCCTGCAATCCCAGACGCCGCGCAAGTTCGTCGGACAAAGCGATGGTTAGAGACACCAGTACAAACTCCCCACACGGGCACATAGTCGGGCCATCGCGGTACGCCCCGCAGGCGTCCTCTCTGTTGATTGTATTACCATCCGCACGGAATTCAACTCGTTCGGGAGATTCTCCGTTGCTCTCCGACTACTTCTCTTGTGGATCGCTCGCGGCGAAAGGATCCGGGACGTAATCGTAGAGGCGAGCGGCGGCGATCAGATGGCCGGTTACATGATAGAGGGTGGCGGCAACAATCTCTTTCGCCTCGTGCTCGTCAAACTGCTCCGGGGCTTGGTACCATCGGACAAGCCGCTCCAAATCGTCTTTCCCGTCGGTCATGTGGAAGATGAACTCAGCTCGGCGCTTTGCCCGGTCCGGGTCCGCACGATCGCATGCCTCGTCGTCGATTTCTCCCAAGATTTTTTCCAGGGATGTATTCAAAGCCGTCACGTGTTTTTCTCCAGTTGATTCCGCCACTCGGCGATCTTTTGCGACCACAACGCCCCTGTCCGCCTTCCGACGTGTGCGGCCGCGGCGTCCATCTGGTCCAACCAAGCCGCATCACCAAGCGGACCAGATTGTAGACCAGTAAGAAGACCGCCAGTTACTTCAGCACGCCGTCCACCGTCTCGCACTTGAGCACATCCATCTTCATCGTCGTTTTCAGATGAGCAAAGGCGGTTTCAACTCTCCATCTGCGGTGATACACCCTCGCCAATTCGTCGGCCGAGTAGAAGGTGGCATCTGTCAGCGTGGTTACCAGCATGATCTCTTTGGTTCGAAACCCCTTGCAGTCGATCCGATAACGCAACTCGCGCACCATGAGGTTATCGGGAAGCGAAGCATAATGTTCCGCCGGCATCCACTTGGAACAATCGACCGGCTTGAACCATTCGACCAACTGGTCCTGAAAACCGAACGCCTTGATCCAACGCGAACGCGGCAATCCCTTCTTGGTAACCGTTCACGGGGCGGTCGGGGACTGGTCCATTTTTCGGCCGATGGATGTATCGCGGCGACGAAGAGTTTGCCCGAAAACATCGATCTGTCCCTCTCCTTCCCGCCCCATCCGACCGCCTTTTTAGACACCCAGCTTTCGGATGGTGCGAACTTGCGCATCGGCGTTCCAGCGCAACCCGAAACTTAGCAATGCTTTCCGGCCCAGCGTCTCCTCCGACCGAAACCGCCGAAAAGTCGCCTTGTCGAAGAACTCCCCGGCAACCGATCGAGATCAATTCACCTTGGAGTGCCGACGACCTGTCGTCGCTCTCGTCCTTTGCCCTACTTTAACAAGGCAGAGCGAATAAGCGCCAACAAGGCACACATGCTCCGGACTATTGTCGCATCACCCCTGGTTCGACAAGGATTACTTCTTCGCCTCGGCTTTACCGAGGATCTCTCTTGCTTCTTCCGCGCCGATTGCACGGACAAACAGATTCCGCCAGCGAATCTCCCCGCCGTGCGTTTGAAGCATGATCGGTCCGGTGTCGGGCAGTGGCTTGGTGCGGTCCCAGTAGTTCTCCATCACCGCGCCATCGACGACCAGCTTGTCGTTAAGCCATACCCAGGTCCGAGCCCCGATCTGGCGAATGCGAAACGTATTCCATTCGCCAAAGGGCTTGTCTGCCACCACCAGCGGATCGCGGCCCGGTGTTCTTGGCGTATTGTTGAACAGACCACCGGACCCTCGGTTGGGATTGCGATCGGGCCTGTTCGGAAGGCTCGGCTGGTTGATGTCCCAAATCTGCACCTGCGGTGTGCCGCGCAGGTAAATGCCGCTGTCCGCCTTGGGGACCGTTTTGTATTCGACGAGGAATTCCATGTCGCCGAAGGCCTCGTCGGTCGTCGCATACGGGCCGGTGCCGACATTGACGAGTTCGCCGTCTTCCACGCGCCAATGCTGCGTGAACTCCTCGCGCATCCGCGTCAAAGCCGCTTCCTTCTTTTCGCCCTCCAGATTCACCGCCGAGTGCGGGTTCAATCCATGCCACCCGGCGAGATCCTTGCCGTTGAAGATCGCACGGAATCCCTCGGGCGGAACCGGCTCGGAAGCCGGCAGCCCCGCGGCTAAGGCCAGCGCGAAAACGGTGAGTGTGGCAAGCGGGATGTGTTTCACGGTTGTCATTCCTTCTCAATGCCTGGGTGAAAGGGATTGGCTACCCCCATAGAATACGCTGGCATTCGGTGGGCTGCAAGGATCAGCCTCTTCCACGGCTGTCGTAGTTACGGTTTGAGTTGTTGGGGCTCCGTTTGCCGCCGTTGTTGTCTGGTTTTCCGTTTCTGGCCCTTTTCTTCTTCTGCGCTCCGCTCACTGGGCACGTTTTTGATCGGCATCGGCGCGTTGATCTCGCTGCGCCAGGCGATCAGTTGGGCGTGCAGTTCGTTCACCTTGTCGGGCTGCGCGGCGGCAAGGTTCTTCATTTCGCCGATGTCGTCTTTAAGGTTGTACAATTCCAGTCGGCCATCCTCGAAAAACTCCAGCAACTTCCAATCGCCGGCCCGGATCGCCCCCGCCGGCGTCGTGCGCCACGTGCCGGCGCCGGATCCGAGGTAGCCGGGGAAGTGCCAGAAGAGCGGCTTGCGGGGTCGCCGGGGGCCGCCGATGAGGAGATCCATGTAGCCGGCGCCGTCGAGTGGATAATTCTCGGGCGGCTTGGCCCGGGCCGCGGCCAACAGCGTCGGATACAAATCCACGCTGTTGATCGGTTCGTCGCAAACGGTCCCGAAGGCGATTCTGCCGGGCCAGCGGAAAATGCAGGGGACGCGGATGCCGCCCTCGTACAGCATCCCCTTGCCGCCTTTGAGCGGCGCGTTGTCGGTGATGCTCTTGCCCCGGATGCCCTCGCGCTCGTACCCGCCGACGCCGCCGTTGTCACTGGAAAAGATCACCAGCGTGTTGTCGCTGAGACGGAGTTCGTCGAGCAACGCCAACACGCGGCCGACGCTTTCGTCTACGCTGGCAATCATGCCGGCGTAGATTGGATCGCAGTGGCCGCCGACGGGCGCCTTTGACTGAAAGTGCTCGATCCAACGCTGTTTGGCCTGAAGCGGAACATGCACGGCAAAGTGCGGCAGGTAGAGCAAGAACGGCCCGTCACGGTGCCGGCGGATGAAATCCAACGCTCGATCCGTGAGGAAATCCGCGAGGTAGTCGCCTTGTGGATCATCGGTTTTGGGGTTCGTCTTGAAATTGAAATGCACGCCCATCGAAACGATTGCCTCTTCGAAGCCCTGGCAAAGAGGATGATGCTCAGGGTCTTCGCCGAGGTGCCATTTGCCGAACATGCCCGTTGCGTATCCGGCGTTCTGAATCGCCTCGGCAATTGTGACCTTCTCCGGCGCGAGTTTCACCACGTTGTTCACGGGGCGAAGCGGCCGACTTTGCCAGTTGAACCGGTCGATGCCGCCGACGGTGTACACGCCGGTTCGCGGCCCATACTGGCCGCTCATCATCGCGGCCCGCGTGGGCTGGCAATTCGGGCCGCAGGTATAACCGCTGGTGAACTTCATGCCCTCCGCTGCCATGCGGTCGATGTTGGGCGTCTCGTAATACTTGCTCCCAAAACAGCCGAGGTCTGTGTACCCTAGATCGTCGGCGAGTATGAGTATGATGTTTGGTACACGGGATAACTCGGAACACTCTCCATGTTTTTGAGGATGTATTGACACAGAAACCGTAACGGCGATAAGTGTAAGTGTAGAAATTCTATGTCGTAACATGGCTAGTACGTCAGCAGGGGTTCGGCTTACCGCTGTGGACGAGCGATCCATGGCAACACCTCCGTCGCATTTCTTGTAGGTTGGTTTGCGGCTTTCCCGCAACGGGGCTTGCCCCAGTATCCGTGGCCAGCGGTTGAAGGTCAACGAGCCGCAGGTCTTCATGGATTGAGCCTTGTTTTCGGGTGCTTGCGCCGGGGTGGCAATACTTGTCTAGGATGTCCGGGGAGTTTTCCATTTGCAGCCAGGAGATGAGTTGAGATGAAACGTATCGCCCAATTGTCGCCTTCGAAGTCCAGCCGACCGTCACGCCGAGAATTCCTGCAACGCGGCGGCCGATTGGCGGGCGCTTCCGTGTTGGTTTCCATGGCGGTCCCGAGCGTGCATGCCGCCGAGGACAACACGATCCGCCTGGCCCTCATCGGTTCCGGGAACCGCGGAAGCGGCGCGGTCGGGAACGCCATGTCGGTAGAGGGCGGGCCGGTCAAGCTCGTGGCGATGGCCGATTTGTTCGACAACCGGCTGACCGCATCGCTGAAGGCGCTCTCCAAGCAGTTCGGCGATCGGATCGATGTGCCGCCGGAACGGCAGTTCGTCGGCTTCGACGCCTACCGCAAGGCGGTCGACTGTCTCCGCCCGGGAGACATTGCCATACTGACCACCTATTCCGGCTTCCGGCCGACGCACCTGGAATACGCGGTGCAGAAGGGCGTACACGTCTTCATGGAGAAGTCGATCGCGCCAGACCCCGGCGGCATTCGCCGCGTGCTCAAAGCGGGCGAGGCAGCCAAAGCGAAGAACCTCAAAGTGGCCACGGGCCTGATGTGCCGACACTCCGCGTCTCGTCAGGAGCTGATCCGGCGGATCCGCGACGGGGCCCTCGGACAGGTGCAACTCGTTCGTGCCTACCGCATGGAATATCGGGCCCCGCTGCGCCCGCGCCAGCAGGGCGATCACGAGTTGTACTGGCAGATCCGCAATCCGGAACGGTTGCTGTGGGTTGCCGGCGGATACTTCCACGACCGGACCATCCACCTGGTCGACGAGATGTGCTGGCTGAAAGACTCCTGGCCCGTCGCCGCGCACGGAGTGGGTGGACGGAGCCTCGATGCGGCCTCGGACCTCAGCCAGGATCTCCACTCGTACAGCATCGAGTACACTTTTGCCGACGGCACAAAAGGGATGGTCGTCGGGCGGTATCTCGCCGAGTGCTATCCCGAGTTCGCCACCTTCGTCCACGGGACGAAGTGTGCGGCACAGTTCTCCGGAAGCATCCACGCGCCGACGGTCCGCATCCACCAGGATCAGCGCATCGCGCGAGACACCATCGCCTGGGAGCCGCCCAAGGAACAAGTCTCGCCCTACCAGGAGGAATGGCGCGTGCTGCTGGACGCCATCCGCAGCGACCGGCCGCACAACGAGGTCGAGCGTTCCGCCTATTCCGACCTGGCGACGATCATGGGCCGGGCCGCCGTGCATTCGGGGAAGATCGTCACCTGGGACGAAGCCCTGGCCTCGGATTTCCGCTTCTGTCCCGACATCGACCGCCTCACCTCCGATTCCTCCGCTCCGGCCAAGGCGGATGCCGCGGGATGCTATCCCATCCCGGTTCCCGGCCAATGGTCGGAGATTTGAACCTGCTCAAGGGTCGCCGACAGTGGCGAGTTGGTGTGGGACAACGCCGCCAAGCGACTTGGGACTCACCTTTCGCGCTGCGCCAGTCCACAAAGTGGTGTCCGTTGCCTTTGCGTGAGGTTATCGAATTCAATCACCAACCGTCCCTCTCCTTCTTCGGAGCATCCATCATGGTCCGATCGCTTCGACTCGCCGCACGGTTCTCCTGTGCCCTTCTGCTCTGCATCCCGACCGTCGCCCGCACGCAGCAGAGCCCAAATCCGACTTCTGCACCTAACGCTGCCGGTGATCCGGCTAGCCGGCAGCCGACGTCCGACGACGCCCAACGGAAGCACGGCACGGTAATCTCCGAGGACGTGCGCCAGGCGAGCCTCGTGCCCGACGGCTGGGATCCGGCGCTGGCGGGGGATCTGGTGATGGAGCGGCTGATCCGGGTGACCACACCGCACGCGAAGGGGGCGCACGACGCGGAGTTCCTCTGCGTCGGGCAGAGGGCCTACATCGTCGAGCACGACAACGATGTTCAGCCCGGACATGGCGCCGGCGCGGCCCAATACTGTGTGCTGACCGTCGTGAATCTCAAGACGCTGGAGGTGAAACGCGTCATTCCCCTGGCAAAGTCCGGGCAGCAGTTCGAGAACGAGACTCTGCCGATCGGGCAGTGCTTTGTTCCGCGGATTCTGAAACGCAACGACAACACCCTCCGCTGCTACTTTGCCAGCCAGCCTGGCGATCGCGAGGCGGTTACCTGGTATCGCGACTTTGATCTCGGCACGTTGGAGTTCGACAACCGCATCCACAAGGCAAAGCTCAAGACAGCCGCAGGCGTGTTCGACATGGAGCCTCGACACTTCCACACCGACGCGGCGGCCCAGGGCTTCACCAAACCAGCGCAGAACCACGGGCTCTATCTGTTCGACTCGTTCAAGGAGTTCGACGGCCGGCTCTATGTGGCGATCAACAACTTCCCCGGTAAACAAAACGCCCTGGCACTGCTGCACGACGATCGGGCGACCTTCGAGATCATCGGCCACTACAACGAGCCGCAGTCGCAGCAGTTGAGCGAGTCGGCCGTGAACCGCCTGCCGGACGGCACCTGGATGGCGATCTGCCGCAACGACATCGGCAACTACCATTTCACCACCAGCAAGGACGGCAGGAGGTGGAGCGTGGGCCGGGAGCTTCCCTTCGTGCCCAACGGCCTGAATTCCAAGCCGACCTTCGACAAGTTCGGCGGCATCTATTACCTGGGCTGGCAGGAGAACACGAGCATCCACGGCGGCAGACGCAGCGTGTTCAACCTGGACGTTTCCCGAGACGGCCAAACATGGCGGCGAAAATACCGCTTCGAGAGCCCGGATTCCTTCCAATACCCGACCTTCCATGAGCACGAAGGCGTTATCTGGTTGACCGTCACCCAGGGCGACCAAGGCAGCACAGACCGCATCATGTTCGGCAAGCTGGAGACCGTGGGCCAGTTCGAGTCTCAGGCCGGCAAGACCCGCAAACCGCTGGCGCCGCCGCCCGAGGAACCTGCGGTGATGAAGCAGGGCGTGAAGCTCTTCGCCGATCGCGAGTATCGGATCGTCGAGATGCCCGATCTGGTCCGCGATCTGCCCTTCCTCCGTACCAGCATCGACAACCTCGAGGTGGAAATCACCAAACCCGGAACTGTCTACGCCCTCACGCCCACCATCCGGCCCAAGGCCGCCAGCCAGGAGGCGGCGTTGCAGGAAGCCGGATTCACGAAAGTCGACGTGCCCGAGGTGCAACTCTTCCCCGGGGAGATCAACCGCGTGAGCCTCTATCGCAAGGAGGCAAATCGCCCAGAGCGACTGCGTTTCAAGAAGATGGTTCTGCTCATCATGGACAAAGGCGCCGAAGCGAGGCTGGCAGGCGCGTCGGCGGCGCAGTTGCCCATCGACGCCCGTACCGAGCCGCCCGTCATCATCACCGAGCCCGGACCCAAGCCGATTCTCTACAACGGCATCGAGCTTCCGCTGGAGTGGCCGCCCAGGTATCTCGATCCCGAATCGGCCGAGCCGATGCCCGTGCCGTATTTGGAGAAACCTCGGAAAAGGCTGCCCATCGACGTCGGCCGGCAGCTCTTCGTGGACGACTTCCTCATCGAGAGCACGGACCTGAAACGCACCTTCCACGCCGCCAAGAAGTTCGAAGGCAATCCGGTCTTCAAGGCGGAGACGGCAAGGGAACTCGGCGCATCGGAGAATGGCGAGCGCGGCGAGGAGGCGACGACATTCCTCGGACAGGGCGGCGTGTTTTGGGATCCCGCGGAAAAGCACTTCAAGATGTTCTACGTCGCGGGCTGGCGCGGGCCGCTGTCGCTGGCCACCAGCACGGATCTCGTGCATTGGACGCGCCCGGACCTCGGGATGGCCGGCGGCAATGCGCTGCTGCCGCAGGGCCTCCGCTGGACCGGACCGCAACTGAAGTCCAGCGGCTCGGACAATTGCGTGTGGCTCGACCTGAACACCCCGAATTCCGCCGAGCGGATCAAGTTTCTCACCTGCTGGATGCACGTCCCCAAGGAACAGCGCCCCCCAGGCTTCAACCACTCGCTGCACGTAAGCGACGGCCGGACCTGGTCCGATGCCGTGCCGACCGATATGGCCGCGGATGATTACTGTTCGTTCTTCTTCAATCCTTTCCGCCAGAGGTGGTGCTTCAGCATCAAACACACCGGGCGCCGCGGACGCTGCCGCTACTACCTGGAGGCGAGCGAGTTTCTCAAGGGCGCCGACTGGTCCGGGGCGGTCTACTGGACCAATGCCGACCGCCTCGATCTCCCGGAGCCCGCCGGCCGCTATCCCGGCGCGGGCGATCCGCCGCAGCTCTACAGCCTCAACGCCGTGGCTTACGAGAGCCTGATGGTCGGCATGCACTACATCCACCGCGGCCCGAACAACCGCGTCTGCGCCGAGGGCCAGTTTCCCAAGTTGCTCGATCTCGAACTCGGCTTCAGCCGCGACGGCTTTCACTGGGATCGGCCGGATCGCCGCAGCTTCATCACCGGCTTGCGGACCGAAGGGTCGTGGGATAGGGCGTACGTCCACGGCACCGCGGGCGTATTCGTGGTGCTGAACGATCAGCTTGTGTTTCCCTACATGGGTACCTCCGGCGTCGCCCCCAGCGGCAAACGGGGCATGTATACCGGCGGCAGCATCGGGCTGGCCATGCTGAGACGCGACGGCTTTGCCTCGATGGACGCCGGCGAAAAGCCCGGCACGCTCACGACGAGCCCCATTGTCTTTCAAGGCCGTCATTTGTTCGTCAACGTCAACGCCCCCAAAGGCGAACTGCGCGTCGAAGTGCTCAGTGAGCCGGGAAAAGTGCTTGCCGAGTCAAAACCGCTCACCGCCGATACCACGAAGCAGCGCATCGAGTGGACCGGCCGCGCCGATCTGGCCGAGTTTGTCGGGAAACCCGTGCGACTGCGTTTTCATCTCACCAGCGGCCAGCTCTACGCCTTCTGGGTAACTCCAGATTCCGCGGGAGCCAGCAACGGCTACGTCGGCGCGGGAGGCCCGGCATTCTCGGGAGTGCGGGATATGCCGCCCGAATCGGAGAAATAGCGATGGGCCCTGACGACGGTCGGGAAGCACTCTACCAGTCGTTGCCGCTCTTGCCCTGGCAAAGGCTACTCGTTCAACCGGTTCGGGACGATCGAAAAAACGCAACCTTTGCTCGTCTGCTCCGCCGCCGGAGGTAGAATGCCTGCGCTTCGGGGTTTTCCCAGATCCTCCAACCGTTGCAACCCCACCACGACAGGCGGAAGAACCGCCGTATTGGTTAATGTCGTGGTGCAAAATGGCCAACTTCGATTACACTGGGATACTATGCCGGAACTATCGACCCGGGGCCTGCATCGAACCGTAGAGTCCGCGGTCGGCGTTCGTCCGGAACGGTCCGCCTTGTCCTGCCCAACCGCCATTCGGCTAGCACCTGCCCCGCTGCAGTGGAGGAGGTCTTTGCCACCTGGCGCCTTAGGCACGTGATTCCCGGCAAATGACACTACTAACGACCTACTTCACTCCGGTCTTTGAAAAGTATGAACAGGCAACGCTTTCCGCTTCGTCGTCGTTCAGCCCGTCGCCACCGCTCCGCTCGCCCGCCAATGCACCGCCAGACGCGGTTCGAACTGCTTGAAACGCGTTGGGTTCTCTCGGCTCCGACGTTGGCTACCATCTCCGACGTGGACTTGTCCGCCGGCGCCCCGCTGCACATTGCCCTGGACGGATTCGACGCCGACGGCGATACGCTGACCTACTCGGTTTCCAGCACGAACTCGGCGCTGACCACCACGGTGCCCCAGGGGAACCGCAGCATGAAGATTTCCGTGCAGAACTATGGGGACATGATCTTCCAGTTCTTCGAGGATCTCGCCCCGCGAACCACCGGGCGGATCATCGACCTGGCCCAATCCGGTTACTACAATGGGCTGATCTTCCACCGGGTGATCGAGGATTTCATGATCCAAGGTGGAGATCCGCTGGGAACCGGCAGTGGTGGCACCGACAACAAACCGGGGTTCACGGACAGCCAAAACAAATACCCGTTCGACGACGAGTTCAGCCCGAATCTCCAGCATACCAGTTCGGGCATATTGTCGATGGCGAAGAGTTCGGATGATACGAACGACTCGCAATTCTTCATTACGGCGGGACCGACACGCTGGCTCGACTTCAACCATAGCATCTTCGGCTTCCTGACCGAGGGTGACGCGGTTCGCGAGCAAATCAGCTCGGTTCCAACGACGACGACGACGGGAACGGATCCGAATCCGAACAACCCCTTGAACAGGCCTCTGACGCCAGTTGTGATGAATTCGGTGACCGTTTTCCACGACCAGGAAAACGGTGTCTTGCGTCTCTCCGCACCGGAAGGAACCACGGGGCAAGCTGACGTGACCGTTACTGTCAGTGACGGCAACGGCGGTACTGCCGAGCAGATTTTTCACGTGACAATCCAGGCGGACACCAGCAACGCACCATCCTACTTGCTCCCAATCAGTCCGGTCCAGACCACGGCAAACACACCGGTGAGTTTTCAGCCGTCCGGATTCGACCTCGAAGGCGATCAATTTCTCTATTGGGACGCCGTCTATTATGCCAAATACTGGAACGAATATTGGACCCAGATCAATCGCTCCGATCTGATGGATTACGATCTGCCACCACTGGAGAATGCCAATTTGCAGGTGGACGTGGATCCCTGGACGGGCCAAGTCACAGTGACGCCCAAAAACGGCCTGGTCGGAGTCTATGGCATCGCCATTGGCGTTTCCACGATTCTCCCGGACGGGATGTCTCCGGGCACGGCAGCCAGCAAGCCCTGGGACACCCAGGTTGTTCCCGTCTACATCGCTCCCGAGGCTCCCACAGGAATTCAACTGCTGACCAGTTCCGATACGGGCATCAGCGACGGCGACGGCATTACCAATCTCGACAATACGGCCGGAAAGACGTTGCGGTTTTCGGTCAGCGGCGTCATCGCCGGCGCCGAGGTCTCGCTCTATGCCGATGGCAACCTCATCGGCCGGGCGACGGCCGCCGGCAGCAGCGTCACGATCGAAACCAACGGCGTCTTTGACCTCTCCGAGGGAACCCACTCCATTACGGCCGTGCAAACCCTCGCCGACCAGGACGTCAACGTCGGCAATCTCGTTACCGAAGTCGATCTGGTCAGCGCGCTCTCCTCGCCGCTGCAGATTACCGTCGACACTGCCGCGCCGGCGTTTACTTCCACTCCGGTTCTTGGTGCCGGCATGGGAACCTTGTACCTGTACGACGCTCAGGCTACCGGCGAGAGCAGCGGGCAGGTCCGCTACCAGTTGACCCAGGCGCCGGCCGGAATGATCGTCGAATTGAACACTGGCCGTGTCACCTGGACGCCCTCCGGCGGCCAGACCGGCAGCCATCCCGTCACGCTACGGGCCAGCGACGCGGCCGGCAACACGGTCGACCAGTCGTTCGACGTGTTGGTGAACGACGCGCCGATTATCGAGCCGATCGGCGCCAAGCAGGTCCAAGAAGGCCAGTCGCTTCTCTTTACCGTCGCGGCCACCGATGCCAACCTGCCGCTGACCTTCAGCCTGGAAAACGCCCCGGCGGGCGCCGCAATCGACGCGGCGACGGGCGAATTTGTCTGGGCGACGACCGAAGCCGATGGGCCGGGCCAATATAGCATCACCGTGAAGGTGTCGGACGCCACCGGCGCGGCGCAGCGAGCGCTGGTCGCCGTCACCGTTACCGAGAACAACACGCCCCCGGCACTTGCCTCCATCGAAGACGTGACCGTCGATGAAGGCTCGCCTGTGGACTTCACCGCCGTGGCGACCGACGCCGATCGCCCGGCACAGGCTTTCACCTGGCGGCTGGAAGCGGGTTCGCCGGCCGGCGCCGCCGTCGATCCCCAGACGGGCCGCTTCACGTGGACTCCGCAGGAAAGCCAGGGGCCGGCGGAATACCCGATCACGCTCACCGTGGTCGATTCACTCGGGGCGACGGCAAGCCAGTCGTTCACCGTCACCGTTCGCGAGATGGACCGTCCACCCGTGTTCGATCCCGTCGCCGTCCAGGAACTTGCCGCGGGCGAGCGATGGGAGTTGACCGTCCACGCGGAAGACCCGGACCTTCCCAATCCGCACCCGGTTCGCTATAGTCTCCAGTCTTCACCGGAAGGCGTCAGCATCGATCCACTAAGCGGTGAGATCGTTTGGGATGTGCCCGCTGATTTTGCCGCGGGCGAGTACGAACTTCTCGTCCGCGCGACGGAATCGATCGGCGCGGGCCAGTCGGGGGCCGCAAGCACGCTGCGTGTGCCGCTGGTGATTGCCGGTACAGGCCCGGATGCTCTGCTTGCCGAATTGCTGATCGCGGAAGTCGCCCTCTCCAGGGTGGAACCGGTCGCCGCCGCGTTCGATTTCTCGGCTCTCTTGCCGGACGCCGGCGCCACGGCCGCTGCGACGGATTTGCTCGTGGCAGGAACCTACGACAACCGCGGCCTTTTCGGCACCCGTTTCGGACCTGTAGGCGGTATGCATAGGCCCGAATCGATCTATGCAGGTGGTGACGGGATCGACGCCTTTGAACGCGGATCGCAACGAAGCGACGGTGATGCCGGCGCCGATATCGACGCTCCCTCCTCGGGCGCCAGTCTCGATCAGCCTGCCCCGCCGGTCGCCCTGGACGCCATCGACGCCGCCATTGTCGCATTGGCGGCCGAGGCCGCCGTTCCTGAAGCAGACCAAGTTGCGGCCAACCCCAGCGAAGAAGTGCCGATCGGGACGTGACGCATTGCGGCTTCTGGCCAGGCAGATCGGGCCATCCGCGTCGCTGGCCGACCTCGGCTTGCCAGCATCGCGGGCCGAAGAATGATCCTCAGAACCGGTCCAGAAACGAATTGGCAGGGCGGACTTCAGTCCGACCAAAGCCAAGGCGGCGCCGGCGCGACAACAATGCTCGGCAGCCACGTCTGGTGGTGTTTCGGCATGATGCGAGCGAGACCGCACGGGTTCTGCTTGCCAGTCAGAACCCGTGCGGCAAGATCCCGCTCGGCAAGCGGGATCTACCAGTGCCCTATTCGAACTTCGTCACTCCCGGCATAGCGACCGGATAAGCGCCGTCGGCGCCCGGCACGATCGGCGGGGTCGCGTCCCACGAGTAGGTTTCCGGGGCCAGCCGCTGCTGCGAATTCATCGCCTCGTCCCAGGTAATGGCCTGCCCGGTGTAATCGACCATCCGGCCCAGGATGGCCAGCATGGTGCTGTAGGCCATGTACTGGCCGTTGTTGATCGGCTGACCGGAGCGAATCGCGCCGAAGAGGGCCTCGTGCTCCAACTCGTACATGTTGCCCCCTTCGCCTTCGAACTTCCAGGGGTTCGCTCCTTCGATGCGGTGCTTGAGCACGTTGCAGCGGCCTTTCGTACCGGTGATTACGTCAGTCACGTCGGAGTAGCAGCCGCCCTGCTGCCGGCAGTACGCGTAGCAGGTCACGCCGTTGGGCCACTCGTAGGCTACGGCATGGTGGTCGTAGATGTCGCCGTACTTGGTCTCGGTGCGGACCTGCCGGCCACCGAGTCCCCACGCCCGCGCCGGCGGCTGATCGCCCATCGTCCACAACGCCTTGTCGAGGCTATGGACGTGCTGCTCGGTGTTGAAATCGCCGGAGAGCCACGAGAAGTAGTACCAGTTGCGAAGTTGATACTTCATCTCCGTATCGTCTTCTTCCCGTCCGCGGTGCCAGAGGAAGCCGGTAAGGTACGTCTCCTGGATCGACTGGATGTCGCCGATCGCTCCGTCGAGCACCTTCTGCATGGTCGCCTTCACGCCGTGGTGATAGCGCCAGCAGAGCCCCGAAACTATATTGAGGTTCTTCTTCTTGGCTTCCTCCGAAGTCGCCAGGATCGAGCGGATTCCCGGAGCATCGACGGCGACCGGCTTTTCGCAGAAGACATGCTTGTTCGCGTCGATGGCGGCCTTCAGGTGCATGGGACGGAAGTGGGGCGTTTCGGCCAGACAGACCACGTCCACGCCGCTGTCGAGCACCTTCCGATATCCGTCGAAACCGTCGAAGCAGGTCTCGGGAGTGACGGTGACGCGATCGCCAAAACCCTTCTTCAGCGTCGCCAGCGCCGTTTCCATCTGTTTCGGAAACGGGTCCGCCAGTGCCACGAGTTGCGTATTCTTGTCGGCCGTCAGGGCATTCGCCGCCGCACCGCGGCCACGGCCGCCACAACCGATCAAGCCGACTTTGAGCACGTCGCTGCCGGCGGCGTGGGCGGCGCGACCCACGCTGAGCGTTCCGGCCACTGCCGCACCCATCACGGCCCCGGTGGCCTTCAAGAAACGACGGCGATTCGGTTGATCAAGCGAGTTGGATTTTGGCATGCATGGCTCCTTTGTTGGTAAGGCAGGGGGGGAATTCGGGGGGGGCGGGCAAAGCTTACTCCTTTGATAATAACCGACCCGGAATCCGCTCACAACCGTGGAGAGGCCAAAAAGCAGCCCGGCTGTTACCAACAGGTCCGATGGCGGCGCAATCATTGGAGAAAAGCAGGCAGCCGGCTGCTGATTTCCGCATTCTTCTACCGTACTTTGCCCATATACCGTAAGAACTCGGCATCCAGGGCGTGCAGATCCTCGCCGAACGCCGCTTTGAACTCTCGGATCCTGGTCTCCGGCTCGTCCCAAATCAGCGGCGTCTTCTCCGACAAGGTCTTGAGATAGGCGAGATACTGCCGTGGGTATTGCCGGATGAGGAAATAGGTCAACGCCCAGGCTTCGGCATAGGCATCGAGGGTCTCTCCGCTCTTGCGCAACCGCTCGTCGTCGCGAATCAGTGTGACCAACGAATCGGAGGGCCGGCTCCGTAGCGATTGTCGGAATTGGGCCAGCCGTGTCGTATTCACCGTCCCGATGCTTCGCCAGCCGCGGGAACTGCCGAGGTCCGGCGTTTCGAAATAGACGGCGATGCCTTCGCTGAACCACAAGGGGCAGTCGCTGTAGCGAGTGTGCAAACCGCAGTTGAAAGCGATTTGGTGCGTCGCCTCGTGGACGATCGTGGCCACGATCCGCTCGGCGGCGGGTTGGGCGAGAATACGGTTGATCTCGGCGGCCGAGTTGCGATCCGTCGTCCGATTCAAAGCCTGTGTGCCGGTCAGGTCGTACATTGCCATCCGGTTGCTCGCCAGGCTGAAATAACCGATGATCGACCCCGCGTTGTCGCCGATTTCGGGGCGTGCATAATCGGCGTAGCTTCGCCGATCGGCGAACACCAACGCCACCAGGGGAAACTCCGGCTCCGACAGTTCGAAGCCCTTCCGCGTCCAATGGTTGGTGAATGCCATATAGAGCCGTTCGAAGAGCGATCCGCACCACTGCGCGTATCCGCGCGACGTGTTGTAAACGATCAGATAATGGGCCGTCTCGTAGCAGTCGAACCCGGCCGGCAAATCGGCAAGAATCTTCGCGCCGAGTTCTTTCGCCCCCAGCGGCTCGAACGGCGCCGCATCGCTCGACTTCGAGACCAATTCGTCGGGCGTAACCGCCCAGAGAACGCCGTCGCGAGCCATCAGCAGCAGACCGCCGTCCTGCGCGGCCACCAACAACTTGCCCGCCACCTCGATCTGTTTGCCGTCGCGACGCAGCACAACATGATCCAAAGCGGAAGCCGCGGGGACTCCCAACAGCGAGGACGATCCGAGAATGACAGCGGTAATCGTGAATTTCGCAAGACGCACGGCAACAACACCTTCTTAGGGTTCAATGGCTATACACGAAGGCCAATTCAGATTTCATAAAGCGGCCTGAGGCCGCAATCCAGTTCGTTTAACCGCAACGGCCAACGGCCGGCGCGAAGTGTGCCGTGGCGGACTTTGTCGCAGCCCCTCGCGCAGGCCGTTGGCCGTTGCGGTTAAACGAGCCAAGCATGCGAGCCCGGCGTACAGAGTTCACGGAAGAAAACCCTACTTCAGTATACCCAAACATCATGCCCGGCGCCGTGGGAAAGATTCCTCTCAAGCAGCCTTTCGCCAGCGGCCGGCCAGAAATATGGCCAAGGCGGCGATTCCCGCGAAGATCGCCGTCATCGCCAGGCAGATCCCGGCTACCTGGTCTTCGACGCCGTAGTGCAGCAGGCCGAAAATGCGGATTGAGAGAGTCGTCACGCCTGGAGGGACAACGAGGATGCTCGCGGCCAGGTCTCCCAGCGCCACGGCCCAGGCGATCAGCCAGGCCAGACCTAAAGCGTGAAGCCGACTCGGCAACACGATGCGCCACAGTTGTCCCGCCGGGCTCGCTCCATCGACCGCCGCGGCGTCGAGCATTTCGCGGGGAATCGTCCGCATCGCCTGCCAGAGGATGAGAACCGCCGGCGGAAAACAACGGATAACCAACGCCAGCCACGGCGCGAGAATCGATCGATCGTAGAGGTATGCGAGCAGCGGAACTTCCGGCCGGTTTACCAGCGCGATCGTCGCCAGCCCCACCAACGGTCCGGGCACGGCCAAAGCCACGGCAGCCAACCCGACGGTCGTTGCCGTCGCCGCTTCGCCTCGCCGCGACCACCATGCCGCCCCGATCGCCGCCGCCACAGCCGCCGTCGCCGCCGACCCGCTCAACGCCAACGACCAGGCGAATTCTCGTGCATTGCGAAGGGGACTCGTCACCACCATCGTGACCAGTTTCCACCCGGACCAGCTTCGCACCATCTCGTCGTCGGACATCCTCACCACGGCCCCGGCCTTGTAAAGGAGATTACCCAGCGGGATCCCCACGAGGATAACCAGCACGATTGCCGTGAGCAGCACGGCGAAAACGCGCCATCTTCCCAGCCGGTACACCCACCGCGCCCGCATTGGGATCGGCCGGTCACGCGGTGCGATCCGAGCAACGGCGACAATTGCCGCGCCGACGAGCACGGCCAAGAGCAGCATGCCCGGCAGCACGCTCACCAGCGATTGCCTCGGCCCTTCTCCCATCGCCATCCGCGTGTAGACTTCTTCCGCGTAGGTCCGCACACCGAACAGGTCGGTCACGGTCATTTCTCCCGCGGTGAGGATCATCACCCAGACCGCCGCGATCGTGATTGCCGGCAGAGCGGAGCGAGCGGTGACGTGGAAGAAGACTTGCCGCGGCGTTGCGTCGAGGATCGCCTGCTCCTCCAACTCCGGTTCGACCAGCCGGAACCCCGCGCCCGCGATCAAGGTCACCCAGGGCAATGCCGCCATGGCGTGTACCCAAATGGACCCAGTCCAACTTTCCAGCCAGACGGGCATCCCGAAGACGAGTATCGCCCACCCCTGCAAACCGAATCCAGCCTGCCAGGCCGCCGCCTGCAAATAGAGCGGCACGAAGAGCAGAACTCCCAGCAGGATTATCGCCGCCCTTCGTCCCGGCAGATCGGTCCGCAGCAGCAGCCATCCCAGCAGCGACCCCAGCGGCAAACTGATCGTCCAGGTGGCCGCCACCAGAACGGCGGTATTCAACAGCAATGGCCAAGCTTGATCGATCACCAGGACGCCGCTGGACACGCAGATTCTCCCTGACTACTTTGGCGGACACCACCAAAGCATCGCGTCGACGCCTTTGCCGGGCTGGAATCGATCCACGACCTTCCATTGCTTCATATCGACGACGTGAATCTCATCGGACGTCATGTTGCTGACAAACGCCCGGCTCTCGTCCGGCGCCACTTCGATCCCGATCGGCTGGTTGCCCAACGCGATGCGATGGAGTTCCCGGCAAGTGGGCACATCGAGTACGACGAGGCTCCCCTTAGCCTCCCAACTGCTCACCAGCGCAATTCTTCCTTCCGCAGCGAAGTGGATCCGTAGCGGCACCCCGGGGCAAGAAAACGTCTTGACCACCTCGTTCGTAGCCAGATCGATCACGGTGATATTGCCCGCGTTCTGGTTGGCCGCCCAGAGATGCTTT
The DNA here is from genome assembly GCA_012728855.1 of Rhodopirellula sp. Classification (GTDB taxonomy): domain Bacteria; phylum Planctomycetota; class Planctomycetia; order Pirellulales; family Thermoguttaceae; genus JABWBD01. Next base: position 14,413 of record JAAYEH010000440.1, on the reverse strand, counting down.
CCATCGGGCGTAAAGGCCATGCCTTCGCAGCCCGCGTCACAAGGCACCTGCGCGATCAGTTCGCCCGTGGCCCGGTCGATCACCGACACACTCCGGCTGACGATATTGGCCGTATAGATCCGCGTGCCATCGGGCGAGACCAGCACCATGTGCGAGATCTTGCCGTGCGTCGGAATCGCGCGGCGGACCGTATTGGTCTGCGTATCGATCTCGACCACATAGCCCGTCTGTCCTGCCGTGAAGTAGGCGTGCTTGCCATCGGGCGAGATCGCCGCGCCGTGAATGCGGGTGTAGGGGTCGGTGCGGACCTGCGTCACCAGCGTCTTGCCGACCAGGTCGATGACCGATACCGTGTTGCCCGGCGCCGCGTAGTTTGAAACGTAGGCGAAACGCCCGTCGGGAGTGACGACCATCTCGTGCGGGTCGTGCCCGGCAGGGATCTTGGTCAGCACCTTTAGGGTGGCAGGATTTACCATTACCATCGTGTCCTCGTGCTTATTGAGCACGAGGAGAATGGGATCGGTGGCAAGGCTTGGCGAAGCAAACAGGGCCAAGGCTGTCCCGATGAAAAGAAGAGGTCTTCGTGGAAAGCCGCTTGTTGACATGGTTTCTACCTCATGGAACAGCGAGTGAATCTCCAATGTTCTCCAGAATCCCCTTCGCGGCATGGCAATTGCCCTACCCTTGGCTCTGACAGAACGGCGAATGGCTCCCGGTCATTGTGTAAAATATGGCAAAGCAAAGCAAGGCGAGGGGGTCTACCCCCGTTTTCGCAGGATGTCTTGGAAGCTCATGGTGGCAATCGCCAAAGTAGGGTTCCGATATGGCCGATGACATGACGCTCTCAGCGGATCAAATCAAGAGACTCCGGCGTGTCCGCAGACTGACCCGTTGGCTGGATACCGCTTTCCGGATACCCGGCATACCGGTCCGGTTTGGACTCGACGGGATCATCGGCTTGGTGCCCGGACTGGGCGACGCGGTCACCGCCGGCGTATCGGTCTACTTGATTCGGGAGGCGGCCCGCCTCGGAGCGCCACGGCCACTGTTGGCAAGGATGGTTGCCAATGTCGGACTCGATCTGGTGGCCGGCGTCGTTCCGGTCGTCGGCGATTTGATCGACTTGGCATGGAAGGCGAACGTGAAAAACCTTTCTCTGCTGGAAGACTACCTTGCCTCGCAACAGCGAATCGCAACGATCGAACTTGCCCGTCGGCGACCAGTCCGTCTCGATAGAAAACTGACGCATTAAGGCGACGGCGGAGAGCGGCAAAGCATCGGGCTGCTCCAAGCTCCCAGGGGGTTGGGAGTTTTTTTCCGTGGCGGCCGCTCCAAGCGGTCGCCACGGAAGAAAGGACTCCCGACCTTTTCCCGCGTCACGGCCATACAACCGATCGACCATCGAGCGTACAATGAGAAGTTATCCGCGGCTCAGATAGTTTCGATTCGCAGCAATTCTATCCACTCGCGAAACTCGCCCAACGGAGCCCCTTCTCGTGAAACGCATCCTTATTTCGGCACTACTCCTTCTCGCCACACGCGGACGTGCGGCCGAGCAAGTTTACGACGTGGTCATCTATGGCGGCACGAGCGCGGCGGTCACCGCGGCGATTCAAGCCAAGAAGATGGGCCGAAGCGTCATGATTGTCAGCCCTGATAAGCACCTCGGCGGCCTGACCAGCGGCGGCCTGGGATGGACCGACAGCGGCAGGAAGGAGACGATCGGGGGCCTCTCGCGGCAGTTCTATCATCGCGTCTGGAAGCACTATCAGAAACCCGATGCCTGGAAATGGTCGCCGCCAAAGCAACTTCCCGACCAGTCGGACCAAGTGGTCGGCGACCAGCAGTCCACCATGTGGGTGTTTGAGCCTCACGTTGCGGAAGCCATTTTCGACGCATGGATCGAAGAAGAAGAGATCCCGGCAGTCCGCGATGCCTGGCTCGAACGTCGAGACGGCGTTCGCATGGAAGGCCCCCGCATCCGGTCGATCACCACGCTCGACGGCCGAACTTTTGCCGGCAGGATGTTCATCGACGCTACCTACGAAGGCGACCTGATGGCCGCCGCCAAGGTCGACTATCACGTCGGCCGCGAGGCCAACCGCGTCTACGAGGAAACATGGAATGGAGTTCAAACCGGTGTGCTGCACCATCACCACCACTTTGGCGTGCTCGATCGCCCTGTCGATCCCAACCGAGTGCCGGGCGATCCGTCCAGCGGGCTGCTGCCGCGAATCAGTGCCGATCCGCCCGGTACGAAAGGCGAGGGCGACCATCGCATTCAAGCCTACTGCTTCCGCATGTGCCTGACCGATGTCGCGGAGAACCGCGTGCCGTTTCCCAAGCCGGAAGAATACGATCCGGATCAGTACGCACTGTTGGTCCGCGTGTTCGATGCCGGTTGGCGGGAAGTCTTCAAGAAGTTCGACCGTATCCCCAACGGCAAGACGGACACGAACAACCACGGCCCGTTCAGTACCGACAACATCGGGATGAACTACGACTATCCGGAGGCCAGCTACGAGCGCCGGCGCGAGATCGTCGAGGAACACGAGCTTTACCAGAAGGGGTTGATGTATTTCCTGGCGAATGACCCGCAGGTTCCGGCAGAAGTTCGAACGGCGATGAGCCAATGGGGGCTCGCCGAGGACGAGTTCCTCGATAACGGCCACTGGCCTCACCAGATCTACGTCCGCGAAGCCCGGCGGATGGTCGGCCGCTTCGTCATGACGGAGAACGAGTTGCTCAAGCGGAGCGAAGTGCCGGAACCGGTCGGCATGGGCTCGTATACCATGGACTCCCACAACGTCCAGCGCTATGTGACACCGGAGGGCCACGTGCAGAACGAGGGGGATATCGGCGTCGGCACCAACGGCCCTTATCAGATCTCCTACGGATCGCTCGTGCCCAAGAAGGGACAGTGCGAGAACCTGCTCGTACCGGTCTGCGTGAGCAGTTCGCACATCGCCTACGGATCGATCCGCATGGAACCCGTGTTCATGATCCTCGGCCAGAGCGCCGCGACTGCCGCCGACCAGGCGATCCGTGACGGCATTACCGTGCAAGACGTCGACTATGCCAAGCTCCGGCAGCGGCTCTTGGCCGACGGTCAAGTGCTCGAGTGGACCCGAACCGCGCCGGCGGACGATCGGTCCGTGCCGGCGTCGAAACTGAGCGGCGTGGTGGTCGATGACTGGCGAGCAAAGTTCGTGGGCGAATGGTCGGCCAGCGCCACTCTGGGAAACTGGGTCGATGCCGGATACCGGCACGACGGCAACTCCGGTCAGGGCGAGAAAGAGGCGGTCTTCGAGATCCCGATTGCCGAATCCGGCGGCTACGAAGTCCGCCTGGCCTATTCGGCCTCCGGCAACAGGGCAACCAACGCACGGGTCACAATCCGCCACGCCGAAGGCGAAACCGAGGCAAGCATCAACCAGCGGCAACCGCCGCCGATCGACGGCCTCTTCATCGCCTTGGGAACCTTCCGTTTTACAGGCGGCCAGCCGGCGACGGTCACCGTGTCCAATGCCGGGGCCGATGGATACGTGGTGGCGGACGCAGTGCAGTTCTTGCCGGTCAAGCCCTAGCGTCGGGAGAAGGGGACAGGCACATTTTGCTCCGAAGACTCCGCAAAATGAGCCAGTCCCCAGCGGTTTTGGGATAGGCTCTTAGCGTCGGTACCGTTGTGTGGCACTGCTTGGAGTTGAATGCGTTGTCCATTTCTATCGACCTATCCACAACTCCAAGCAGTGCGGCGCAGGAGGCGGCGCTACGTTCCACTGCTTGTGATTGTGGCACGTTTTAGACCAATGGGGAATCCGGCCAATCACAAGCAGTGCCACACCGCAGGCTGGAAATCCCGGAGTCCTTTAAGAAGCCCAAACAATACGGGGACAGGCACCTCGCCAGGACGTATATTCTGCGGGTTTTGCGAAGGTTTGGCTCGCAGCCAGTCCCCGTTTGTTAGGGCTTCTAAGGCTGCTTCCAGTCCAGGGCCGAGAGCCAATCGGATGGCTTGGCTCCGGACTCTCGACCTTTCGCGGCTACCGGCCGGCGTTGTATAATCCGGCATGGTTCAAGGCCCCGTAACCCATGGAATGAGGATTGACTTCATGGATCGTCGCGATTTTTTGAAAGCCACAGGTATGATTGCCGCCGCCGCTGCCGGCGGCAGCGGCAGGCGGCTTTGTGCCGCCGAAACCGGCCCGGGTTCACCGCACGCCGAAAAGATCGGTTGGAAGCTCGGCTGCCAGGCTTATAGCTTCAACCGCTTCACCTGGGAGGAGGCGGTCCAAAAGAACCGATCCCTCGGTCTCCGCTGGCTCGAAGCCTATCCGGGTCAGAAGCTCAGCGCCGAGAAGCCCGAAGTTCAGTTCGGGCCGACCATGTCGCCCGAGATCCGTCAAGCCGTCAAGGCGACATTGCAGGATGCCGGCGTCAACCTGGTCAATTTCGGTGTGGTCGGATTGCCGAACGACGAGGCGGGGAGCCGGGCCGTCTTCGATTTCGCCAAGGACATGGGAATCGAGACGATCGTCTCCGAGCCCACCGCCGACTCCTTCGATCTGCTCGAAAAACTGTGCGAGGAGTACGAGATCAACGTCGCCTTGCACAATCACCCCGAACCGTCACGCTACTGGAACCCCGACACCGTTTTGGAGGTCACCAAAGGCCGGAGCAAGCGAATCGGCGCGTGTGCGGACACCGGCCATTGGATGCGATCCGGGATCAATCCGCTCGATGCCGTGAAGAAGCTGGAGGGCCGGATCGTCAGCTTCCATTTGAAGGATCTCAATAAGTACGGCCGCAAGGATGCCCACGACGTGCCTTGGGGAACCGGCGAAGCGGATTTGAAAGCCGTGCTGGCCGAGGTGTATCGGCAGGGGTTCAAGGGAGTGTTTTCCATCGAGTATGAGCACAACTGGCTCAACTCCCTGCCGGAGATCGCCCAGTCGGTGGCCTTCTTCGATGCGGTTGCCGCGGAGTTGGCGTCGAAACCGTGAACCGCTTCTTCAGCGTAGGCAGGGCGCTCCGTGACCCGCGATTGTCCGGTCACGGAGTGTCCGAACTACATGGGTAGCCAAACACAAGAGTCACGAAGCGAAGCTCATTACGCTCGCAGACGGATTTCGTTGGACTGGAGGAATCCCAACAGCGCGTTGCGAAAGTCCTCGATTTCCTCGCTGCTGAGGGTATGGTCCCACGCGCCGATCCAATAGCGATAGGAGTAGCTCGCCGTTCCCGGTTCCATCCCCTTGCCCTTGTAGTAATAGAGAAACTCGCGCCGCAACACCAGCGGGTGCGAGAAGCCATTGAGGCGGCTGTCGAGGGCGGCAAACCCTTCGCCGACGTCCCAAACCAGAGAGAAATCCTGCCAGGAGCCGGGATAGATCGGCGGGGCGGCGTAGTGGATCTCGGGATAAATCTCTCCGGCCAGTTCGTCCATCGCCAGTTCGAACCAGACCACCTGGTCCTCTTGGGCGACGGTTTCCCGCACCGGACCTGCCAGAAGACCGAGCGAACCGACGCCGCGACCGTCGCGGAGAATGGCGACCCAATGGTCGGCGACTTGCCACGGCGAAAGAACCTCCGCCGAGGGCTCGAAGCGGAATCCGCAGCCGATCGCGCGGGCGATGTCTTCGATGGCGCCCTTGATGGCTCGGAAATGATCCTCGGCGGACGGCTGGTTTGCCGGAGCGACACTGACGCCCGCCACATGCGTCGTTTCGTGGCTTCCGCCCTGCTGATCGGCTCGGTAGACCCGACCAAGTTCAAAGAGGCGAAAGGCATCGCGGTGGGTGCGATTCGGGCGGACCAGCGCCAAGAGATTGGGGAGGAGTGTTGTCCGCAGATAGCGGGTGGTCTGCGTGCTGGGATTCTTCAGTTCCAGCGGCCGTTGCGGAGTGAAGCCGAGTTGGGCCAGCCAGCGGTCGTCCGTCCAGCCGTAGTTCTGCACTTCGACAAAACCGTGCGACGCGGCCAGCAGTCGGCGGACTTTATGCTCGGTTTGCAGCGGCTTTTCGAGGAACAGCGGCGCCAAGGGCATCGCGGGCATCCGCGGCTCGATCTTGCCGTAGCCGTACACCCGCAACACTTCTTCGGTGATGTCGGCGGGAATCGAGATGTCTTTCTCGCTCCGATGCGGCGGCACTCCCACCCGCAGTCGCCCGTCGCTTTCATAGCGGGCCTGGAAGCCGAGCGACTGGAGGATCGAGACGACTTCTTTGTGGGAAATGTCCGCTCCGGCCATGGCCTGCAGTGCGCCTGGCTCCAAGATCAAGGGGCGGAAAGCTTCCTTGAGATCGCCTGCCACCGTGAATCGCGACGTGACGTTCGGCTTGGCGCCCGCGTCCTGGATCAGTTGCAGGATCCTCGCGATGCCCACTTTCACATTGACGGGGGGCTGGCTCTTCTCAAATCGCTGCGCCGACTCGGTGCGGAGATCCAATCGGACCGAGGTGCGACGGATCCGCGAGCCTTTGAAATTCGCACTTTCCAGCAATATCTTCGTCGTCGAGGGCTCGACTTCCGTGTTGAGTCCCCCCATCACGCCGGCGAGAGCCACCGGCTCCTTTTCGTTCCAAATGAGCAAATCGTCGGGCGCCATGCGGCGCTCTTGCTCGTCGAGCGTGGTGAACGTGCCCGCCTTGCCCATCGTCGCCACGCGGATTGCCGATACCCGGTTGCCATCGAAGGCGTGTGTCGGCTGGGCCAGCTCGAGCATGGCGTAGTTGGTTACGTCGACCATGAGGTTGTAAGTCCGTTGGCCCAAGGCGTGCAAGCGGCGCTGCATGACCAGCGGCGCCGGCTGGCCGGCCGCGACCTCGAATTCCAGACAGCCGTAGCAGGGACAACCATCGGCGTCTTCAATCGAGAGCGGGTAAGCGGGAAGCTTGTCGTATTGGGCCAGATCAACCATCGGCAGCGTGCGGAGCGGGCGGCCGAAAATGGCGGCAAGTTCCCGAGCGAAAGCGTAATGCCCCCAAAGATCCGGGCGGTGGGTGAGGCTCTTGTTGTCGATCTCGACGATCACATCCTGCGGCGGGATGAACTCTACAAGCGGGGTGCCGTTGGCGATCGAGACGGGGCACTCCAACAACACTTCGTGCCAGCGGCTCATGCCCAATTCCATCGGCGAACAGAGCACGCCCTCGCTCTGGTGACCGGCGACCGCCGCCACGGCGATCGTCTGGCCGCTGGCAAGGATCACTCCCGGCGGGGCGAAAGCGGCCTTCATGCCAACTCGCACGTTCGGCGCTCCGCAGACGGTCGTGTACTTCCGCTTTCCGCAGTCGACCGTAGTCAGGGTCAGCGTCTTCTCCTCGCCGCCGTCGCCCGCGGCGATCGGAGCCGCGGCCACCACCTCGCCCACCAAAACACCCTCGACCGCCCGTTGAAGGATTTCAAACCCCTCAACCTCGGCGGTGGAAAGCGTGAGTCGATCGGCGATCGTCTGGGGCTCGAGGTCCGAGAGGTCTACGAAATCCGAAATCCAGTCGAGCGAAATCTTCACCGCTGTGGTCCTTCGCAACAAAGGGGCGCTACTGCCGTGGTCCGCGGCGCCAAGGCACTACACCGCCGCGGGAAACTGTTCGTAAAAGCGGACATCGCCGGAATTGAAGAGGCGAATGTCGGGAACCCCGAACTTCATCATCGCCAGACGCGTCAGCCCCAGTCCGAACGCGAAGCCGCTGAATACCGACGTGTCGATCCCGCCGTACTCGAGCACTCGCGGGTGGACGAGCCCGCAGGGAATCAATTCGATCCAGCCGTCGCCGCAGGTCGAGCAGCCTTGTCCGCCGCACAGCACGCACTGCAGATCCAGTTCGAATCCCGGCTCGACAAAAGGAAAAAATCCCGGACGCAGCCGCACCGTCACATCGCGATGAAACACCTGGCTCAACAACGCCTTCATCACCGCGATCAGGTTGGCCACGGAAATGCCTCGATCCACCAATAGGCCCTCGAGTTGGTAGAAGGTGTTTTCGTGGCTGGCGTCGATGGCCTCATAGCGGAAGCATCGTCCGGGAAAAATCGCCCGCATCGGCGCGCCGAACCGTTCCAACGCACGCACCTGATTGGCGGACGTGTGAGTTCGCATCAGCATCCCGTTGGTCAGCCAGAAAGTGTCCTGCATGTCGCGGGCGGGATGGTCGCTGGGGATGTTGAGCGAGTCGAAGTTGTAGTGCTCTACTTCCACCTCCGGCCCGGTGAGGACCATGAAGCCCATCCCCTGGAAGATGCGTTCGAGTTCCATCTGGACCAGGGTGATCGGGTGCAGGCAGCCGACGCTGTGCCCGGTGCCGGGTACGGTCAGATCCAGCTTTGGCGCAGTTTTGGCCTGACTGGCCCTGCCCGCCATGTCCTTCACGGCCTCGGCCGCCCGGGCGATCTCTTCCTCGGCCAGTCGTTTCAGATCGTTCAGTTGCTGGCCAAACTGCCGCTTCTCGTCGGGCGACAGCTTGCTGAAGTCAGTCGTCTTGGCCAGCGTCGTGATGGACCCTTTGCGGCCGAGGTAGCGAACCCGCACTTCTTCTACGTCGCGGGGGGTACCCGCTTTCGCCAAATCAGCCAGGAACTGTTCCCGGATATCTTTCACGCATCACCTCCCAGCGGCCTGAAGTACCACCTACAACGGCACAGTTCAAAAAACGCGGCGCAGCCAAGCCCCAACCATAGACGCCCAAACGCTTTCCGTCAAGGTGTCCGTCATACCCCCCCTATATCATTCGATGCCCGGTCGATGTCCGGTCCATTTCCCTCTGCGATCCCTGCGGCCTTGTGGTTCTCACGACAAACCTGTTCTTCGCCAAGCGCGTTGGAAGCAGACGGCTCGGACGGCGCGCCGAAAGCCCCGCGAATCAAACCCATTCATCAGAGGGAGGTGACAATTTTTTCGGATGCTGTACACTAGTCGGTTATGGGGAGTCGTGTCTCCCGTGGCGCCGGTGGTTTGGCAAGCGATCAAGCAGGGAGAACAGGGAGCCAGAAATGACCAAGTTGCTCGTTGTGGAAGATTCGGCGGTCGACCGGCGTCTTGTCGGCGAACTTCTCAAGCGTCGGGTCGAGTGTACGATCGAATACGCCGCGAGTGGCGAAGAGGCGATGGCCCGTATGCTGAAGATCAGCCCGGATCTGGTTCTCACGGATCTCACCATGCCGGGGATGGACGGGCTGCAACTGGTGAAGTCCTTGCGAACGCATTATCCGGGTGTGCCGGTGATTCTCATGACGGCCTATGGAAACGAGGCGCTGGCGATGACCGCCCTGGAGCAAGGGGCGGCCAGTTACGTGCCCAAGTCGCACTTGCCCGCCAAATTGGCCGACACGGTCGAAGAGGTTCTCGAACTCGCCCGCGCCGACCGTAGCCACCATCGCCTGATTCAGTGTCTGAGGGAAACTCGCTTTGTTTTCACCTTGGAAAACGACGTCGCGCTGATCGATCCGCTGGTCGACCTGGTGCAACAAATGGTCACCGGCATCGAACTGGTCGATTTCACCGGCCGGCTGCAGATCGGCGTGGCGCTGAAACAAGCGATGCTCAACGCCCTCTTCCACGGCAACCTCCAGATCACCCGGGACCAGTTGGACAACGTGGAGGGGGATCTGCTCCAGATGAACGAGCAGAGCCTGATGGAACGGAGAGCTTCCGAGTCGCCGTATTGCGACAGGCGGGTCCATTTAGAGATCGATTTGGACAAGCAACTTGCCAAGTTTGTCGTTCGCGATGACGGCCCCGGTTTCGACACCACAAAGGTGCCCGACGCCAGCCAACCCGGCGGGTTGGAAAGCTCCGGGCACCGCGGACTGGCGCTGATCCGAAGTTTCATGGATGAAGTGGCTTTCAATGATGCCGGCAACGAGATCACCATGATCAAGCGGCGAGTTTCGATGCCGATCGAAGCCGAACCGCTCACTTCTGCGTGATCCGAACCGTGGGCGGATCGCCGAAGTCGCGCCAGAGCCTGTCGGCGTCGGCCGCGGCGAGTTTGCCGTCGTGAATGCAGAAGCGATATCGCGACTCGTAGGGCTTGCCAGGCTCGATATCGAACCCGCCCAGTGTGGCCGGAGTGTAGCAGAAGTAGGGCATCGAAGGGTGCAGGCGGATCGGCTGGGGAAAACGGAAGTTGTCCGGTGAGTCGAACAGTGCGATCCCGGTCGTCCGCTCGCCGAGCCGCCCGAAAAGGTCGCACCAGCGCGGCCGCGTATGATTGCCATCGACCTTCGTCTTGCCCCCGCTGGTGAGAAAATCGAAATCCTTGGTCTCTTGCCACTGGGCGTGGCCTCGGATCATCAGGCCGCCGTAGTGGATCTCGTTGACGGTTACCGGCGATCCGCCCGCGCACGACTGGCGCGAGTGGATGTCGAAGAGGTAGCGATCGCCGACGTTGTAGACGCGGACCCGCCACCGGTCCTCGAGCACCGGCTTGGGGCCGCCGGGCGCCGTCAGATCGACCTGCCGCAAGCGGACGTCGAACCAGCCGAACACCGCACCGCTGCCGAAACCGTCGGTCGCCAGGTGTTCCACGCGGCCCGTGCCGGCCTTCTGATCCCAGCCGTTCGACTCGCGTCCCTCGAACGTGATCGTTCGCCAGGCGAACATGATGCCGTGCTGATGGGCGTGGTCGGGATTGAAGTCGTCGGTCACCAATTGGCCGGCCGGATCATACACCGGGTGAATATAGCCGCTCTTGGCATAATACGGTTCATTGGCGATGGGCGAAGGCACCACCGCCTGGTTGTAGACGAGAACCGGTTTGCCGGCGATGGAGACCGAGAGCCGCTTCCCGTCGTCGCCAACAGAAACGGTGTCCGGCGCCGCCGACGCGGCCGAAGACACGAGGCGGTAGCTCTCTGTTTTGCCGGCGGCCAGCGCGTCAAGAATCCAGACGACTTGCCCCGTGCCGCGGTCCTTCTGAACCGCCACGGGCTTTCCGTCGCCAAGCCGCGTAAGGGTGAAGTGCGGGGTATCCTTAAAGCTCTCCGGCAGTTCAACCGTGATGGGCACATTCAGCCGGTCCTGGCTCCCTGCGGAGACCTCGATCGAGAGCGCGTCGGCAGCCAACAGAAATGCCGGTTGCCAGATCGAGGCAACGACCAGCAGCCACGCCGCCAGTCGGAATGGGGGGCCGGTTGCGGTCGAACCGGCCGGACGACGTGTAACAACGGGATGCCCATGATCTGCCGAGGTCCGCGTGTTGCCATACCGTTTGCGGTCCATGGTGTATATCCTAAGCTCGTGGTGTCGTCTCAGAGGGATTCGCCGCTCATTCCGTATACCGACCAATTGCCGCTGAAGGAATGATTATCATAACCCGAAGCCGCATTCCGCGACCAGACGGGGTAGCAAGCGTCGAGATTGGACTGCTCGAGAAACGCCTTCAGCCCTGCCGGATCGCCCATCAGCGGAATGATCCACCGCCGCGGCGAGATGGCGGCGAAATTGTTCGATTCGTACAGCTCAATGCCGGCCACGCCGGCTTCGAGCAATCCCAACGCCCGCCGCAAAATCGCCGTGCAGTTCCAGAAGGTGTTGCCGTTGATCCCGCCCAACACCGGTATTCCGTGGCGGCGGCCGAGTTCGACATAAGGGCGCACGTCGTGCGGTTCGCCCCGCCAACCGCAATCTTCCAGCGGGTCGAGTTGAATCTCGGCGATCAATCGCTCTCGGCACCAGGTCTCGACGTCGAGTCCCTGTGCCATGTTGTAGAAGAGCCCCTTGGAGGGAATCCGGACAACGACGGGGATCGGCTGGCCCGTCTTCTCGCGAATCGGACCCAGCCGCGTCCGCAATTCCCGTAGCGTCTGGGTGACGAACTCGGCTCGCCAGCGGATCCAGTCGTTATATTGGGTCGCGTCGTCCGCATCGATTTCCAGCGGATTGACGCCCGTCTTGGCCCGGTATTCGGCAACCATCTTCGGATGATACAACAGGATGGGCACCTGCCTACACCAGCCGATCACCAGCGCATCGGGGCTCCGCTCGGCCACTTCGCAGAGGATGTCCACCCGTTCCTTGCGAACCTCCGGAAAACAGTACGACACGGCGCTGCCCGACGGCGACGCGGCGTTCTTGCTCCAACGGCGCCACTCGGGATGGGATCGGAACCAGTCAGAACAGAAGATGCCGCCGTAAGCGTTTTCGCCGTAGTGCCGCTGCATGGCCAAGCAGGGGAGGATTTCCAGGCCATACTTGCCGCGACGTTCGAGCACGTACGCCAGGGGATCTTGCTCGTTGATCATGGTCGCCCGGCCGGCATAGGCATGACGGTGGTTTTCCGGGATCGTCTCCAGCGGCCGGCATGGAAAACGCGTGGCATTGGGCAATTGGCTGTGGTACTCCACCCAACTGCGGCCGATCGACCAGGCAATGCTGCTCATGCCGAGTTCCGTGTGCCCCTTAAGCAACGCGTCGAACTGGTCCGGGGCGAGCCGCGCCCCGGCACTATGATGTACGGTAGGCGGAGCGAAGTAGTCGCACCAGTCAGCGACTCCGCGAAGCGGAGTCGGCGGATGCGAGGTTTGCTTGAACACTCGATCGATCGACCCCTGGGTAACCGGCACCAGACGCAACTCACGCAGCCCCGAACCCGGCGCCGACGCGGGATGGATCGCCAGTTCGTTGTCCGTCATGTCGGCGACGTCGACAAAACAGGACTCATCGAGAAGCCCACGCACTACCCCGTCTGAGCCGACGCGGACGTAGCTGTTTCCGCGCTCGGTCACTGCAAACACCGCATACGCGCCGGCCAGACCCGGCTTGAGGACAACGGGTGGTCCCCGCCAGTCGCCCGTTGGGGCAACGATGGCGACTTGTCCCGGTTCCGTTTCGCGAAACGCCCAGGTCTTCTCGTCGGGCAGCCCCGACGACCACGCCTCCACCGCTTTGCGAAAATCGCCGATCGCGACCTCGGGACGGGCGGCATCGCGATCGAAGGCCCAGGGGGCGAGCGGCGACAATCGAACTGCGGCCGGGTCCGGAATCCGCCTTCGATAGAGCACAACCGGCCCGTCGTGGTCATCGCTGCCATGCACCTGCGGCATGATCTCGATTCGATACCGGCCTTCGCCCCAACCGGCCGCGTCGAGTCGTTTCTCCGTCACCCCGGCAACTGCGTGGACCGGCATTTCGCATACCAGGTCGCCTGCGCCCGCCCTCGTTACCCGCAGGATTCCCGCCACCTCGGTTAGTGATTGTTCGGGGTCTATTCGCTGCTGTGAGGATCGTATTTGGAAGCAGACGCGAACGTCGCCGGGATCCGCGAGCACTTCCGGGCTGAGCCAAAGCAGAATCGGCGGATCGAGTGGATGCACACTCTGCGGCCGCTGGCCGAAGTGCGGCACGCGCCCGGCTTCGCCGAGCTGAAGCACTTCGGTCTCGCTTCCCACCTGGATCGTCTGGTGGAACTCGATCGATTCGAGCCGTTGCGGACCGGTTTGCCCGCTGATCTCCAGACGGAAACGGCAGCCGCGGCGGTAGAGCACACCGGCCTCGAAGTCGAACTGCGGCGGTACGGCGAAAAGCCCGAGATCGAGCGTCGCCCGGGGTGAGTCGGGCGCGAGCTGCGTCGACGAGCGGCTCTGGCGGCCGTCCGGTTGAGTGCAGATCAGGGTTGCTCGCAGAGGCGGGCTGCCTTTGCGGAGTTCAACGCTCAACCGGTTCGGTCGCCCGGGGAAGATGGGCCAGCCGACATCACCTTCGGTGCAGCGGCGTCCATTGATCGCAAGGTCAAGAGCTGAGCTGATGCCTTCCGCGCGATCGCCTCCGCCGTCGCCAACCTCGATTTCGAAACTTCGCGACTCACCGGCGTACGGGCCCTGTGCCGGCCGGTTGGTGGCCAGCAATAGGAAACGGTAGGTTCCCTCCGGCCATCCGATCGTGTCGATAGCGAACCGCACGATACCTTCTCGCCGGTCCAGATCGCGTTTGCCGTTATCGCGATGGCAGACCGTGGGATTCTTGTACGCGCCGGCTTCGGGAAAATCCTTGGACGGCAGAAAGGCGTGATCGTCACCGTGGGCTTCCCAGCCGGGCGGGACCGGCCGCGTTCCGAAGCGGTCATACCGCAGACAGCAGTTTGCGCCGCCGGTGATCCGGGCCGCGACTTCGAACACCTCCCCGGCCCGAACTTGCATCGGGTCGATCCGCATCTCGGTGATCTTGATCGACTCGGCGGTGGCGTTGACAGCCGGCAGCAGGATGAACAGGTAGATCTGCGGCCAAACGGTCGACGATTTCATTGGTCAAGGTTTCCCGGGGAAGTTCGGCACATCGGACCGAAAACGCAGTAAGAGTCTATCCGGAAAGTTGAGCCTTGTTTTCGGGTGCTTACGCCGGGGTGGCATAATGGAAGGCAGGACGCTGCACGGGAGTCAGACGGCGGAGCATAAGATGGATGTGACTCACTTGAAT
>JAAYEH010000439.1 GCA_012728855.1 Rhodopirellula sp. | reverse complement strand
CGTACCTTCGCCCCCTACTTGACAGCATCACAAAAATCGGACACAGAGAAGAGGAACCCGTAAACTATCCCTTGTAACTCGCTAAGCCACAACCTCGAACTTTCCAGTTCACGTCGAACCAACACACATCCCCGTTTCGTCCGGAATCGCAATTCGTGTACCGCACGAAGCATTGGACAGTGAGTGGCGTCCTGCGCACGTCGGCTCATACCGGACGGCAACGGCGGAACCGAGTAATCACCCGACGATGTCTGCATCACGGAGCCACCAGGACAAACGTCTCGTGTGCATAGGCGACGACCGGTCAATGCTCCCCCAACCGAAACAGGCCCTGCAAATCAGAAGGCGAGCCGTGACCAATCACGGTTGCCCCAGCACAGGGCGTTGCATTCATCACCTGGCGACTCGTGCTTTGTGCGGACTGGCAACCAGGGAAACTGCGGTTTTCAGGGAACTTCACCACGCCGCCGACGAACAAGCAAGCAATTCGACTCCATGGCATCGAAACTGCTCTGGAAGTCGTGCAGAGTGACTCGTGAGCAGAACCATCGAGTCGTTGACCAGAAAGATTCGATAATAGTTGGTGGGGCGCTGCAAAGACCAAGACTTGCCGAGTGCAGTTCCGGTTTCAAGGCGACCCTTCTGAATGTCGATGGAAGTCAGAATCTCGCCGTTTCTTTGAGGAATAGTCCCATGGTCCCCAACCGCATGCAACGATATTTCAGTGCCTCTGAAAGGCGTCCACTCGTTTCAGCAATGCCGTCCCCTTGCTGCGGCTTCACCCTGATTCCGATGGCGGCCTTTCCTTCGAGTATGCAGCAGATGATCGTTGGCCAGCAACTGCTTTACGGGCTTGCCTACCTGGCGGCTCAGGAAGAAATCCAGTTCTGGTATGGCGACGACCTGCTGGACTATTCTATCTAGAGCAGGCTTGAGTCTGCCGGGGCGGAAACGATTCCGCCCCGGCAGACTCTTTCTTGACGGGTGCGGAGCCGACCTCGACGCACCGCCTGCCTTAGCGAACGAGCAAGTCCACTATTGCCTGGGTGTGCTCTGAGGCAAATCCTTCCCGCGAGGCTTGGCGCCCGTGCCCTGTTCCGACCGCGGCGCGTCGTCCGCCTCTTTTTCGGGCACCACGGCGGATAGGCGCTGTTTGACGGCAGCGAACCGGGCGTCGGCGGCAAGGTTCGTCCACTCATACGGGTCTTCGCGGTGATTGTAAAGCTCTTCGGAACCATCCGCATATGACCAGGACAAGCCGGGCCATGCTTTGACTGCCGCAGCCGGCGGTTAGACGACCGGTTCCCCTTCCAATTCCTGAAACAGCGGAGTCGACAAGTATCTTTCGCCGAAGCTGGCGGCAACTGTTACGATCACCTTCCCACGGCTCTCGGGCCTGGCCGCCACCCTCGCGGCGGCAGCCACGTTGGCCCCGGTGCTGATCCCGCCAAGAATGCCCTCCTCACGCGCCAAGCGACGCGCCCATGCGAAGGCTTCTTCGTTGCTGACCGTCTCGGCGCCCGTGAGCAACGTTGTGTCGAGGTTCTTGGGAACGAAGCCCGCGCCGATGCCCTGGATCTTGTGCGGTCCGGGCTTGCCGCCGGAGATCACGGGAGAATCCGACGGTTCCACCGCAATCGCTTTGAACTGCGGATTCTTTCGCCGGATGTATCGGGTTACCCCGGTGATCGTGCCACCGGTGCCCACGCCGGCGACGATCACGTCGACGTGTCCGCCGGTGTCCTCCCAGATTTCCTTGCCGGTGGTCTTCTCATGAACCTCCGGGTTGGCCGGGTTTTCGAACTGCTGAGGCATCCAACTGCCGGGCGTGGAGGCGACCAACTCCTGGGCCTTGGCGATGGCGCCCTTCATCCCATCCTTGGCGGGCGTGAGCACAAGTTTCGCCCCGAGGGCGCGCAACATGCCCCGCCGCTCGATGCTCATCGACTCGGGCATGGTCAGAATCAGGTAATAGCCTTTGGCGGCCGCTACAAAGGCGAGGGCGATGCCCGTGTTCCCGCTCGTGGGCTCAATGATCCGGGTTCCTCGCGTGAGGATTCCGTCTTTCTCCGCCGCCTCGATCATGGCCCGGCCGATGCGGTCCTTAACGCTGGAGAAGGGGTTGAAAAATTCCAGCTTCAGCAACACGGTTGCATGTTCGGGCGGAACGACATGCCGCAGTCTGACCAACGGCGTGTCGAACGTGGTTTGTACGATGTCGGAGTAGGTTTCTTTGCGTGACATAGTCAGGTATTCCTTTATTCATGGAGCGCGCCGTGCTGCCGCGCCAGGCAAGCAGCACAACCGGCTCTCTCACACCCCAGTTTAATCCCAGCCCACTTGCCTCAAAACTCGTGCTTCAGTTGCAGGAACCAGCCGCCATTCTCGTCGGTATTCGCCAGGGTGCCGACAGGCACCCAGGCAGCCGCCAACGTTGTGTGCATGTGTTCATTGAGCAGCAGGACGATGTCGAGGGCTTGCCACGTGTCCTCGTCCCCGATCAGGCCGGCAATCTCTCCGTAAGGGCTCGTCTTCTGTCGGATTTCGTAGGCCAGCGCCAGCCGATCACGCAACAGATACACCAGATTGCCCTCGAAGCTGGCACGATAGCTGCCCCCAAATCCCAAGTACCCCAGGTTGGCCGCCTCGCTCAGACGCAGCCCTGCGGTGGCAATCAACGGGCGGCCGAATGCCTTGGAAAACGTCTTGGTCGCCGTGAGCGTATAATCCTGGCTGTTGGCATCGCGGTATCCGATATCGGATAATGCGCCGCCGAGTTTCTGGTTGATGTCCCCGATGCCGTCGTTGTACTTGAAATGGACGCCTGCCGTAATGGCCGGCAAAGCGATGCCACCAAAGCACGTGTTCTCTTTGACCAGCAATGCGCGAATGTTGAAATGGTGGAGCCAAACGTCGCTTTGCTCGATGTCGATGCCGGTGGGATTTGTCTGCGATACCGTGGCGTCGCGGATGTCCATCGGCAGCGTGCCCAAGCCGAAGCGATTGGCCGCGTAGCCGAATTCAATCTGCTGGAAGACCGTTTCGGTCACGGCAATCGCATCGAGGTTCTTACGTCCCAGGTTGACGTAGGACAGCGAGACCGCCGGTTTGCCGAATACGTGGCATTCATCCCCGGGGTTGACAAGGTAGGCCATCGGCGTGATGCCTCCACCACCTACGCCCTCGATCGTATGGACCGGCAGCGGCGGCACATCTTCTGGCGGTGCCGCACCGGGGCTGCCGCAGCATCGGCGGCAAACTCCTCGGCGTGAAGGCATGGGACGAAAAGAAGTGCCGCTGTCGCAACGACAGCGACCGGCATCCATGCGTGGAAACTCATC
The DNA here is from genome assembly GCA_012728855.1 of Rhodopirellula sp. GTDB lineage: Bacteria > Planctomycetota > Planctomycetia > Pirellulales > Thermoguttaceae > JABWBD01. Next base: position 3,290 of record JAAYEH010000439.1, on the reverse strand, counting down.
ATGACTCGTTCCCCCTCTTTCATCCAGGACAAACAACAAACACCACACACACCCAATCAGACGAAATACTCCAGCGGACTCCGCTGCTCTGCCACAGACCGCTCGTCGTCGATTAGGTCTTGCAGGGTTGTTGTGTCGTAGATCTGCTCGATGGCCCGTTGCGCACGCTCCCATAATCCCATGAAGGCGCAATGGCCGCGCAGCGGGCAGTGCCTCTCTCCCCTTCCTACCACGCATTTCACAGGCGCCGACGAGCCGTCAACCGCGCGGATGATGTCTCCCACGGTGATCGCGTCCGGCGAACCCGCCAACACGTACCCGCCGTTGACTCCTCGCCGGGACTCGACTTCCCCCGAGTTTTTCAGCCCGTGAAGAATCAACTCTAGGAAGCGCGGCGGGATGGCTTGGGCCGCCGCGATCTCGGCCGCGCTCACCGGACCATTTCCTTGCCGTTTTGCCAACTCAAACAGCGCCCGCAGCGTGTACTGACATTTCTGAGAGACCTGCACCTCAACGCTCCTGGAGCCCAAAAATTTGTTGCTCTGACGATCATCGGAACAAAACCCTCACTACTTTATCAGGTTTAGACACCAAAAACTATCACCTCGCGAATGACCATTCTGGATAGGGCGTCGGGCTGTGCCGTGACCCGTGACAATTGGTGGAACCCGGCAACACAATCGCCTTCAACGGTCGGGCTGTCGAGCAGCCAGCACTGGGCATTGGCGTCAGTTATTGCCGCAGGCCACGTGTCGAGACTCTCTTGCGATGAATGTCACGGCTGCGTTCGACGTGGGCTGCCCACCCACGATGTTGTCCGATCTTCCGGCCCCACTGCCTCAAAGGGCTGGCTCGCTCAAATCCGCGGGTCGAACCGCCAATTCCAGATCCAATACCAGTAATCCTCCAAGAGTTGGCCGTTGACATGGCCCTCTTCAACCTCGAGATCCACCAAGGGCACACAGTTCTCCCCTAGTCGGTCGCGAACCCGGCAAACCAGGCCCGACGAGTCGGGGCTCGTGATTTTGTCCGGATCGAGGAGAGCAACCACGGTTACCCCAGAGGCCAATGACTGAGGGATATCGATGTCAACCGCGCATTGTGCCTCAAAGGGAATCAACAGATGCGCAATTAGGTGCTCGTAGTATCGACGCAGCCACTCGATTCTCACGGCGGGCAGGGAGCGACCCGTGAATCGGAGGGCCGCCCGAATTCGCCCCTCCTGATCGTCTGGCACCGGAGGCTGTGCGTCTGGCCAAGACTGGTCTGGTTGGGTTCTCGCCAGAGGAACCAGCGGGGTTTCCCCGTGCGACATTTCATGAATTGCACTGCGGCGCATTGCCGTCTCCTTCTTTGCCCCGTCCCTTTGTTTCCGGCTTGGCGTCCGCTTCGGAAGATGCCCCTGCCGCGACCGCTTCCAACGAGAGACCGCTGGATCGGGTCTGATGGCGGGGCAGAGCGTTTGGGGGAGCAAGTCGCGTGCCGAAAGGGGCTTTTCACACAACTCCAGACTGCCTGGCTGTTCGCCTCCGGGTGACCAAAGCCGTCACCCGGATCACCAGTGCAACTCGCCGCTGCTCAGAACAACTTGGAAGGATAGGAAATGCTGAAGGAACGGGCGGTGACAACTGGGGCCGCCGGCACTTTGGGACAGGCCTCCAGCCCGTTGCCCGTCACGGAATCAGTGCCGATTGCCCGTTACGGAATCAGTGCCGATCACGGGTCGCGGCCAGATTATGGCACGGGAAGGCCGACCGCCGGAGGTTCCTCGCCGGTTTCCCGACAGCCGCCAACAAAACGGGGCGGGCTCCCGGTCGCCCTCGAATTGGCTCGGAAACGGGCATAATGCCAGCGCATATCCCCCCTCGCTTTGCAGGGTCTTCTGAGCCGTTTTTGGCGATTCTATCGCTTGTTTTCTATAAATGGCACGCCGATTGCTACCGACGTGGTTCCGTGCTCCTGCCAAGGCTGCCAGGATGCAGCCGGCCGGCAACGTGGGAGATTCGCGATGTGCTTGGTAACGATTCTGTTTAGGAGGAAGCAAGAATAATGTCCCGGCAACTTTTCCAGGCTGTCTATCGTGGCAAGAACGTGAATCACCGAGTCCCCGGGCGACCAGCATTCACCCTGGTGGAACTTCTCGTGGTCATCGCGATCATCGGAATTCTGATCGGAATGTTGTTGCCCGCTGTCCAATCGGCCCGCGAAACGGCGCGGCGGATACAGTGCAGCAATAACTTGAAGCAACTCAGCCTGGCAGTACACAACTACCACGACACGCATCAGCGACTACCCGCTCGCGCTGCGGGCACACAGGGCGCCGGAACCAATCAGGGCTGGTTAAGCGGATGGGTCGTATTGCTGCCCTTCTGCGAACAAGGCGCCATCTATGATCGGATCACTGCGGGAGATTCGGCGGCGGGAGTTCCGCCTTGGGGCCCGCCGACCGGACAAGCATGGGCTGCCTGGGATGACGGGCCCGACGTGCTCCTCTGCCCTTCCGACCCGGGCAAGTTCGATGGCAAGAACCTTCGCTTGAACAACTACTGCTTCTCGGGCGGCGACGACGCTCGAAACATGGACGGACAGACCTCCGAAAACACTCGCGGCGTCTTTGGGCACCTGTTCTGGTACAAATTCGCCGAGATCACCGACGGCTTGAGCAACACGGTGATGCTCGGCGAGCGGCTCCGCTGCGGAAACAACGCTGGCGGCTACACGGTAGCGGCCGGAGAGTTGGATCACCGATTTGGACACGCGATTGTTCCCAACGTGCAAGCCCAGCCGAATCGCTGCCTGGCAACCACCGACGGATATTACTATGTTGCAGGAACCACCGTGGAACGAACATTCGGTTCGCGTTGGGCTCGAGGTGCGGCAAACCGAGCGGCGTTCAATACCATCCTTCCACCCAACGGGCCCTCCTGCATCGCGGACGTCAACAACGCAACGTCGGGAAATGACGATCAAGGCGTGGTGCCGCCCAGCAGCATGCATCCCGGCGGAGTCAACGTGGCCCTGTGCGACGGCTCGATCCGCTTCATCAGCGATACCATCGATACCGGCAACCTGGGAGCCAATCAAGCGAATACGTACACGGGACCAAGCCGGTACGGTGTCTGGGGCGCGCTCGGATCGAAACAGGGCGGCGAAACGGTGAGCTACTGAGCCGGTGTGGCATCAGAAAGGCCCTCCCATCTGATCGCAGCTGTTCGTCGCAACCCGAATCCACTTCTCTCGTCTCGTGAGGGATTCTCTTCCCGAGACGAGAGTGGAGTCTTTCCGTGTTT
>JAAYEH010000005.1 GCA_012728855.1 Rhodopirellula sp. | reverse complement strand
GTGTGAACGTGGTTCGGCCCCGTCACATCCACGATATCGACCGCGCCGTCCGCCAGCACTTCGCTGTAGTTTTCACGAATCGCGCATCGCAGCCCGTACCGATCCGCCAAATGCTGCGCTCGTTCCCGCCGGATGTCGCTGATCGACACGACTTCCACGTGAGAATTCTTCAGCCAACTGGCCACGTGGGCCCCGGCCACCCATCCGGCCCCATGAAGGGCCACTCCCAACTTCCCGTCTCGCACGGTTGTTTCTCCTTCAGACAAACGGACAATTCCTCTTCTATCACCCCCAACACCGCCGAAGAACTCCCATTCGTGCAATTTTCTCGTCATTTCGTGCACGATCGATTAGACTGGGCTTGCCCATTCTGGCATGCCGCCGAGCCTTGTCCGACACGCGTAAGTCATTGAAAAGTAATCGTTTAACCCGCTGCCGCAGGGCCTTGATCGTAACCTTGCCAACTGCTGGCGGATCTAGCGTTGCTGTCGGCGGAGTTGTCACGGATTTCGGGATCGGCAGGCCAGAGAAGCGCCGTTGAGGGCAGATTGTCAGACTGCGGGAAAGAACAGGGGCTTTCCGTAGTCAGGCGGCGTGACGAGCGGCACGCGGTCGGGCAGGCAGCGGGAGGCGTCGCAGGAGCCAGGCGAGGAGGTCTTGGGGCTCGGTGCCGTAGAATCGGCCGGCCGCGGTGCTGCCATCCGCACGCTGCACGGCATAGTTGTGCAGGACCGTCAAGGCCTGCAACTTTCTCGCCGTGAGGTGATGCAGGGCGTGATGACGCAGCGACAACTGGCCGTTGCGTCCCTCCACGCAGGAACTGCTTCGTTGGAAGAGATCGGCGCACTGCCGGGCTCTGTTTTCCAACTCGGCCTGAAGCTCAGTGCTGAACGTCCCCCACGGACCGTCCGGGGAACGGGCCCTCGCCAGAACCTCCGCCGCCAAGGTCCGCAACCGTTGCCGCTCTCGGGCCGTGCCGGCCTTCTGGGCGACGCGGTGCAGATAGTAGCCCGGAATCAACTCATGCCGCATCCACTGTTGCACGGTCGGGTCGTATCCCCACGCGGTCAGCCGCGCGGCAATCATGGTCCAGAAGAAGGCCACGGTGGCCTGCATGCGGCCGAGAACGCGACGGGCCTTGGCCAGTTTGGTGCGGGCCTGCTCGGAAAGGTCCGCCTCAATCGCCACCTGATCGAGCGCGTCGAAGTGGCCTTGCAGTCGTCGGCCAACCTCCTCGGCCCAGAGCGGTTGGCCGGTCTCCAGATCGACGGGATGATAGTCGCGACTCAGGCCTCGCCGCGCCGCTCGAGCCCGCTGCTGCCGGGCCTGGCAGTCCTGAACCTGCTGGCGGGCCACCTCTTCCCTCGCTTGGGCCTGTTGGGCGAGTACATCGACCAGGGAGCCCGGCCCGCAGGCTTTGGGATCGGCTTGGCGTTTGGCCTGGAATTCCGCGGTTTTCTTCTGCCGCTTCTCCAGTTCCCGGCAGGCGGCGTGCGTCTGGCTCGCCAGGGCTCCGCTGGTCGCCTTCACCGTGTCGTACTGCACGTGAAAGAGGTCCGGCGAGTGGTGCGCGCCCAGGCACGTTTCCGCCTGGGAGATGAGAGCCTTGGCCGCATCGCTGGTCACCTGGCAGACGGTGACCGGCAACGCCGCCAGCTTCGCGCCGGTACACTGCTGCCAAGTCTTGGCATCGCGTTGCGGCTGGTACTGTTCGACGAGGATGAAGTTCGACACCGGTTCGATGGCCACCAAACAGATTTGCGGATGAAAGGTCTCGTCCTCGCAGAGGGTAATCTCGCGGGGCGGCATCGTCGCGGCCAGCCGTTGGTCTTCCTCCTGGCCGAACTGAACCAGAAGCGACTCCATTTCCTCGGCTACCGCCTGCTGGGCTCCATAGGAGGAGGCGATGAAGGTATCCAGGCCGCTGAGCTTGAGAAACCAACCCAGGTTACGCAGTCCGCAATCGCAGGCTTGGACAAACACCAAATGGGCGGCCGTGAACAGCCGGTGCAGAAGGTCCAAGCCTTCGGGGGTTTCCAGAAACCGCGTTACCGATTCGGGCCAGGGACTGTTCTGGATCAACGTCCGCTCCCGCCGCACCCAGTGGTACAAGGTCCTCGCCGGCACGTTCAATTGGCCTGCGATCTGACGGCATGAAGTCCAAGGGGAATCTAACGTGTCGAACTGGACGATGATCTCCGCCACCTCCCGGCGGGATGGGGCGGCCGATTCCCTCGGGTAACACCGTTCGGTACAATCCAGCATGGCACTCATGGTTGGGGGGCTTTCAATGGCCGCTGCTAACTACCATTGAATTAAATCCCCCAACCTGAGCGCCAATCAAGAAGCTAGCTTTGCCAGCAGTTGGCAAGGTTACGATCAAGGCCCGGTAACGCAGCGGATCATCACGAACTTCTACACCGCCAAACGGATGCTGCACGCCCTGACAATGACGGTCCAGAGACACGAGGCGACGTTGTAAGCGTCCACCACAACCATTCTTG
>JAAYEH010000438.1 GCA_012728855.1 Rhodopirellula sp. | reverse complement strand
GGTCCGCGGTGACGATGTGCGACGGTCACTTGCCATCCGAGTGCCGATGGCCGCCACCGCATACTCGATGCTGCCCGCCTTGAAGGCGGAAGACCTGAACACATCAGGAAAGGTGAGGGCGGCAGTTGCCGGGCTCTTCGCTCAGGTTCGGGCCAGTGATGCGGCGGCGGCGCTGGTCCCGTGGGTTTGCGACTCGTTGCCGTCGCCCAACAGCCGCAAGGCGTACCACGACGATCTGCGGGCGTTCGTCTCGCACATGGCGGATATCGGCGTCCATCCGTTCGACGTCACGGGCGACCACGTCCGCCTCTATAAGGAAGCGATGGTCCAGGCCGGACGGCGACCGGCGACCATCGCCCGGGCGCTCTCGGTGATCCGCGGAACCTACGAGCAGTTCGGCAAGAAGGGGCTCGTCCCCTGGAACCTGGTCGGCGACATCCAGGCGGTGACATCGCCGAGGGTGGATAAGAATACAACCCCGGGACTGTCCGAGCGGGAGGCGTGTCGGTTGCTTCACGCCCCGGATACGAATACGCTGCTTGGGACGCGGGACCATGCGTTGCTGTTCACGTACTTCAAGACGGCCTGCCGGTCGCGGGCGATCGCGCGGGCCAGGATCGGGGATCTCGAACGGACGGACTTCGACTGGTACATCGTGGTCAGCGAGAAGGGCAGCAAGCGGCAGCGAAAGCCGCTGCTGGAAGCCGCACCTCCGATCCTCCGCTGGCTCGATCGTGCCGGCATCCGGTTCGACGACCTCGATGCTCCCCTCTTCTCCGCTCTGGCCCCCGACAAGCGGAGCCCGACCCGGCGGCCGCTCTCGCAGCGGGCGATCCTGAACATCGTGAAGAAGTACGCGATCCACGTCGGCCTCGACGCCGACCGTCTCGGCCGCCGCGGGATCTGCACCCACTCACTCCGTAAAACCGCCCTGACCAACGCCCTGGAGCACGGAGCCAAGATGGAACAGGTCCAAGCCTGGGCCGGCCACAGCGATATACGCACGACGCAGGGTTACTACATGACCAAGGAGAGCGACGCCGAGGCGGCAGCGAGGCACAATCAGATCCGTTAATGTCCCTATAAGAACGGCCACTGATGCCGTCCCACTTGCCTTGTCATCCACGTTGACAAACGTCGCCGACCCGCGAACGCGAATTCCGTTCAGAGCGGCTCTACACACGTCAACGTGCTCGACCAAGACTTGCTTCCACTTGAGACAAACAGCTCGCCGCCAAATCTGACAAAACCGCGGCCAATCCCCGGCCCGGCAACTCAAGCCGACTAGGGGATTCCTGTGGCGCAAGTGCTTGTGCGACAATGCTTTGAGACATTATGGCGGAATATTCAGAGGACCGGGGGAGCTGCGATGAACCATACGGATACCCAACAACATAATGTACCAATAATAGCTACCAAGAGTGGAACGACATTCATCGATTCCAAGCGAATTAGGAATATTCCCGGAAAAAGTTTTTGAAGTTTCCTCACAAACTCGGTATCAAGTACGGGAATTAGCCAATTTACCCTTCGTGCGATGATGGAGGTGTCATCGTGTGTACGCGAGCGTCGCCCCCGGTTGACCTCTTGTATTCACCCAACGTCGTCCAGGACAGCGGCGTTCTTGACCCCCTTTCGGGTCATGATGCGCATCGATTGTGCGAGCTTCTTGAACACCATGATGTGAACATTCGGTACGCCGCCCTCAGTTGTCTGTTGCCATCCATGTGTGGCGAAGACAACGGTGTAGACCCGCTACTGGATGCCATACCGCAATTGATCAAGCTCCTGCGCGACTCGAACCCCAGGATTCGCTTAATGGCGGCCAAATGCTTGGAGGGTATGGGGCCAGCCGCGGAAGAAGCGGTCCCTGAATTGATGGAATTGATGAGGAGTTCTGATTGCGTTGACTTGTCCGCGGCGTCCGCTGCGCTTCGCGGCATAGGGCCGCCTGCAGCAGACTTCTTGCCCGAACTTCTGGCAATGCTGCGGGAATCTGACGTCCTGCAGGCTAGGTTCGCAGCCGCTCAAGTTCTCCTTGGACTGCGAGAAGCAGCCTGTGAGGCCGTGCCGCAACTCTGCGCAATGCTCGCAGAACGGTATCCCACACGAGGTTATGTGCTACATATTTTGGGAGCAATCGGACGTCACTCAAAAGAGGCCGTCCCACTACTAGTCACAAACCTTCGTGATCACCGCGGTGACATTCACGAAGTTGCGCAAGCGCTTGCTAGTATCGATCCGGACGCTCTAACTCGTGAGCTTGCCATCTTGTGCTGGGACACCAATCCAAATATCAGACGGGCTGCTGCGAAAGCCCTCGGTGATTTTGGCCCTCGGACAAAAAAGGGCATCCGCGACTTAAGCCGACTTCTCCGTGACCATGAATGGGAGGTCAGATGCGCAGCAGCCGAGGCTTTGGGCAACATGGGCCTTGCAGCGAGGTCTGCTGTCCCGGAGTTAGTGTCGCTATTGCAGGATCCTTGCTGGGAGGTTCGTCACGCCTCGGTGCGCGCTCTGAAACGGATCGGCCCCGAATCGAAAGTCGCAATTCCTGAACTCTTTGCGCTTTATCGCAACGCCCAACTACGCCCTCATCTCAGACAGGATATTGCGGCGACCCTTGTCTCTCTGGGTCCCTGTGACGAAGCGATTTCGGCTCTTAAGGAGATATTTCGCGATCCGGATACGATTGTCGTGGCGATTGCCTTGGCCGGGCTCGTTGACTTTGGCCCTGATGCCCAATGGGCTGTCGCAGACTTGATCTCCCTTCTTTCCCACAAAGACAGATGCGTTAGGCGAGACGCTGCGGAGGTTCTCGGATCTATCGGCCCGGATGCAACGAGCGCAGTACCATCGCTAACTCTGCTACTGGGGGCATCTTCTGATTGGGATGTACGGACACATGCCGCACGGTCTCTCGGCCAGATAGCCAGAGGTGCCAAAGAAGCCGTTCAGGCACTCGCTAAACTGCTTGCCGATCCGCGCGGCGACGCGCGGGACCTGCGATGTATTGCCCTGAACTCGCTCGCTAGGATAGGTCCGGCCGCCCGCCTAGCCGTTCCAGACGTCGCGACTTTGCTTTCTTCCGACCAACCGCGTCTTGCAAGTGCGGCCGCACTTGCCCTGGGTAGGATTGGGACACCGTCAGATTCGGATCTTCGCCACCTGCTTCAGCAGTGCCTTTCTACTGACTGCAGACCTGGCGTTCAAGCAGCGGCCGCAAGCAGTCTGGCTACACTCGGACATGACTTATCCAGCAACCTTGATGTGGTAACACGGCTCTTGAACAGTTTCCCACCGTCCGTCTTAGACGCCGACACAGGAAACACATACCACCAATCGCTTGCACTGGACGTTCTTGGCCATTTGGGGCCAGCCGCCGCGAAGACCCTGCCTCAGATCCTCCGATTTGGCCAAGGTCACCGCTACCGCCTCTTCCGTGACCTCATCCTCGACACGATACGAAGGATCGATAACACGGAAAATCGCGTCCACAAGGGAAGGATGGATTTCCTTAAGGTTTGGCTCAATCCCGCCAAACCGGTGCTAGAGCTTCGATGGGCATTCCTCCAACCTGATGCCCATTGGCTGAGTTCTCTCATTCGCACGCTACTTCGCCGACAGTACAACGCACCTCCGCAGACTCTCCACGACCTTGCCGAGGAAATCAAGTATCGCTTCGTGGAACATAAACTTACGTATTCACTGAAAAAGTGGAGTCCTGATTACTACTCTACCTTTCCCACCTATTTCTTGAACATGCTTGACTGGTGTGTCAAGGACGAAATTAGAACCCATCGCTCCAGAATGACGCAACAAACCGACGACTTTGACTCGCTCAACGGCTTCGCACCGTCCATGACGCAGGCCATTCGGGCACTAGATATAAAAGAAGCCATTGATCGTCTGCCCGTTGACGAGAAGCTCATAATCCACTTCCTATACTGGGAGGATCGTCCTCGCAAGGAAATCGCGCAACAACTCGGCCTGGAACTCAATGAATACGATTACAAACTGCAGAAAGCAAAGACGCACCTTCGCGAGTCACTGACTTCGCATAGAGCGATCGCTTCGTCTTGACTTCTTCGACCACCCCTGTTGATCGCGTGGTTTGCCCTCAAAAAGCTCCAGCATCAGCGCTCGCAACCGGAGTCTTTCGACAACGGCCTCCGTCTCGCTTCGTTTTTCCTGAGCGATCGAACTGCCGCTTGCAAGTTCTTTTTCAAACCGGCGGGCGACCTGACGCAGTTCTTCAGCTCGCAGCAGCTGGCCTTCAACAGAGTGGCCTTCGTTGGAACGCCATTCGTCGAATAATAATCGCTGGGCGTCCTTCATCCAGCCTATGTCGACTTCCCTCCGACTCGCGTTTTCCCGGAGACGGCGGATGAGGGCATCGAGTTCGGCAAGACGTTCGGAAGAACTAGTTGAACGCGTCTTTGCGTTTCTTGCCAGCCAATCCGCGAAGCCAGTCAGTTCCTCCGGCAGCGCCGTTCTGCCAAGCCTGGCTTCCACCTCGAACCACGAAGCTCGTACATCGTCCCACTCCTGGTCGGAGAGTTCTTGCGTATCCTCTTCCCTGGAACGCTGACGTGATGTTTTCTCCGACATGGCAGTTTATTACAGCCTGTAGCACTCGCCGTGTAAAGCGGAAACCTGTCTTTTCTTTGTCGCTCAGCTGAATTGCCCCGGCTTTGCTCAGCAAAAGTGCGTCACTACTTGGAAAGAAGAAAGGGGTTCCTTCTTCCAAGTAGAAGTAGTCCGTGGAGATCTCGAGGATGGGGCCGGCG
>JAAYEH010000042.1 GCA_012728855.1 Rhodopirellula sp. | reverse complement strand
GGGAGAGGAAAAGGGGACATTCTACTTTTCTGTTGCAGGAATCGGGTTCGTGTGGTAGAAAGGGAGCATTGAGGGATTCACGGGTTGTTCAGCGGCGCGCCTCATGGCGGAAATCCGGCGCTTTGGTCCGTGGCGCCGTGCTCAAAGCTGCCACCGCTCGCGGCCCGTTGCGCATAGGGGTTAAAGAATCAATGCTCCGGCTTCAGAACCTTCAGGAGGCCTGTTCATGCCAAGAACCGCACGGGCTTCGGTCGGTGGCGTCTGCTACCACGTCCTGAATCGCGGCAACGCCCGCAACGATGTCTTCCATAAAGAAGAGGACTTCCAAGCGTTCATGAAGCTGATCGGCGATGCCTGCGAGCGGCTGTCGATGCGGGTGCTGGGGTGGTGTCTCTTATCGAATCATTTCCACATGGTGCTCTGGCCTCGGGAAGACGGCGACCTGAGTCGCTGGATGCAATGGCTGTTGACGGCGCATGTCCGCCGCTACCATCGCCACTACCGCTCCAGCGGACACGTGTGGCAGGGGCGATTCAAGGCCTTCCCGATTCAGCAGGATGAGCACCTGCTGACGGTGCTGCGGTACGTGGAACGGAATGCGTTGCGCGCGGGCCTGGTCAAGATGGCGCAGCAGTGGCGCTGGTCGTCGCTGCCAGTCCTGGGGCGTTCCGACGCGCCGAGCTTTCTGCATCCGGGCCCATTTCCACGCGGCGAGGATTGGCTCCGCTGGGTGAACCAGCCGCAAACGGAGGCGGAACTGGCGGCGTTGCGTACCTGTCGAGACCGGGGCTCGCCCTATGGGAGCGAACACTGGCAGAAGCTTACCGCGCGGCGTTTGGGGCTGGAGTCGACCTTGCGGCCGCGCGGCCGTCCGCGAAAAAAAGCGGCGAAAAAGTAGACAGCAGATGAGAGGGTGGCAGCGGCCAGGCATGAGGCGAGGCTGATGAGAAAAATGATAGGGTGTTCGAGGTCGGAAAAGTAGAATGTCCCCTTTTCCCTTCCGCTTTTCCCTTCCGCTTTTCCCTTCCGCTTTTCCCTTCCGGGGTTGAGAAAACGCGGGTGAAAACGTTTCCTTGGCTAGTCGGCGCTGCTATGCTGTGTACAGGCAGCGATGCAGCGCACTATAAGGCCGCCCCGCGGGTAGAGCAAGTGTGCGATCCGCCGTTGAAATAACGTAGAGCCGGAATTCACTCCGCCTCCGACTCAACGGTCTGAGAACCCGTTCTACGACTGACCGATTGCGTGCGCGATACCGGGAAAGAATCCAATGCAAACGCCTACCACCCGACGCAATTTCCTTGGCCTCTCGACCGGTGCCGCGGCATCGACGTGGGTCGGCGCCCGCCTGTTTGCGGCCGGCGCTTCGGCCTCGCCCGGCCCGAACGACACGATCAACCTGGGCATCATCGGCTGCGGACACCGCAGCCGCGAGCTGCTGCCCTGCTTCAGTGCGCCGGGCTCGCGGGTGGTCGCCGTTTGCGACGTGAATGCGAAACGCCTGGCCGAGGTTCGCGAACTGGCCGGAGGCGAGCGGGTGCGGGCCTATCACGATTTTCGCCAACTGCTCGCCGGCAAGGATGTCGACGCGGTGCTGATCGCCACCAACGTACACTGGCATGTGCTGTGTACGATCCACGCTTGTCAGGCGGGCAAGGACGTGTACGTGGAGAAGCCGCTGTGCCATTTTTCGGGCGAGGGCCCGTTCGCCATCGCTGCCGCCAAGAAATACGACCGGAT
>JAAYEH010000437.1 GCA_012728855.1 Rhodopirellula sp. | reverse complement strand
TCGAACGGCTCCAGACCAATTTCTTTGCACGGTCCCTCATGCTAGCATTTCCGCTGGCGTCGCCATATTCCGGGATCGCACCCGATCGTACATCGAGGCCCTTACGTCACCAGGCACTTCGCGGGCCAGCCTCGACGCAATGCTGCGTCTTGGTGATTTGCTGATCAACGATTGTTTTCCTGCGAAGAGCCAAATGACGGGGGCCGTGTTGCGTCTGTTGGCCCTCGCCGCACTGGAATCGCGTTTCGGTGCCGGCATGGAACCTCCCGACCGCAGCGTGTTGACTGCCCTGGTGCAGATGCTCGCATCTCAGCGGGGGCTTTCCAGCACGCTGCGTGCCTCGGTCGCGACCTTAGGGACAACGGAATAGGCATCGTAGCGCTGGAACGTGCAGCAATCTACGGTAACGGAACGGGGAATCGAACTATGCCCATTCGCACGATCTGCCCGAATCCTGGCTGCGGAAAGGCGTTCCGCGTACCTGATGAAGCGGTTGGCAAGAACGCGAAATGCGCTCGCTGCCAGACAAAATTCTGCGTTCGCGACGGCCTGGGAGAACTGATCGAACTTCCAACCCCGATTCGCGATACGGCCAACACGTCGCAGGAAGGATCTGCAACTCCTCAGGAACCCTCGGTGCATGTCGATTCCGGCGACTCTCCTTTTCGGCCGGTCCCAAGCACGCCGCCCCCCCTACCCCAAGCCCGCTCCCCAGCGGCGCCCGCGCAAGATCAAGCCGCTGAGCAACATGGCCCCGACGGCGGAGGGCCTGTTAAAGATGCGAGCGACGATCAAGGGGAGCAGCGACGTACAGGGGCTTCTGCCCGTAGCGCGGCAAAATGGTGCGGGGGTGTCAGCTCGCGTCTGATGAAGTCGCTCCGTTGGGTTTTCGCACTGGGCTGGGACGCCGCGCGATTCTATGGCACAAACGCCGGTAACTTGGTCATGCAACTGTGCGACTACGCCGACATCCAGGGCGATCTTCGAAACCGGCCTTGTGATATTCGACTTGCCTCGGGCCGGCGGCGTACCAACGCCCAGTGGAACAACATGGGCTGGAGAGTCTATTTTCCGCAATGTTGCGTCCACTGCGGTGAGCGAGCAGGCGAGACGATCAACGAAGAAAAAGAGATCCCCGACCTGCGCTGGCCGCTGTGGTCCGTTGTCGGCGGAATTGGCTGCGCCCTGTTCTTCTGGTGCGGCGGTAGCAGCCTGCTGGCCGTGCTGTCCATCGTGAGCGGGTTCTTGATCGGCTGCCGTCTGCAGACTTCGGTCAACGTCTGGACCCAGTATCGGCGCTGTGCGCAACACGCCGCGGATTCGCGCTATCCGAAATTGCTCGCGGCCGGCAGTCGCTTGACGATCTCCGTCGGTCACCGAGACGTCCGGAAGCAGTTCGAATCCGATCCAGCTCGCTATTTCGAACAAGCTCGGCCGCCGGCTACCGAGCCACCGCACCCGACAGCGCACGTCGCCGACGAAGAGCCGATTGATGCTGTCATTGTGGAAGTTCAGGCAACCAGGGCACCTGCTCTCGCGGCCGAGACCGTTCTTGCGGACTCAGGCGATCGCAAGAGCACCCTTGCTAAAGGCCTGCCGGTCGCTGAGACGTCGCAGCCGATCGAGACCGTCCGCCCTGGACCTTTGGCCCCAGACACGTCGCGGAACGCACTGCCGGCTTCGACGACACCGATTGCGACTGAGCAGGAGGTGGACCGTCCGGCAGTCGACCAACCAAGGACCGGACCAGTCGAAGCGGAGGCTCGCGGTCCCTGGCGGACGGGGGATGTCATCGAGGATCTGTACGAGATCAAGGGCGTTCTCCGCACCGACGAGATGGGCACGGTTTACGAGATCCACCACCGCGGCTGGGATGTGGCCCTTGCTTTGCGTTTGTTCGAGCCGAGCTGCTTCCAAACGGATTTGCAGAAGCAGCAGTTTCTTGAGGAGGCCGAGCGCTGGACTAGCCTCGGACCCCATCCACACGTGGTCAGCTGTTACCACGTCCGCGAAATCGATGGGATCCCAACTCTGGTTCTGGAAGATGTGCCAGGCAAAGCTCTGAGTGCGTGGATTCAAGAATGCCTTCTCTACCTGGGTGGGCGACAACGAATACTCGAGCGGATTCTTGACTTCGCCATCCAAATTGCCCGCGGGCTGAACTACGCCCATGAGCAGGGCGTGACGCATCAAGCGGTTCGACCACGATGTGTGCTGATCGAAACGAATGGCGTTGTACGAGTGAACGATTTCGGAATGGCCAAGGCATTCGCGGCGGGCGAGGAGCAGGCCGGCCGAGATGGTGATAACGCAAGGCATGTCCCCATCGGAACGCCGCCGCGTTGGTCGCCGGAACAGGGGGCCAATGGGGCCGCAACGGCAAAGACGGACATCTGGAGTTGGGCCGCCTTGGTCGTGGAGATGTTCACGGGCCACGAGGCCCGGTCCTTGTACCAGACGGCACAACAAGCGTTGGACGCGTATTCGGATCTCTGCCGAGGCAATCGTTCGCGACCCGAAATGTCCGAGGCAATCGCCGTCTTGCTGCGTCAGTGCCTTGAGAACGAACCTGCCAAACGTCCGGAGAGCATGGCTGCCGTGCTCGACAGACTTACCGCCATCTACGAAGTCCAATTCGGCCAAGGCTACTCGCGGAGGGAACCTCAAGCGAGCAAGTTGCACGTCGACACGCTGAACAATCGGGCCCTGATTTTCTTGGACCAGGGACGACAGGAGCAGGCCTGTTCCCTCTGGGAAAAGGCACTGCAACAACAGCCGCATCACCGGCAGACCGCCTACAACCAGGGGTTGGTCTTGTGGCGTTCCAAGCAACAGGACGGCGAGCAGCTGATTCGGAAGCTGGAGCGTGTCCGGGATGCGCAAGGGCCTTCCTGGGAAGACGACTACTTCCTGGGACTGGCGAATCTGGAAATCGGAGACGCATTTTCTGCGGTGAGATTCCTTGAGGAAGCCAAGCGGAACGCACCGGAGGATGGCGGAGTGGTCCAGATCGCTTTGGACCGGGCCCTTGCCGCAGTCGAAAAGCCCAATGCGGAAATGAGAAAGTGGCAGAAGCACCCTGACCGGATCCGGTCTGTCGCGATCTCCCCGGATGGCCGCCTCGGGCTGAGCGCCTCGCGGGACAATAAGATTCATGTCTGGGATCTCGCAACGGGCCAATGCCGGCAAACGCTCGAAGAGCAAACGGCGCATCAAGATCCCCAAGCGAACGCAGTGGCCGTCTCGTTCAATGGGCAGTGGGGGCTCTCCGGTCATGGTGGCGAGGACACCACGGTCCGCTGGTGGGATCTGGAGACGGGCGAGTGCTTGCGGACGTTTCAGAACGGCCGCGCCGTCGGAAGTGTCGCCTTCGCTCCGGATGCCCGAACTGCGATTGCTGGACGGGGCGACGGCACGCTTCGCCTGTGGGAACTATCACCGCAAGGGCAGTACCTTCAGACCTTCCAGGGCCATGAGAGCGGGGTTGCCTCGGTTGGGTTCCTGCCAGATGGTGGGCACCTGCTATCCGGAGGCGTCGACAAGACGCTGCGTTTGTGGAAGGTGGAAAGCGGCAAATGTCTGCGAGTGTTTCGAGGCCATACCGGTATCGTGACTTCGCTCGCCGTATTGCCCGATGGCCAGCAGGCTCTGTCGGGCAGCGACGACGGAACGCTCCGGCTATGGGATCTGTCGACCGGCAAGTGTGTCTTGACGATCGATGGGCACACGGGTGCCGTGACCTCCGTGGCCATCCTCTACGAAGGCCGTTTTGCACTTTCCGGCAGTCGCGACGGGACGATCCGTATTTGGTCTCTCAAGACGGGGCGGTGCCGCCAGGTGCTGGAACAACAGTTCGGCGAGGTGACTTCGGCCGCCGTATCCTCGGACAATCGCCGCCTGTTCGTCAGCGCCCGCTACGGAGCGCTTTTCACGACAGCACTGTACGCGGGCGAACGCCAGCCCATGGCCGTCTGTCGCCCGGAACTGCCGATACGTGACGCCTCACAACTGGCCTTCCTCGACGCCGACGATCGAGCAGCAGAATCCTCGCCCGCGATCCTTGAAACGGCCAATGAGGCTGCCGTGGCCGTACCTTTGCCGGTCTTCCCGACGGCGGCTCTACCGCCTGACGCTCCATCGCCAGAAAAGGATCACCCGTTTGCCACCCGGCCGCTGGAAGAGCGAGCACCCGCTGTCACCTCGCCGCTGAAACTGGAGAGACCGCTCCCCATCGAGACGCGATCCGAGGCGTCAGCAGCCGGAGCCCGCGACGACGCCGGTACGCCCCGGGCATCCGCAGACGCTGAAGCGGACGTACCAGCCGTGTGGCACGAGGGCGACGTGATCCTCGGTCTGTACGAAGTCAAGGGAGTGCTCGGCCAGGGCGGCATGGGAACCGTGTATCGGGCTCATCACAAAGGTTGGAATCTCGATCTTGCCGTCAAATCGCCCCAGCCGCACTATTTTCAGACCGAGGAGCACAAGAAGAACTTCGTTGCCGAGTGCGAAACCTGGGTCAACCTCGGTCTGCACCCTCATACGGTCAGCTGCTTCTACGTCCGCACGCTCGGCGGTATCCCCCGCGTGTTTGCCGAATACGTGGAAGGGAGCGACTTAGAAGAGTGGATCAGAAGCGGCAGGTTGTATGAAGGGGGGCCGGACAAGGCGCTCGAACGAATCCTAGATATCGCGATCCAATTTGCCTGGGGATTGCACTACGCCCATGAGCAGGGATTGATTCACCAGGACGTCAAACCGGCCAACGTGATGATGACCGATTCCGGCATCGCCAAGGTGACCGATTTCGGTCTGGCCAAGGCGCGCGCCCCCGCCGAGCGATTGCAGCCGTCAGAGCAACGTGGACAGACGCTCGTGGTACAAGGCTCTGGCCTTTGCACGAAAGAGTACGCATCTCCTGAGCAACTCGAAGGGAGACAGCTGACCCGGCGGACCGACATCTGGTCGTGGGCCGTGTCCGTCCTGGAAATGTTTGTTGGCGAGGTCACTTGGATGAGCGGAGCCGCCGCTGCCGAAGCCTTAGAAGCCTATCTCGAAGCGGGCCCAGGTGACGAATCTCAGCCGGATATGCCTGAACCAGTGGCTGAATTACTGCACCAATGTCTACGCGGCACCCTTGAAGATCGACCGGCGAACATGGGCGACCTGTACAGCGCACTGTGCAGCACATTCAAGCGGGTCATCGGACGCGAGTACACTCGTCCCGAGCCGAACTCAACGGCGTTGTTGGCTGATGGATTGAACAATCGAGCGATCTCGCTCCTCGACTTGGAGAGGCCTGCTGATGCTGAGGCGCTTATGGACAAGGCGCTTCAGCTGGACGTTCACCATCCTCAGGCAAGCTACAACCGCGGCCTGTTGCAATGGCGTTCGGGACAGATCACGGATGACGTCTTCATACGCCGACTTAACGAGGTGCGTCAGTCTCATGCCGAGGATTGGATCGACGAATATCTCTTGGCCCTCGTTCACTTCGAGCGAGGGGACCTTAGAGAATCCAGATCGCTCTTGGAAGAGTGCCGACGGCTTGCGTTCGACCGGCCCGAAGTCACCACCGCATTGCGGCACGTAGAACAATCACCCTCGAATGTAGAACGCCGCGTGCGCATCAATCCTGCAACTGCAACAAAGCCCTGTATGCCCATCACGTGCGTCGAGTTCTCTTCCGACTCCCATCTAGCTCTTGTGGGGGCAGGCGGTTTCGATCAGTATGCCAAAGACGAAACACTGCAACTATGGGATATCACCGGGGACACGGCGACGTGTCTGCGGAGGTTCCAGGGTCTGACCGAGGGGGTCCTTTCAGTGGCTCTCTCTGCGGACAACCGCTTAGCGCTCTCCGGCCCCGGGGAAAAGGGCAGCGGACGCGGGAATTACGCAGTGCGGTTGTGGGATCTTTCCACTGGGGATTGTCTGAGGACCTTCGAAGGGCATCAGCGACCCGTCGTGTCTGTGAGTTTTTCCCCCGACGGCAAGACGGCGCTCTCAGCGAGTTGGGACAGCACGCTCCGTCTCTGGAACCTGTCTACCGGGCACCAGAGCACGCTCCACGAAGGCTATAACCCCATTCATTCCGCTGTCCTTTCACGTGACGGCCGGTTAGTCGTCTGGGCAGAAGCGGGACAAAGCGCGGGAGGGGCCGGAGGTCTTCTTCACATCAGGGAGATCTTGGACGGGCACATCAGAGGTAGCTCTAGTCGCTGCTGCAGATCGCCACTTGAAGGCCATACCCAGCCAATTACTTCTCTCGCATTCTCCTCGGACGGACAGATCGTCCTGTCGGGCAGTGAAGACCGTACGCTTCGTGTTTGGGATGTCCTCAGCGGAAGATGCGTGAGGGTACTGGAAGGAAACACAGGTTCTGTCAACTCCGTGGCCTTTTCACCAGATGGCCGGTTGGCTGCCTCTGGAGGAACGACGCTTCGGTTGTGGGACGTCTCCAGCGGGCGGTGCCTTCGGACCTTCTATGACTCGGAGGAGAAAAGCCTTCGTTCGGTCTCGTTCTCTCCTCACGGGCGGCTCATCCGCTGGGCAGGTTCAAGGAATTCCGGCGATACGCTTCGATTGACCGGGGCAGCGGGCATCCCACAGCCACAACCGTTTGCTCTCTGTCAGCCGGAATCTTACTTTGCGATTGCGCAGCGAAGCCAGGTGGTAGCGCAGAAGAAAACAGCCGCTGAGGTCGCCCTTGAATCAGAGAAACCGGAACAAGCGTATCGCCAGCTTTGCGAGGCGATGTCCCACCCCGGGTTTCAGCGTGCACAGGAATTGCTCGACCTTCGAACCCGCATCGGCCGCTTCGGGCGCGTCATCGCACTGAAGGATGCCTGGCAACTTCGCACTCTTCGCCGACATTCGAAATATCATCGGGCGTGCAATTCCTTGGCCTTCTCGCCAGACGGTCGCTTCGCTTTATCAGCCGAAGCGGAAGGAACTAGCTCCTTCCCATTGCGCCTTTGGGACATCTCATCAGGCCAGTGTTCGCGGTTGTTTGACGGACATGAACGAGCAGCGGTGTGCGTGGCGTTTTCTCCTGATGGGAAGCTGGCTCTCTCTGGCGGGTATGGCAACACATCACGTCTTTGGGATGTCGCAAGCGGGGAATGCTTGCGCGTCCTGAAGGAATTCGAACATAGCGCCGCCGCTGTACATGCGGTGACGTTTTCTCCGGACGGGTGTTCTGCCCTCTTGAGTTCGGGGGCAATCGTTCAGAGTTTCGAAATCTCGAACGGACGTTGTACCTGGACATCCGAACCTTGTTCCGGCTGCATCTACTCGGTAGCTTACTCGCCGGACGGTCGCTTGGTTCTATCGGGAGCCGAACGCGATTATGCCAATAAGGATTCGACGTCTACCCTACGTCTGTGGGAGGCTGATTCAGGCAGGTGCTTGCGGACCTTTGGTGGATTCGACCGCCCGGTGACATGCGTGGCCTTTTCCCCCGATGGCCGGCGGGTAGTCTCAGCAAGTTCCGGAGAAGTACTGTTTTCACAAATCATCACCGTTTGGGACGCCTCCAGCGGACGCTGCTTACGCACTATTGAAGCAGGTCGCGATACAGTCTATCTCAATGCCATGACCCTATCCCCAGATGGACGAATGGCCCTAACCGGAGGACTCGACAAAATGCTGCGTTTGTGGAACCTCGACACTGGAGAATGTGTGCGGAGCTTTGAAGGACATGCCGAGGGCATTCGTTCCGTGGCTTTTGCCTCCGATGGCCGCCGAGCGATCTCCGGCGGTGAAAATCTTCGACTGTGGGAGTTCGTTTGGGACTACGAGTTCCCGGCCTCCGTCGATTGGGACGAAGGTGCTCGTCCATATCTTGAGAACTTTCTTACGTTGCGAAACCCCATGAATACGGGGGCCCAAGAGTGTAAACCACCTTGCTGGACGCAAAACGACTTCAAGCAACTCATGGAAGTGTTGCAGTATCGAGGCTTCGGCTGGCTCCGTCCCGAGGGCGTCAAACAACAACTCGAAGAAATGGCCGCGAATTGGAGCGGACTACCGCCACTTCCGAAAATGGAAACACGAGTCTGAGGTTTCGTCATAGAAACGGACAGTCGCCGCGATCAGAGCGACCGATGTGGGGCTTGGCATGACTATGCACAAAGAAGATAAAGACTGGATGGCATACATTGATGCCGAGGTTAAGGCGGCGTGCGGACATCGAGGTCTTGTACCGCAGATCCGCCGGAAATGGTCGGTGCGCGAGAAGCCGGTTGCCGAGTCGCCGATCGAGGACTACGAATGGAAGCTTGTCAAACCCGATCCGGGAACGTTTGACGCCCCGGACGAATTCGAGGGGACGTATTACGTGCTCGGTTTTGACAAAGTCAATGGCAGGTTTCTGCTTCAACATGACAATTGGCAGGGAGGCGACGTGGGGCCTCATTGGGAGGTAACGACCTACACGGAGATCCGCTGGGGATTTCGCGGTAGCAGTATCGTGTCGAGTCACGAGCAGGCGCCGCTTGTGCTTCCTCCCGTCGGCTGGCTTCGCGACCATTTGCTCCGGCTGATCGACAGATTTGAGCCGAATTCATTCTCGGTAACCTGAACGAGCCCAAATGCAACGCACTCGTTGAGAATAGTCATGATTCAACCCATTCGTATCGCCTTCGTAGTTTCCCTAATAATCACGTCGCTTTGCCATGCAGACAGTCGGACTTGGACGGATACGTCCGGCCGGTTTCAAGTAGAAGCCGAGTTTGTCGGGGTAGAGGATGGCGCGGTCAGGCTGCGCAAGGCGGACGGAGCGGAGATCGCAGTACCGATCGAGAAGCTAAGCGCGCCCGATCAAGAACACGTTCGGACAATCCTGCAAAAACGTGAAACGCATAATGCGGGCGAGAAAATGGACACGCAAGACCTCGATCGTGATCAGCCTGGCGAAGCCTCCACCATCGGTTCTCGACTTTGGACGGATCGTGTGACGCGGCAACAGGTCGAGGCAAGCTTTGTCGAACTCCTTGAGGATTGCGTGTTGGTTGAGCGACCGGATGGGCGGCGGGCGCGAATCCCACTGGATCGGCTGAGTGAGGCGGATCAACAGTATGTCTGGGAGATCGCCTGGGAAGGTCAGGAGGCGGTGAAACCAGACGGCGCAAGCGATGGCCAAGGTCAGGGCACAAGCACTGAGTTGACTACGCCAGGCGGCGCAACGGCCGAGGGCGCTATCGTAGACGCTGACGATGCGAGTCCGGCGCGAATTCCAGACGGGAGACGATATTCTCTATTGGATTTGTGTGGGGCGGTAATGCAGCGGAATCTCATGGATTCGTTACCCTCTTGGTTTGAATGGCCGCGACTCGGCTTCACCATCGGCGTCTGGCTGGGCTGTGCCGTCGCAACGAGCCTGATCGCGATGCTGTTCGGGCGCTCGGTCATCGGTTGGTTCGTTGTCGGCTTAGTCTTGCCAGGTATTGGGCAATTCCCCCTGCTGGCTAAGGGGGATGCGACCCTGCCTCCGCATCCGCGCACCCGACCGATTTTCGCACTGCGTCTGGCCGTGATCGTCACGAGCCTTTCGGGATTAGCAATGCTTGGCTACTTCGTATGGAGCCTCGACGATTTCACGACCGTCGCACTGTACGACAGGCTCTCTTCGATTCACCTGGCATTCCTTTTCGGCCTGCCCGGCCTATTGGTGTTGAATTGGGTGCTTGCGAAGACGCTGGGGTCGCTGCTTTCCCCACCGATTGGTTCGGGGAATTTCATGGCGGCCATCATTCCTTTCATCGGCAGCTTGCTGTTCGCCGCGTTGTGCCGATCGAAACGCGGCTCCACGCCCTGGGCGATGGCATTTCAGGCATCGGAAAACTCAGACGACGATCAGATCAATGACATGAAAGCGGCCGGCCACCTAGACCGGGCGGCCCAGGTCTTCTGGGGAGAGAGGCTTGGAAAGGCCGGTCAGGTCTCGAGCGAATTGCTGCCACTTGCCATCGAGGGTATCGCAAAGACGCTGGTCAAACTCCCCGCAAACTACCAAAGTACCCAATTGCGACCGCAATTGAATATTGGGAAAAAGCTAACGTTGATCCTCGTGGTCGCCCCTGGAGACGTTCTGAAAAACGCGGGACAGGGCCCGTTGTCGGGGCCGAATGCCGAGTTGATACTTCAATTGGCGAACCTGAACGCTCAACCTCAGGCGGTGCAGCCGCAGCCCGCTCTCCGACCGTCACCTCCGACGCCCATCCAACCTAAGCCAACCCCACCACAGCCACGCCCGTCGCCCGGGCCGACGCCACTCACGCCAGTGAAACATGCGGGCGGCGCGGCCAACCCGAGCGGCAAACGATCGATCGAATCGCTGATCATGACCGTCACGCAACCTGCGTCTTTGGCACGCCACGATGACGAACTCCGGGAGTTGGTTGAGCGGAAAGCCGAGGCGGGCGGCCCTGTGTTCGACGCCTTTCTTGCGTTCGTGACTCGTCGCCATCCAAACGCCGTAAATCGACACAATACCGGGTTTAACTACGAGGGCTGCAGAACACTTGTCAGTCTGCTCGTGCAGATGAAGTTCCAGCGCGCCGTAACGCAACTGCGGCAGGCGGCGGCCGAACTGGCCCGATCCAACACCTGGGAAGACGTGAAGCTGGCCGAGCAGTGCCGCGAGGGGGCGGACCGCATCCTGGGAATACACCGAGATCCGACCGCAGCTTGGGCCAACGGCCCGGTCATCGATCGAAAGGACCCCCTCGGCCAGATTCTCCTCGTAACCGACAACCTGAGGACCATCGTCTGCGATCGGAAACAAACCGAGCAGCATCTCCAGTGGGCGTCTCAGATGGTCAAGACGCTGCCTGAATTGGAAGTGGGCCTGTTCGGACGCTGTGAAACGGCGGAAGACGCGAAAGCTTGGGTGTGGCGACACCTGGGCGCCGTCGTCTGGTGCCTGCATCACAAGAAGCCTGACGCACCGTTTTTTCAAGGCCGTCCCTGCCCCGAAGCCGAGTTCTGCCTGGAACAGGCGCTGAAGCTCGTGAAGAAACGCGAGTTCCGGTCGCAGATGGAGGAAGCCTACCGCAATCTGACCGGACGAGCCTGGGAGTGACGACCGCCAACGTATGGCATCGACGTTGTTCCTGGGCTTGTTACACGCTCTCAAGAACCGCGAATACGACGAAAAGGGATTCCAATGCATTTCCAGATCGCCCGCCTTTGGTTGATCGCCTGCGCGCTGAACGTCCCCGCCCAGGCGGAAATCCGGACCTGGACCGATGCGTCCGGACAGCACCGAGTGGAGGCGGAATTCGTCGCGTGCGAGGACGGCTTCGTCACGCTTCGCAAGCAGGACGGAACCGAGGCAAAGCTACCCCTCAAACTGCTGAGCGACGCGGACCGCAAGTTCATCGATTCGCTGCTAACTCAGCTACAGTTGCCGGATAACGACAGCCCAGAGACGGCGGAGGCGTTCCCGGAGGATGCATCCGCGACCGGCCCGCGGCTTTGGACCGACCGCGTCACGCAGCGTCAAGTCGAGGCCACATTTGTCGAACTTAGAGAGAAGGCTGTCCTCGTCCAGCGATCTGACGGCTCGCAGGCGCAAATCCCCATGGACCGATTGTCAGACGGTGACCAGCGGTATGTCCTGCAGATCCTGTCGCAGAGACAGAAGCGGGACCAAGAGCCGCAACCCCCGGTTGAAGTCTCTGGAGGGGGTCCTGGCGTCGATGCGAGTGCGGGAGCGAAGGCACCCGATGACGAACATGCCCAGGCACACCGATCACCAGGGTCCCAAACTAACTCGCCCTCGCAATGGTTCGAGCTAGTCAGGCAGAAACTTACTGTCGCTCCGCTCGACGCTTGGTTCTCGTTTCCGCTGGCCGGTTACCTGCTCGCAGCCTGGGTCGGCTGCGGCGTACTGAATGCCCTGTTAGCCGTGTTGCTTGGGCGATTCGCATTGCGCTGGTTCTTTATCGGGCTTGCGTTTCCGGCCGTTTCTGCCCTTCTCCTGCCTTGTCTGGGGGAGACAGAGGTGCTTTCGCTGCTCCCACGTTTCAAGTTGATCCTGGCGTTGAAAGCGAGCACGTTAGTGACTTCCCTGGCAACTGTAGGGGCAGTAGTCAAACTGCTGGTCAACTCGGATGGATTGACTCCTGCGGCTGGGGATACAGGGCTGATTCCCCAGCTTCCGGCCGTTCCGTTGGCCTGGTTGGGCATCTGGTTCCTGAACGCGCTGTTGATCGGGATGTTAGCCGCGGTCTTGCATTGGCGGGTTGGAGTCTGGTTCCTAGTGGCTTTCGCTGTGATTGCACCTTTTTTTGCGCCGCTGGAAGCGCTGTTTCTGGCTGCGTTAGCGCAATCGCAACGCGAAACTCGGCCATGGGTCGTCGTCTGTCCGCTGAAACACGAAGTTGGTAAGTCGAATATCGATGCCATGATGGAGAGCGGCACCATCGACCGCTCCGCGGTGGTTATCTGCGGTAAGGCAATCTGGGAGAAAGGGAGAGACAGCTATTCGGGGGACGAACTTCATGCCGCGGGTGTAGCCGAGGCAAGGAAGCACCTGCCCGCAATCCTGCGTGGTATCCCGCTGGAACAGACCTTATTCATGGCGGCCAACGACACATTTCTCGTTTTGAAGCCGAAAGATAGCAAACAAGCCGGCCCTTCTTCTCCACATGCCCCCGTTGCCACACGAAGCGTTCCGTCATCGACGCCGATCCGACCATCGCCCCTTGTCTCACCCAACCTCGACGACACGCAGCGGGTCGAACTAGGAGTATGCTGCGAGGACGCCGATCGAGCACAGCTCTACCTGGCAAGCTTACCTCCCGACGCCCCCTTCCTGCGATTCGATTTTGCAAAGCAATCTTTGGCCGAGAACGCTCTGTTGAAGCTGCCTTGCATCCGCAGGTCTCAGCAGACCCGAAAACTGGTGTGCGATGCAGATCTCTTCCTGGGATGCTACAAGGCCTGCTGCAAGTTGGGTAATCGTGACGTCCTTCGTTACTATGCGGTCCTGGCCGGCCCGGCCTTGACGCCGGAATTGTGGAAGATCGCAACCTCCCGGTTCGGCTGGTCGGGCGGACGGATGGTGGACGGAAATGAACCGCAGGAGACGCAAGCCTCAAACGCACCCTCCCGCGCAAGATCCAATGTCCGGGGGAGCAGCAAAGGGGCCGAGAATCTCAGAGAAGAGTTCGCGTATCCTTGCGCAAATCCTGGGTGCAATCGATCGATTAGCTTCGGCAACGGATACGTGGTGAACGCGGCGCTTTCTGAACGGTTTTCCAACACACTCCGTGAAGTAAGAAAAAAAATGCAAGGGGCCGCTGAGCAGGTCATGGCCTTGGGCGGTACGCCGACTGTCATCCGCCGGGACCAAATGCTCGTCTGCTCTTACGATTGTGTGGGGCGTCTTGTCGGGTCCGAAGAGGAGGTCGGGATCGCTCGACAGGCTGCATTGATCTGGTGGAAAGCTCATCGAAGCGGGCAGGATATCTATGTTACAAGAGACATGTTGGGAAAGCGAAGTGATCAGTGAATGGACCAGCCGAACATCGAACTCGTGTCCAAGACCAACATTCCGAGCTTGACCTCGTGAGGTCCCTATTGTTAGCCCACGAGCTGAGTCGCGGTGCTGAGATTCCGGACATCCCCGGATTTGAAACGCATTGCTTCCGGTGCAAGGTCAATCTGTGGTGGCGCGATGGACGGCGCGCGTCACAAGCCTTCAGTGACGTGCTTCCAACGGACACCGGCAAGTTTGCCCTGCTCGCAGCCAAAGTTCATGATTCCGTCGACAGTGCCGGCGCGGCCCATACATTTCGAGCTTACTTGCGAGCTGCACTGCAGAAGGAGGCAGACCTCGTCGACGCGCTGCCCGAGGTTCTCGCTCTGGTGCGAGATGACAATCAGTGGAACTTCCTGGCCAGTCTGGCCGCGTGCGTTCTCGACTGCAACCGATGCGAACTCGAATTGGCATCGTTTGGGGAAGCGGAAATCCATCTGATGCGCCAGACCGAAAGCCGTCTGCAACGAATCGCCGAGGGACGTTTTCTGCCGCTGATGCGGATTGACGAGACGCAGGTGCCTAGTCCTTTGTCGCTCAGCTGAATTGCCCCGGCTTTGCTCAGCAAAAGTGCGTCACTACTTGGAAAGAAGAAAGGGGTTCCTTCTTCCAAGTAGAAGTAGTCCGTGGAGATCTCGAGGATGGGGCCGGCG
>JAAYEH010000436.1 GCA_012728855.1 Rhodopirellula sp. | reverse complement strand
GGTGCAGCCCAGCCTGGCAGCGCTGCCCGATGGTTTCGTGGCCTTGTCCGGTGGTCGCCCCGGTCTGTTCCTGTGGTTGAACGCGGATGGCACGGCCGCCACCTGGCAGCGCGTGGATCTCCTGGCGAATCACAACACGCATCGGCCGGATGAACCCATTAGCGGGCCGGGCAACACGTCGTCGTATACCGAAGTCGTTGCCTTGGACGATGTCCACCTGCTGTGCATCTACGACCGGATTCCCAACGGATGGAAGGCCATCGCGGCCGATTCGCCGGAAACGAACTCCGTGTGGGTTGTGCGCGTGACACTGGAGCGAGGCTGAGGGCGGGGCAATCGTTGCCGGCTGGTAGCCTGTCTCTGCTTGGCCCCCAACAACCGTGCAATCGGCAACAGGAATCCAAACAAGGCAACGGGAGCACCGAATGAGGAAGCGACAACACGTGATTCTTCTGCTGGGTTTGTTGTCAGCCACTGCCCTTGCCGCGCCGCCGGACACCCCGTCTACCAGCTTCAATGTCAAGGATTTCGGGGCCCAGGGCGATGGACGGGCGGACGACACCAAGGCCATCCAAGCGGCCTTCGATGCGGCGGCCAAGAAGACCTGGAGCGAACAACCACCGGGCAGCGCCTACTTCATCTCGATCCCGACCGTCTTCATCCCGGCCGGGAAGTACCTGATCACCGAAACGATCGACCTGAAAGCAAACGTCTCCGGTGAGGGGACAGCCATTGTCGAGCAGAAGAATGCCGAGAAAGACGTCTTCTCCAGCACGTTTGCTTGGCGGCTTCAGGTCTCCGGCTTGACGTTGGTCGGGGGCCAACACCAACTGCACATCGGCAACCCCAACGTGGACACCGGCCGCATCACGGTCGACAAATGTGCCTTCTACAACGCACGCGGCACGGCCATCCGGCTCCGACAAGGATCGAACTCGACGCAAGTCAGCGTGCGCGACGGCGTCTTCTACAACTGCGACCAAGCCCTGGTCAACTGGTGCGATCTGACTTCGGTCACCGACTGCTGGATCTCCAGTGCCAAGGAGATGAAGGATCGGGCCGTGATCGAGAATCACGGAGTCCTGACGTTGGCAAATATCTGCGGCGTGCCGGCGGTCAAGGCGGAGAACGACCAACGCTGGATCGACAATCACGGCACGCTGACTGCCAGGAACTTCCGTTTCGGCGGCGAGGATGCAGGTTTCACCGCCGTGGTCAACTTCGCCCCCTACGTGTACACCTACCCGGTTGTCGGTCCTGGCATCGTCCTGGATTCGTGCGATATCTACGCCCTGGGAAATCCCAAACGCAAGGCTGCGATCTTCTGCGAGCAGGTGCCCAACCAGATTGTCGTGCGGAATTGCCGGGGCCTGTGCGACTTGCCGGTCGTCCGCTTGAGCGACAAGCTGGACCTGGAGACCTACTTTGACAACGCCGAACAGCGTCGGGCCTGTCTGCGGTTTCTCATCGGCGAGGAGAACGTCGAAGTGTTTGATGCCAACCGGGAACTGCCGGAGCCGATGCGACCCTACCAGGCTAACCGCGTCGTGGCCGATGCCCAACCCAAAAGCGGCCACTGGCATCGCGGGGCATTCATCTGGTACCGCAACGCCGAAGGGCGGTGGACCCCCGGCGGATTCGTCAAGGCCACCACGCCCGGCGATCAGGAACCGTTCGGCTGGTCCTGTGTCGAGTCCGGAAAGCCCGGCACGTGGCGCCCGGTTTACCCGGACTTCGCCCCGGATAAATCAAGGAAGGCGTCCGAATGACAAGGAAGCCAGTCATACGACGCAGACCAGAAAACCATCTATGGCCGCACGCGGGATTTCCGCATCGTGGTGCGCGACCTTCGTGGACACGCGCATTGGCAGATGGGCGACGGGCTGGTCAGCCCCTGGCGGGAGGGCGACCGGCTCTACCTGTTCGCCGGGAGGTTCGTCCACGTGATGAACCTGCCGGTGCGAGAGCGCCGGAGTGATTCGCAGCCGCGTCCCGATGGCAGGCAGTAGGACAGGGGTCAGCCCGTTTCAAAGGCCATCAGGCCGAAGTCGAATACAGTTTGAGATTGGTGCGTCGTTCGGAGTTGAATGTGGATTCAACTTACTGCAGAAGCCGAAACGGGGGGCCGACTGTGTCTGGCGAGCGCCATTACAGCCGTCGACGCGATACCCTACGCCGCGGCGGCCTGACAGGTCCTTTTCCAGCGGTCAGCCGCTCACTATCCTGAAAGCCTTCGGTTTCGCAAGGTTCTGTTGCAGGCTTGGTCCACGCAGGCGATACGCATCATGGTCCTTCTCAGCGGTTCATCCATCGGCTCCACCTCCTCCAGCCTGATCCGGCGTGTGCGTCAGCATGAACCGGATGCTTGGCGGCAGTTGGTTCGCCTGTACGGCCCGTTGGTGAGCTTCTGGATTGCGCGAACCGGCCTGCGAGACCCGGACGCCGAAGACGTGTTCCAAGAGGTTTTCACGACCGTGGCCCGGGGAATCGCTGACTTTCGCAAGGATCGTCCCACCGATACGTTCCGTGGCTGGCTGCGGACAATCGTTCGCAGTCGGGCGATCGACTTCTTTCGCCGTGCGGCGAGAAACCCGCAGGCGGCCGGGGGCAGCGACCATCACGGGCGACTTCTGCGCATCGAAGACCCGGACTGGGCCGAAAGCGACGAATCCGGTGAAGCGGACCAGATCCGTGCCCTCCGGCTTCGAGCCCTGGAATTGATCCGGGCCGACTTTGAGCCCAGAACCTGGGACATGTTTTGGCGGGTGACGGTGGACGGCGGGGCGACTGCCGAAGTGGCCACGGACTTAGGCGTTTCCCCTTCGGCTGTCCGGCTCGCCAAATCACGAGTCCTGCGGCGTTTGCGGGAGGAACTGGGCGATATCGAGCCGTAAGGCCCGACGAATGATCGGAATCTGCAAATCGGTGGTCGGTTAGCATGGCGGTAAGAATGGCTCCGGAAAAGTCGTGTTGCGGTCCTGCGTTATTTCTCGTGAACGGACAACTATCTCACGCCCAAGTTATCTGTAGTACCGAACGCGAAATAGGCAGACTCACAGGATGACACGCCAGCTGAACTTTAGCCACGAGGTCTGTTTCTCCCGCCAGGTGCTGGCGGACTTCGCGCTGGGCAAGCTGCCGGACGCCGAGTTGGAGCGGATCGCCAGGGAGGTCGAGAGCTGCCCCACCTGCAACGCGGTGCTACAGAACTTGGATGGTCTGGAAGACTCGGTAGTTGGCGACCTGAAGAAGGACTTGTCGTCCTTCTCGGATCAACCAAGCCCGGAGCTGGAACGGCGACTGCTGCGGGCGGAGACGCTCGGCCACGAGCTTTGGCGGACGCAGTCTCACGGTCCGGCTGCCGGTGTCACGGCACAACTGCCTGTGCATG
This sequence comes from Rhodopirellula sp., assembly GCA_012728855.1. Lineage (GTDB taxonomy): Bacteria > Planctomycetota > Planctomycetia > Pirellulales > Thermoguttaceae > JABWBD01. The sequence continues at coordinate 5,767 of JAAYEH010000436.1, read as the reverse complement.
ACGATGGCCTGCCCAGAACCTTCGGGCAGTATCAGCTGCTGGAGTGCATCGGCCAGGGTGGCATGGGCATCGTGTACAAGGCCCACCATACTCACCTTAAACGAACGGTGGCCGTGAAGCTGCTGCGTGCGGGACGGACACGCGACCCCCAAGCCGTTGCCCGATTCCAGGGCGAAATGGAGGCCGTTGGCCGATTGGACCATCCCAACCTGGTCCGTGCCCACGATGCCGGTGAAGTCGAAGGACAGCATTTCCTGGTGATGGAGTACCTGGATGGGATCGACCTGGCCCGGCTGGTCCGCTCGTCGGGTCCGCTGACAGTTGCCGATGCCTGCGAAGCCGTCCGGCAGGCGGCGATCGGCTTGCATTACGCCCACGAGAACGGGCTGGTCCATCGGGATGTGAAGCCGTCCAACCTGATGCGCACGGCGGGCGGAGCCACCAGGGTTTTGGACTTGGGTTTGGCACGGCTGTTGAGCGATCAGCCGGGAACGCCGCAGCTGACCGAGGTCGGCCAGGTACTTGGCACGGGCGACTACATCGCGCCGGAGCAGGGCCAGGATGCCGGGCGTGCCGACGCCCGGTCAGACATCTACTCGCTCGGCTGCACACTGTACTTCCTGTTGGCCGGTCGGGCGCCATTCGCCGATCCTGATCACGGCACCTTCGTCAAGAAAGTGATGGCGCATGCGGAGAAGCCGATTCCGCCGATTACCGCCATTCGCGGTGACATCCCCGAGGCCCTCGTGATGATTCTGGGGCAAATGACCGCCAAGTCACCCGCCGAACGGTTTCAGACGGCTGCCGACGTCGCCGCGGCGTTGGAGCAATTCACGAGGCCCCCGCGATCCCGGCGCGAAAGCTTACGACGGCTTCCACGGCTTGCTCGCGGGGGCCTGCTGCTCGCGGGATTCCTTTTGCTTGCTGCGGCGTTGGCTTTCCTGGGCCAGCGCTACGGCGGACGCGGCGTCGCCGCAGTACCGAACATTCCCGATCCGGTCGAGAACGAGCACATAATCGAAGGTCTCAACGCCGATCTTGGGCGGCTGGCCGAGGAAGTCCGGCGAGACACTACGGACATGCGGCGCGAGCGTGATGCCGAGTTTGCCCAAACGACTCCGAAGCCAGCGGACGCGTCGAAACCAATAGCACCGCCGACGCCGGCAGTGGTACCGGCGTCATCACCGCCCCAGACACCGCAACAGGACAGCGCCCAGCTCCCCGCCGGCGTGCGTCAGAGCGACAAGTTCGACATCTGGCGGGTCATCGGGCCGTTCCCGTACGATTCGCGTGACGAAGCGTACGACGCGGAGCATGCTGTCGAGAAGGAACCGTTCGACGCGAACCGTCGCTTCGACATGCCGGAAGGCCAACTCCACTGGCGACGATTCGAGGCGCCGCCTGAGGCTGATGGGAAGGTCGTACTGGTTGATGCTGCCGGCCGGGCGCCACCCGCTGGCCGAGTCGGCGTGTACTACGCCGTGTGCTGGGCCAAGTTCGCAGGCAGCCATCGGGCTGTGAGTGTCCGTTTCCGTGCCTCTTGCGCGTACAAGCTCTGGATCAATCGCACCCCAGCCGAGGGAAGCCCAGACGACAACTTGGCGAATTTCGGCGGCGGAATCCTGTCGCACGGCGGCACGAGCGGCTGGAACGAGTTCCTGTTCAAGTTTGTGGTTTCCGCAGATCGGAAAAGCCCGGCCGACTTTCAGTTCAGTTTCCGCCGCCCGGTTGACACGTTTGGGCGGCCGATCGACCAGCCGCTGCCGTCCATCACGATCGAGCCGCCGCAGGGGAGGAAGAGCTCGGAGAAGTGAAGTGCGGCGGAACAGCGTATTCCGACGCCCTGCAAACGGCGATTGCCGCGGGGAACGCCACCAACCCACGCTTGAACCCACGTCGTTACCAGAACTCATCGCCGCCTGAGCCGCTGTTCGACCGTCAAACTCAACCAAGCCCCAGCAATTTGTCCGCCTGGACGGCACGCAGACGCTGCAAAAAGTGTTATGGCTATGGAAAACGGTTGGGCGGCTGGCTAGATTGATGAGCTGACTGGGAGCATCCGCTTCCGAAACAACACCAGCACGTGGAGGACGACGACCAGAACAACGACTTGACACATAAACGGTTGCCAGCCGAATAGGTCGGCAACCGACAATCCGAATGACGCGCGAGCGTCAGGAACTGCTTCTCCGGAAACTGCAACCCTGAGCCTTCGGGCTCTTGTACCAACGAGGCAGTGCTTGAGCCGCGCCCCGCAAGGGGCGTCGGCCAGGTACTGTTCGTTGGTGCCCTGTTGCAGGGGTCCGGAGAACAGGCTTGGTTCGACGCCTTTTTGTTTGCGCCCGTTGAATTTCGAGATACAACCAGCCCAAGCACTTGGCGAGGACCAGCCGAGAACCAACTCTGTATGCACCAACATGTTAAAGGCGTATTCCTGCGTCGCCAACGCATTTGCTGTTGCGGCTCTGCGTTATTTTCTAGTGACTGGAATCGGCAGTGATTGCGGAAATCTGGTGCGGTTCGCCTTGACTGGCAATCCCGCCGCCAATTCAACCGTACACGAGTAACCCGATCTGCGTTTTTGAGGTATCCGAACATGAAGTCCACTGAGTCCAGTTCGACAGCGAAAACGGTAGCGATTTTGAAGGGCGTCTTGCGCTGGTTCCTTGCGTCCATCGGCGAGTTTGTAGCCCAACTGCGCAGGACAATTACGCACTGGCGTGCGGCGTCGCGCCGGAAGCGTGCGGCGGAAGAGCTCATATCCGCCCAAGTCGCCTTGGGTGAACGACTCGGCCTTGGCGGACTTGGCGACGAGACGTTACGGCAGCAGATCGTCGCTATCGATGATCGTATTAGGAGCGTCAAAGCGGCGCAAGGTCGCGCTAAGGAACTGGAAGCGGAACGTCGGGGCCTCCTGATTAGGTTGGCCGAATCCAGTGAATCTAGCGGGGCAGACTATCCGGACGAAGTGAAAGCGTCTGGCGAGATTCGGGATCAGGCGAGGGTGGCCCTGGAGGAACTCCAGGTCGAGGCTACGCAGACACGCGAAAAACTGTTGCCCAAAGGCGCGGCTGCGTGGGGGCAGCTATTGACGGGAACCACCATGTTCGTCCTGCTTGCCTTGGTCCTCCTCTCCATCGGACGTCATGTTCTGCCCGGCAAGCCTGGATTGATCAGATCGCTCGACGACGATTCGACGATTGCGGATGCGGTGGGATTGGTGGTGTGCGGTTATCGAGTGACTTTCCCGGATGGTACGACCGGAGAAGAACAGATTGGGTCCGGAACCGCGTTTGCTGTGTCCCCCGAGGGAGACTTGATTACGAACAAGCACGTTGTCGAAGAAACGTGGAACAAACTGCACGCCGAACTTCTTCTTACAAAACTCCGCGAAGAGAAGATGCTTGACGTCAAGCCCACTGTCTGGGTGTTCTTTGGCAAGGAAAAGCAAATCGCCGAGATCAAGCACGTCAGCGACAAATTCGACTTGGCAGTACTCAAGGTCGCCCGAAGCCAGAGATCGTTCTTCTCGCTCGGTTCGCGAGAAGATCTCGACAGAGGTGAGCAGGTATACGCACTCGGCTTTCCCGCTGCAGCGCAGGCAGCGCTGTCCGACGATGAACTACGCGAAACCGTCCTTCGCGCGGTAAGCGGAAAGTCAGTTGAAGAACAGCTCAAACTACGCGACTTCGACTTCGTCCAGACCAGTGGTACCGTCAGTCGGATGAGTACGGAGTCGGCAGGGCGGATCTGGATTCAGCACAACGCTGACATCAATCCCGGAAACTCGGGCGGGCCGCTAACTTCGACTAATGGCGTCGTCCTGGCCATCAACACATTGCGTCACGAGGGCGCGTCGGGCGTCTTCTACTCGTTGTCACTTCCGCAGCTGCGGGAGGAGATCACGAAACACGTACCCAAGGCCACTTGGCGGTGATCTGCTACTCCAGAACGGCATTTCGTTAGCACTGTTGACGTCATTGGTTTAAGGAGTGTACGAATGAGATTCAATCGAAGATGGGGATTCCGCATCGAACTTGTATCTTGTGTGCTTGTATTGGCGACCAGTCTCGCATGCATCGCAGGAGAGCCATCAGCGAAGCCAACCCTGAACGAAGCGATCTGTGCGACCATGGACAAGTTGTTAGCCGACAAGGACTACGACGAGGTGATCAAGCGAGCAAACGACGTGTTCGAGAAATCCGAGAGGTTCGAGCGGGAGCAGGGAGCAAGTGGGCGGATGAAGGACTCGACGCGTTGTCTGCTTCTGTCCTACCGGAGCTTGGCATGGATGAACAAGGATGAGTTTGAAATCGCCAGTAGGGATCTGTCTGAGTTGCTCAAGCTGATGCCAAAGTATGGCTGGGCCCACATGCATCTCGGTCGCTGTTACCTCAAGAAACGCGATTACGACAATGCCATCCGTAGCCTCACGGAGGCGATTCGGTGGGACCCCAAAGACGAAGATGCCTACTACTTCCGGGCGTGCGCCCGGTGGGAAAAGAACGGAAAGCAACTGAACGATAGCGTCCGGGCGGATTACCGAAAAGCTCACGAACTCACCCCGGAGTCATACCCGCCTGCGCAGGATGACGAACTTCCGACCCTTCTCAGCTTTCAATGTCCAACGAAGGCAGTGAAGGATTGAAAGGCATGCGAGACGTTGTGGCTATCCTGTCGCTGCGGCCACCATTTTTTTCCCTGCGTCACTCGTGGGTTGCACCCTCGCCACCTTCGGACATCCCGCCGCCCCGACCAGCTTCTACGCACCGGATCGCATCCTTGGGCAATTCGTTGCCGTAGATCACCGACAGGAAGGCGGGCAGGTACATATCCAGCATGTTGATGGCCGTGCCGATCATCCGGTCGATGACTTCCTCGCCCACAGCGTCGCCGGTCAAGATTTGGGAGACCTGAAAACGCATGTCGCCATCGTCGCAATCCAGCTCGAACTTGCCCACCCGCAGGCCGTAGTTGGCCCGGGCGACCGCCTCGGCGACGGCCGGACGGCAGCCTGCGGGAACCCGCAGCGGCGAATAGCCGAAAACCTGAAACAGTTCCGCCTCGGCCTCGACACGGGCCACAATCCGGTATGTGGCGACCCCACCCCGCAGATCCGTCCGAACGGACAGGTCGTCGCCGGTCGCGTACCCGATTTCGCGCTCGTCCAGCAGGTGGATCAGTTCCTCGTAGGCAGCGGTCATGGCCGGGGTCCTTTCGGTTACGTTGGTCAAGTCGTTTTCGCAGCGTTTCCCTTCCTACAGCTATTATTCGCCAGAGGCGTGACACGATTGGTCACACAGAAGTGCGGCATCGCGGAAATCGGCCGGGAAAGACTAGAGCACAATCACCGACAACCGGTGCCAAGGCGACGTTTCGGGGCTCGTCTGCGCCGCCTGTGGGGTGCTAGAATCATTCGTTTCTGTCCGACGAATTCCGCATCAACATGCTCGCTCGACTGAGGCCCGGAAAGAACTGTGATTGCCATGACCAGTCCGAACCACTTGCTCCGCGCGTTCGTGCCACTTGCTCTGTTCGTCTGCCTGTCTCAGGGCTGCGGCAAGTCCGAGTCCCCGACAGCGGACCCGGAGCCATTCAAAGCGGCAGTGGCCCGGTATCTGGAACAGAACAACATGGCGATGGCTTTGAAGCAAATTAAGGCTGGCCCGACCATCGAGGGCACGACGGCCACGCTCACCGCCTCGCTACAGCACGCGACGATTCCGGGGCCGGCGGTGACCTGGACGTTTCGCTTCGAGCAGAACGC
>JAAYEH010000435.1 GCA_012728855.1 Rhodopirellula sp. | reverse complement strand
TCTGTAACGCATTATCCATGTGTCAGACTCCTTTGCTAAAAAAGGTTGCATAGCATAGCTATCTTTGCTAGCTGACACAAGATTTCTTACAGGGCCGATAATCGCGCCTAGCGATAATCTTTATCTCCGGCGGAAGGCTAGCGAAAGTAGACCAGAAATCAGAAGTTGCCTCGACTCTACCAGTTACGATTCTCCAACATGCGCGCCGTCCATTTGCTGCCCTTGCGTGCTTTGATCTGTCAAAACGTTTTGGCGGTAAAAAGTACGTTGACCGATTGCTCCAGGGACTGGTGATTGACTACAATTTTCGTTTTCGACTTCCTGTCTTGGTGCGACATACCAAACTCCTTTCGGAAAGATTTTGCAAGCGGCGGCCTCCAGCCGCTTGCAGAATTGAACATGCCACATCTAACACAAAAGTGCTTGCCGCATCAAAACTTATATTCACGATCCTCCTGTATTCGGTTCACGGCGCAGCATGCCATTCATCTTATCAACCCGCCATGGTATGCACCTATGCCAATACGCATCATTTCTCCTCTACGCTCAGCGCCTCGAAGCCGGAGATGACGTCGAACAGTTCCTCGTCGATGCCGCTCTGGCGCAGACGATGGAATGTTCCATTGAGGTCTTCTAGCAATGCGTCGATGTTTTGGTCGGCGCGTTGCATCGCCGCCAAGCGGCTCGCGTTCTCGCTCGCGAGGGATTCGGCACATGCCCGGAAAAGTGAGACGAAAAGATATTCGCGGATGAGTGCCCGCAAGGTCGCGGCGCAGCCGCCGATGACCTCGGGCAGGTTTTCTGTCGGCCAGGGAAGTTTGGCTAGTTTGCGTCGCCAGTTTTCGTCCAGCGGCAGCAGTCGCTGACTGACTGGCGCATAAACCGCCCCGGACATGGGTCGGTTGTAGAAGAGGTGGAGTTCGGCGACCTCACCCTGGCTGCGGCGCGTCTCGCTTTCCACGAGGATTTGCCCGACGAGCGGGGTAATGGCCTTGACGGAGTTCGGCACGGTGAAGAGTCCCACCGGCGGCAGGCCCGCGTCTGCCAGGCGCGCATGAACGCGCTCGCCGACGGCCCAGACCTCGGGTTTGGCCGGCAGAGTCGCCAGCGTCTTGACCGCATAATCGGCCACTACATCATTAAACTGGCCCACCAATCCCTGGTCGGAACCAAACACGACCGCGCCAATCGCGCCCGCACCCGTTCGGCCTGTCTCACCAGTCATCAGTGCGGCTGAAATGGTGCTCCGAAAACAGACGCCCAGCCCCAGTTCCACGGTGCGATAGTAGTCACCCAAGGCGCGCACCGACTGCTCATATTGTCCGATGCTCGATGCGGCCAGGGCCTTCATGGTCCGAACGACGGATTGGAGATCCCCGGCGCCGTTGATTTTTCGGCGCAGGCTCGACGTGGTATCGCTCATGACTTCTCCTCGAGTTCAGGCTTGGGCAGGAAGCGAGCTAGCGCTTTGCGGGCGATTTCAATAATCGTTTCACGATCCTCGTCGCTCAATTTGTCGGCGGTATCCAATCGCTTCGCTACCTTCGCCGGGATCTCCGCTGCCGCCTTACGAACGGCCTGCTCGGCGGCCATCATCTGGTCCATCGGCACCGTGTCGAACAGTTCCGCGGTCAACGCCAGCAGCACGGCAATCTGGGCAGGCACGGACACCGGGGCGAATTCCGGCTGCTTGAGGCAGGCGCGGATGCGCCGCCCATGCTCGATGATCTTGTGGGCTTCTTCGTCCAACCGAGCGCCGAAGCGGGAAAAGGTTTCGCGCTCCTCGAACTGCGAGTAGCCGAGCTTGAGATCGCCCGCCACCTCGCGGTAGGCTGCACGTTGCGCCTTGCCGCCCACGCGCGACACGGACTTGCCGACATCGACCGCGGGCAGCACGCCCAATTCGAACAGCGACGGCGAGAGGTAGATCTGCCCATCGGTGATCGAGATCAGGTTGGTCGGAATGTAGGCGGAAATGTTCTGCGCCTCGGTTTCGATGATAGGCAAGGCGGTGAGCGAGCCGCCGCCGAGTTCCTTGCGCAAGTGCGTGGCGCGTTCCAAGAGGCGCGAGTGGATATAGAAGATGTCGCCGGGGAAGGCTTCCCGACCGGGTGGTCGGCGCAGCAGGAGAGAAAGCTCGCGATAGGCGCGGGCGTGATGGGTGAGATCGTCGTAAACGATCAGCACATCGCGGCCTTGTTCCATGAAATGCTCCGCGATGCTGGTGGCGGCGTAAGGGGCGATGTAGGCGAGACCTGGCGGGTCGTTGCCCTCGGTCACGACGACAACGGTATAATCCATCGCTTCCTTTTCGCGGAAGATCGCCACGGCCTTCGCCACGGCGGAAGCGCGCTGGCCAATGGCGCAATAGACGCACAGGACGTCCTTGCCTCGCTGATTGATGATGGTGTCGATCGCAATGGCGGTCTTGCCTGTCTGCCGATCTCCGAGAATCAATTCGCGCTGGCCGCGTCCGATGGGAATCATCGCATCGACGACCTTCAAGCCGGTCTGGAGCGGCACGGTGACGGGCGCGCGGTCCATGACAGGCGGGGCGGGACGTTCGATGGGCAGGCGCTCGTTGGAGACCACCGGCCCGTTGCCGTCGAGCGGCCGACCGAGCGGGTCGATGACGCGTCCCAGCAATTCGTCGCCCACGGCCACATCCATGACCCGGCCCGTGCGCTCGACTTCATCGCCTGCGTGCAAATGCCAGTATTCGCCGAGCAACACGACGCCGATTTCGTTCTCGTCCACGTTGAATGCGATGCCGAACACACCGCCGGGAAACTTCACTAACTCCTCAAATCCCACGCTGGGAAGGCCGCAGACCCGAGCGATGCCCGTGAAGACGCTGGTGATCGTGCCCACCTCGTGCGGCGTCAGTTCCGGCGCGAACGTGTCGCGCCCCTGGCTTAGGCCACCGAACGCGCGGTCGAAGACACTTCGCAAGGAATCGGGCGGCGAGATCATTTGGCCTCCTCGGAAGCGGCAGGCATAGTCCCGGACTTTGCCTTGAACTCGTGCTTCGCTTCAGGTTTGGTTTGGGGGTTGGACTGTGCTTTCAGTAGTTCGCCGACGCTCGTTTCCAGCGATACGAGATAATCGGCAATGCTCCAGGCGACCTTCCGTCCGTTTGCGATGAGTTCGATGCCGCTGATCGCGTCCGGCGCGGTCTCGAATCGGACGTGGATGTCAGCCGAGAAGGTTTCGTTGATCGCAGATTGTATCGCCGCACGTTGCTCCGACGGCAACTTGAAGGCGCTGCGCACGAGCACCGGGTCGGACGACGTTTTCAGGGTCTTGGCGAGACCTTTTTTCGCCTCATTGTTCAGCTCTCGCAAGCGGCGAGCGAACACCTCGCTCATGCGTTCTTCCAGACTTGTCCCGGCAAGGTCCGTCAGCGTCTTTCTCGCAATGGCATACACTTCCTCCCGGGTTCGGCGGGTGATTTCGTCGTTCAGGTTCTGTTGCTCGCGTTGCAACGCGTCCTGTCGTTTGGCGCGCAGGGTGTCGGCCGCCTGGCGCGCTTCATCGAGGAGGCGAGAACGTTCGGCCTGCGCCTCGTCCGTCGCTCTACTCAAGAGCGCGGCGCGCTGTTCGTCGAACTCCTCGTTCTTGCGCTGGAACTCGTCGCGCTCCTTTTGGGCTTCGGCCCTTTTCGCGTCAGCGTCCGCGAGTTCCGCGGCAATCCGCCTCTCCCTCGCGTCGATGGCGTGAAGGATGGGCTTGTAAAGAAATCGCTTCATCAACCACACCAGGATGAGGAAGTTGACCACCTGGGCACTGACAGTGAACCAGTCGATGAGCATGGCTTACTTTCCTCCGGCCTGAGCGATAACGTGATTCCAGAACGGATTGGCGAAGATAAGAATCATCGAGACCACGAAACAGTAGATGGCCGTGGACTCGATCATCGCCAAACCGACAAACAAGGTCCGGGTGATGGTAGCCGAGGCATCAGGCTGCTGCGCTAGTGAACTCAGCGCCGTCGAGACCGCGCGCCCTTCGCCCAGTGCCGGCCCCATCGTGCCGAAACCGGTGGTGATGCCGGCAATGACAATGGATGCCACCGCGATCATAGTCATGCTGTCCATGGTATCTCCTTTGGGTTGTTGTAGTTCACATTTCAATGTTCTGTATCGGGTTCTAGCTTGGGCTTGCGGATTCGCGTGGCGGCCGCGATGTAGACCGCCGCCAGGATGCTGAAGATGTAGGCCTGCACCATGCCGGTGAGCAGACCAAGCGCCGTCATGACGATCGGGAAGATGAAGGGCGTAATCGTCAGCAGGATACCGATAATCATCGCACCGCTCATCATGTTGCCGAACAGGCGGACGGCCAGGGCTAGCGTGCGGGAGATTTCGCTGATGATATTGAACGGCAGCATGATGAACGTCGGCTCGACGTAGGACTTGAGGTAACCGCCCATGCCCCGCTCCTCGATGCCGAACAACGGCACGGCCACAAACACGCACAGCGCAAGTGCCGCCGTGGTCGAGAGAGAACCCGTCGGCGGCTCGTAGCCGGGAATGATGGTGCAGAGGCTAGCCAAAGCGACGAATAGGAAGAGCGTACCCAGAAAGCCGAGATACTTCTTTGGGTGTTGGAGACCGACTTCTTCGATTTGTTTCTCGATGGCGGTGACGATGATTTCGAGAAGGTTCTGCCAGCGGGAACGTTTCTGACCCGTGGAAAGTTTGCGCGTAATGAGTTGTGAACAGATGGTCAGCACGAGCATCAGTCCCCATGTAAACACAATGGTGGCGTTGAGTTTGAAAAACCCGTATTGCCAGAAGATAATCTCGTCGGGACTAAGGCGCACGGCCGGCCTCCTGTGACGGGCAAGGTTGGTGTTCTCCCGACGGCCGTGTCAGGTACGTCACGACGAGGCGTGCCATGAGAAATCCAAGGAGACACGCCAGCAGCCGGTCCCAATGACCGCCCGAGACAAAGTAAAATCCGGCCAGGGCAATGCTCATCCGCAGCAGCAGGCTGCCGAAGAACCAAAGCGCCGGCAGTTGGGACGAAACGCCCTTGCGGACCGTCCACCAAAGACCGCCGAAGAAGACCGCACCCAGCAACACCCCCGCCACCCACGCCAGCACCAGTGTCAGAGCTTCATTCATCGTCATCCTCCTGTTCCTCCCGCATGGCCTTATCTTCCCTGGCTACCCAATGCCACGCATTCAAACAGCCGATGATCAAGCCGATGATCAGTAGCATGAGTGTCCAGGAGTGGGTTCCGGAATGGTGCTTATCCAGCCAGATACCCAACGCCGCGCCGAGCAGTGTTGGAATCGCCACCGACCAGCCAATCAGCCCCATCATGCCCAGGCCAAACCAGACGGTTCGCGTAACATGGCGTCGCGCGCGAAGTTTGCGAGCCGCCTTCGCACCGACATCCTGACTGAGTGGTGGTTTCGGCTTCAAAGGTATATTCTTGGGTTCGTCAGTCATTGTGAAAAACCGCCATACGGCGGATGAAACTGCTTTCCACATTCGCCAACGCCGAACGCACGCTTTGCTCATGCTCGTCTAGGGTCAAGAACTCCTGCTCCACCGCGTCGCGCAATTGGCCGAGGTCTGTTCCGCCTATGGCCCGGCGCACGGAAACGAGTACGTCCAAACCGATTTTGACCAGCACCCCTTCATCCACGGCCACGAACACTTCCCCGTCTGTTTCCGTTTCGTAGATCAGAATACCGGGCGTCAGCGCCGCCACACAATCGAGTCGGTGCGGCAAGAGTCCAAACGACCCCTCGCGCGTCTCCGCGACGATGCGCGACACGCCGGTGTTCTCGGCGAAGACTTGGAACGGCAGGAGAATCTTAAGATTCATGAGTGTCGGCGTCAAACCGGCCGGGGGAGTGGCAACTCCCCCGACCATGATGTCCATGTGTTACCGTCCCCGTCCCTTTCCTTTCCCCTGGCCGCTTCCATCCTTGGGTTTGCGCGTCGGCTTAGTTTTTGCGCAGTTTCCCCTTTGCCCGCCGCTCTTCGCTCCTTTACCGGCCGGTCCTGTGCCATCTCTATTAGGCATTTGTCAATCTCCTGTCTTGTGCAGCAGTTGTTTATTTGATCCGACGCCCAACAAGACGCTGGACTTTATGGTGCGTCCACTGCAATCCCACACCAAGAATCAGCTTTTGTGTTCGACCTCCGGTTCAGATTCGACTTCAAGCCTGCCAGCCTTAGTTTTTTTCTCCCTCGCTTCGTCAATCGCTCCGATCATGTAGAGCGCGCTTTCCGGGTAGTCTTTGAATTCATCGCGCAGAATGCGCTCACAGCCGTCCAACGCATCCTCCAGGCTGACGAGTTTGCCTTGGAGTCCGGTGAACTGCTCGGTCGTGAAAAAGGGCTGGGTGAGAAAACGCTCCAACCGGCGGGCACGGGCGACCACGTTGCGGTCCTCCGGCGAAAGCTGCTCCAGGCCGAGCATGGCAATGATGTCCTTGAGTTCCGCGTATTGTGCGAGCGTCCGCCGGATTTCCTGCGCCAGGCCGTAATGCCGCCGGCCGACGATGCCCGGCGCGGCCATTTTGGAACTGGATTGCAGCGGGTCGATGGCCGGGTAAAGTCCTTCGCTTGCCCTTTTGCGCGAGAGCACGATGGACGACGAAAGATGGGAGAAGGTATGTACCGCCGCCGGATCGGTAAAATCGTCCGCCGGCACATATACCGCCTGGATGGAGGTGATGGCGCCGGCATCGGTGTTGGCGATGCGCTCCTCCAGCCGCGACAACTCGGTACCCATCGTGGGCTGATAGCCCAGGCGCGACGGCATTTGGCCCATCAAGCCGGACACCTCCATGCCGGCCTGGATGAAGCGAAAAATGTTATCGATCAGCAGCAGCACATCGCGGTGCTCGTCGTCCCGGAAATACTCGGCCATCGTCAGCGCGGCATGGCCTACGCGGAAACGGCTGCCGGGTGGCTCGTTCATTTGGCCGAACACCATCACCATGTTCGGCAGCACACCGGCTTCCTTCATCTCGCGGTAAAGCTCCTCGCCTTCGCGACAGCGTTCGCCAATGCCGCAAAACAGACTGACCCCCTCGTGGTGGCCGATCATGTTGTGGATCATTTCGGTGAGCAGGACGGTTTTACCCACGCCCGCCCCGCCGAACAGGCCCGCCTTGCCGCCGCGCTCCAGCGGCACGAGCACATCGATGACCTTGATGCCCGTTTCAAAGATTTCAGACTTGGTGGAACGTCGCGCCAGGGGTGGCGGAGCCCGATGCACGGAACGCCATTGGACATCGGCGGGCGCCGCTTCGCGGTCGATGGCGTTGCCAAACACGTCGAACATACACGAGAGAACCCCTTTGCCCACCGGCGCTTTTAACGGTCCCCCCGTGTCCTCCACCGCCATGCCGCGCGCGAGGCCCTGGGTGGGGGTCAATGCAATCCCGCGCACGCGACGCTCATCTAGTTGCGCCAGCACTTCGATGACGATTCGTCCTTCATCTCCAGCGCGTAGCACCGAGTAGATTGGCGGTAAATGCTGATCGAAGCGTATATCCACGACGCTGCCGCGCACCGAGACGACCACGCCGAGATTCGATGAACGGGCTTTGTTGTCCATGCTTGGCTTGCTCCTCCGCTAATCTACCGTCAGTCTACCTTCTCTCCCCCTGCGCGCAAAGCAGGCCCGGCCGCGAGCGCTTCACGCATGCCAGCCAGCCGCCGGTCAATCGTCGCTCGGTCATGGGCCGCCTCGACGGCATGCTCGACCAAATCGGCGATCCAGTTCACTTGTTCGCCAAGCGCCCGCCGGCGGGCTGGGCTGGCCGTCAAACCGGCAAGGGTTTGAAAGGCGCCGAGCATCCGCAACAGGATGGCGACATTATCCCTTGCGCGCCTTCCGCCCCGGCCCCAAACAGGCGCGGCCACCGGGCCAGCCAGCGGTCGATTGCGGTGGAGTCCGCTTCGATCAACGCTACCGCCACGACAATGCTGTCCACGACAATCAGCGAAGGCACAAACCAAAAGCTTGACCGCACTTCCCGCCACCAATGGTGTAATTTCATTAGCATCTGTCAGTTCACCGTAGCTCAGCCTCCTGAATCGTCCTGGATGGTTCAACCGCGAGCGAAACGAGCCGGCCAATCTGATCAGGCCGTTGTCTCCGGCTCGCGTTGATGAGCCTCTGGCTCGGCGTCAGCCGGCTTTCCGCCGGAAAACTCCATCTCTTCCAGAAGACACTTAAGCACAAGATTGTCGGTTGCCCCCGAAATCTCGCTGACAGGCACGTGTACGGTTTGGGTACCGAACCACGGTCGTTTCAGCTTCAGATCGCCCAATGTTTCTCGGTTGAGCTTAACTTCCAAGCTCTGCAACTGCCACGTTTCGACGTCAGCAGACATGTCGGCGATAACGCCGATCTCACGTCCATGCTGGCCGATGACTTTCATCCCCATCAGACTTATCACATTTGTTGGTTCGTCGAGTAGACATAATATGGTTGCTCGTTTAGGTATGCTTTGTATTCCCTGTTGCTTCGCTCTTTCGATCCGCGAAGTGTCACAATATTCAACCATGCGAGACAACTTCAACGTCCCTCACGGA
>JAAYEH010000434.1 GCA_012728855.1 Rhodopirellula sp. | reverse complement strand
GCTGTCGAGCAAGCCCACATCCTGCGTACCTATAGGGAGCGGCAGGTTCTGCTCAATCGCGTGCAGGAAGACAAAGTTCCTGAGGATGTGGCGCTCGATGGAGAGGACGAAAGCATATCCGCTGCTTTCGAGGCGCTTGAAAAGATTCGTGCGGCAGAAGCCTTTGAGACGGCTGCCGGCGCGCGAAAGGTCCTGTAGTATCCGGGCCTCCTCGTTCGAAGGCGGGTTACCGCCGGCGGGCGCCGGGTAGTTCCCCAGGCCGTAGCGGGGCAACAGCAAGCCGTTTATGGCGTCCACGACCGTGGGTGCGAAAAGCGCAGCGTACTGGTCGTTCGGGTCAGTCTCGTCGATTGGGAACTTGATCGTTTTGGGAACGCGATCCGGAAAGTACGAGCGACGGCCGTCAGGGAATTCCAAGTACTTGCGGTTCTTGGTGGGATCGTTCTTTGCGTAATTATCCTTTATAAAGCTGCGCGTCCGGCGCACGAGATAGCGGCGCATCAGGTCGCGCCAGTCGTCGGCGTAAGTAGATTTTTCGAACGCGCTAAGTGAGCGCACCGGGCATTGGTGCTGACGAGTGAACTCAATCTCGCCGATTTCGCGCAACAAGCGTTCAGGGCGCGTGCCGATGTCCTTTTCTTCGGGCACGAAGAGGCGAAGCTGATTGGAGAGGTCAAGGAACGTTTTATTATACGGCGTAGCCGAAAGCAGGATCACCCGGCTGTCGTTTGACTGGATGTACTCCAACAGGGCCCGGTATCGCGCCCCCTGGCGGTTACGCAGGTTGTGGCTTTCGTCGATAAGCACCAGGCGATAGCGGCGCAGGTCGGGCAACTCGCGCTGGACCCGCGAAATTGAAAGCACCTTGCCGCGCAGTCGGTACTTTTCGCGGTAGTCCTCCCACATAGGCACGAGGTTCTTCGGGCAAATGATGAGCGTCTCGACGCCGTGATCGTCCTCGAAGATGCGCGCCAACGCCGTGGCCATCAGCGTCTTTCCGAGGCCCACGACGTCGCCGATTATCACGCCGCCGCGCTTATTCAGATGATGCGCGGCGATCTTCACGGCGGCCTTCTGGAACTCGAACAGCATGTTGCCGAAATCGCTTGGAATGCGGAACTCGGTCAGGCCGGCGCGGGCTTCCTGCGAGAGGTGGTAGGCCATCTTGACGTAGATGTGGTAGGGCGGAATGGGCGTGGAGCCAGCCCAGCTTTCGTTGACGATCTCGACCAACTCGTCGGAGATGTCAAGGCAAAAGTGGTCATTCCAGCGGTCCTCGAACCACTGGGCGAGTTTTGCGCATGCGTCACGATCCAGGACGTCGATATTCAGCTCCCCCTGCTTCGATAAGCCGGCAAGGGTGAGATTGCTGCTCCCAAGGTATCCAATGGTGGGATTGATGGGATCGGGGCGAAACAGTAAGTAGAGCTTGGCGTGTAGCGGATGGCGCAGAAACAGCTTCACGACGACTTTTCTAGCCGTGATCTGTGCCGCCAGTCGGCGCAGACCGGCTTCGTCCTCGTTCGTCGGGAAGCCGAGCATGAGCTGATCGCGGAATTCCTGGGCCAGGCGTCTTTTTAGTCTGATGGCGGTTTGATTATCGATTTCCTGGCCGTCGCGGGTCAGGCTCAGGGCGCTGCGGAGCTCGTCCTGC
>JAAYEH010000433.1 GCA_012728855.1 Rhodopirellula sp. | reverse complement strand
GACGGAGCGGATTGAGCGGGAGCAGTTACAACTCCACCCGCATCGTGCCCTGCTGAAAGACTACCACTGTCTTGCCCTGGCCAGCTAAACCCGCCACATTCCGGCGGGACGCCGGTCACGCCCGTTCATTCTGATCGGGGTGGCCGTTGCCGTGCTTCTGGCCACCTATTTGTTTCGCAATCTGGCGGCGGTCGCCATCGCGTGCCTCCCGCCGCTGGCAGGCGCCTTTTGGACGATGGGTGGGATGGGCCTTGTCGGCGAGCCGGTCAATACGCTCAATAGCATCGTTCCTGCACTCGTCCTGGTAGTCGGTTTCACGGATGCGGTCCACCTGCTGCTGGAGATCCGCCGCGAAAGGACTCGCGGCCGCACGGCGCGGGGAGCCGCCGCGGCGTCGCTTCGCTGCCTGATGCTGCCGTGTTTCCTCACTTCGGCCACGACGGCCGTCGGCTTTGCTTCGCTGGCGGTCGCTCAACTGGAGATAGTTCGACGCTTCGGTCTGACGTGCGCCGCCGGCGCCTTGATCAATTTCGCCGCGGTCGTGCCGCTGGTGCCTTATCTTTCAACCACGTGGTTGGGCAGGTCGCTGGGAAGTCGCGTACCCGACGAGAAAGCCGAACTCAGGCTGGAGCGGGCATTGGGGCGCCTGGTACATGCATTATTGGGAAGAGCGCGCCTGGTCGCCATCGCTGGGTTTGTCCTCACCCTGCTGCTTCTCACGGCCGCTTTTCAGTTGCGGCCGGACAACCATTTGCGCGCGGGAATCCCCAACGGAACGGCTTCCTACGAAGCGCTGCGGTACTGCGACGAGTCGTTCGGGGGCGTGATGTACAGTTACGTCGTGGTCGAGTGGCCTCGAGAGGAGGAGCTTGGATCGGTCGAGGTTCTGCGCGCATTGGGGGACATCCATCAACTCCTGGCGGAACAAGAGCAACTTGGACCTCCATTCTCGGTTCTCAATCTGCTGCAATCGCTTCCCCATCGGTCCGGGCAACTGCAGACGGCGGTTCGTTATCTCGACGCGATTCCTCCTAAGATGCTTAACAAGCTGGTCCGGGAGGAACAACGGCTGGCGGTGGTGATGGCACAGACCCCGGATCGTGGAGCGAGGGCGTTGGAGCCCGTATTCACCGTCGTGGAGGAGCAGCTACGGAACCTGGCTGCGGACTACCCGGGTTTTCGTTTTCGCCTGACGGGCTCGACCGTCGTTTCGGCCCGCAATGTGAACCTGATCATCGAGGATCTGGTGAGCAGCCTCGGGCTGGCCGCGCTGATTATCCTGGCCACGTTGACAGTGGCCTTCCGTTCCTTGCGTTTCGGCTTGATGACGCTGATTCCCAACGTCTTGCCGCTGGCGGCCGCCGGGGCCGTTTTGTGGCTTCGCGGCGACGGACTCGAGGTACAAGCCGTCATCACGTTCAGCATCTGCCTGGGGGTTGCCGTGGACGACACGATTCACGTGCTCAATCGCTTCGTGCGCGGGGTCGCCGAAGGCGCGGACACGCGTTCCGCCATCGAATCGGCGACGGTGAGGGCGGGGTACGCCCTGACGATTACCACATTGACGATGCTGGGCGGATTCGGTTCGGGACTCTTCAGTGCTCTTCCTGTCCTGCGCGTGTTCAGCCTGCTTTCCTGCATCGCCTTGCTGTCGGCGTTGGCGGCGTCGCTGGTGCTGCTGCCGGCATTGCTGAGCTGCTTTCGGCCGGAGACCGTGCCGCAGTCGGTTTCCACCTTGTTTCGCGGTGAACCTGCTACGGAACAAGGCTAGAGGATCGTATCGCTTCTACAACCCCGGAAAGCTCTTCGCCGCGTCCCACACGATTACCGCCATGTGGTAGCCTTTCATGGAATCGCCGGGCTGATCCGACAGCGCGGAAGCATAGTAGGCCGTCACGATCTGGCCATCGGCACGCTGTGCGGACGATGGATAGCCACCGTCGCGGCCGTTCCAGTCGATCAACCGCACGGGCTCGCTCCAGGTCTCACCCTTGTCGGCACTGATCGTTGCCTCGAGACCCTTGCTGCCGGGATCCGACGCCCGGTCGCCGTAGCAGAAAAGCACACGCCCATCCTTGAGCTTCAGGAGGTGGCCGTTGACGCGCTGG
The DNA here is from genome assembly GCA_012728855.1 of Rhodopirellula sp. Taxonomy (GTDB): domain Bacteria; phylum Planctomycetota; class Planctomycetia; order Pirellulales; family Thermoguttaceae; genus JABWBD01. Next base: position 77,730 of record JAAYEH010000433.1, on the reverse strand, counting down.
AACCCGGTCAAAGCCTGTCTCTTGGTCCACGATCGCCCGTCGTCCTCCGAGGCGAACAACTCCATGTAGTCCTTTCCTTCCACCCCGGTGCCCGCTCGCGCACAGGCCAGCCATCGGCCATCGCCGACGTGGAGGATATTGGTTTCGTTGGAGTCGGGACCGATCACGACCGGTTCGCCCCATGTCTTTCCGTCGTCCCGGCTGCGGTAGAGATAGGAGCGGAATTTGCGATCCTCGTATTTCTCCCAGGGATTTTGCGTCGAGTAGACGCTCACGCAGAGATCGCCGTTTGCCGCCTTCTCGACATCGCCGAAGGGGACGGCCGGTCGGCCGGCGGGTGTGTTCTGCGGAAACGCATCCTTCTCTACCCACCAGGAAAGGCCGCCGTCCGGGGAACGGCTCAGCCAAGGGCCAAGCACCGCATAACGGAATCGTCCCCGCGTCTTTGGAACATCCGCGGGCCAGCGGTCCGACCAACCCGAGGTCAGAACGAGGATGTCGCCGTTGGCCGCCAGGCCGGCGGCGTGGTTCATTCGGATCGTCTCCGGTTCATGCTGCGTGACGGCGCTGGCCAGCTTCCACGTTGCTCCGCCATCTCCGCTCAGCCAGCATTCGATGTCACCGGGACGACTCCCGTGACTGGCATTGTTGAAGATGAACGCCGCCAGTGTCCGGCCATCCTGGAGCACCTTCAGATTCGGCCACGCACAATGATCGTGCGCGGTGACGACGGGAATTGGACGTTTGCCGTCACGATCAACGGCGTAGGGCTGATCAGCGGCCTTGGCGTGCAGCGCTAAGACACAGAGGCATAAGTAAGTCGCCAGCAGTGTGGCTTTCATGTCTATTCCTTTCTTTCGCGCATGTGGGCGACCGGCAGAAGCGAAGTTATTCGCGACTCGGCCCCCAGCGCTTCGCCTGAGTGGTCTCAAATTGCACGATCGTGTCGTTGGCGCCGCTTTGGCCCGGACGACTGGCGCCGCGGGCAATCAATGTCCGCAAAGCATCGGTCATCTGCTCGACTTTTTCGGGATGCAGTTTCGACACATCGTGTTGCTCGCCGATGTCGGTTGCCAGGTTGTACAATTCGGCGATCACGGGTTTGCCACGCGATTGCTGCAACGTGCGCTGACTCATTTTGAACACGAGTTTCCAGGACTGGTCGCGATAGGCGAACTCGCCGAAATTGGAATGGTTCACGAGAGTCGTCCGCATACCGGTGCCCGCTTTGCCCAAGGCGGCGGGCAGAAAGCTGAGACTGTCCTCCGCGCCTCTGGCAGGCAACTCCGCACCCAACACATCGGCACAGGTGGCGAAGAGGTCCGTCAGGCAGACCAGTTGGTCGCTGGAACTTCCCGGGAGAATCTTCTTGGGCCAGCGAATGACCAGCGGAACACGGTGACCGCCCTCCCAGACATCGCCTTTATGGCCCCGATAAGCGCCGCTGGGCATGTGCCCCGCGTCGACCAGTTGTTGCCAGCCGGTGTAATGCGAGTGGCCGTTGTCGGCGGTGAAGATCACGATCGTATTGTCGGCGATGCCGGCATCGTCGATCGCCTTGGTCATCTGCCCCACCGACCAGTCGGTTTCCATCACGAAGTCGGCGATCGGCGCGATCCGGCTGGCGCCGCGAAAGGCGGGGGAGGGGACGATCGGTTCGTGCGGGGATGTCAGCGAAACGTAAAGAAAGAAGGGGTCGGCCTGCTTTGCCCGGTCGTGGACTTGTTGGACGGCGCGCCGGGTAATCTCGGGCAAGATCTCCTGCAATCGCCAACCGGGCGCCATCGGCGCCCCGACAAAGGCCTTTGGCAGGACTTCGCCTTCGCCGGCGTCGAATTCATAGCGTTCCGTCGGCTGGGTCACGACGTGGTCGTTTTCGATAAAGGCAAACGGCGGCAGATTGGGCAGGTCAACGCCGAAGTAGTAATCGAAGCCGCGCTGCGTCGGGCCTCCCCGCATCGGCGAGGCAAAATCCCATTCCAGCGAAACCTGACCGTTGTGTACCTCGGTCATGCGGCTCGGCTGCGCTCCCGACCACTCCCAGCCCAAGTGCCATTTGCCCACCGCGGCCGTGTAATAACCATGCTCTTTAAGGAAGCCGGCCAGCGTCGGTCGATCGGCGGCGATCAGCGGCGGCTCGTAGGCGGCGATGACCCACTCCTGCAGCCGCGTCCGCCAGGCGTAACGCCCGGTGAGCAATCCGTAGCGCGTGGGCGAACAGACGGCCGAGGGGCTGTGTGCGTCGGTAAAACTGATCCCCTGCCCAACGAGCCGATCGAGATGCGGAGTGGCGATCTTGTTGTCCGTGTAGTGGGCCTGAATGTCTCCGACGCCGAAGTCGTCGGCCAGGATGATCACAATGTTGGGGCGAGCCTCGTCCGCGACGGTTGCGTGTGGACAGGACAGCCAAAATGTCGTCAGGACGAGCAATCTCAGGCATTTCATGATGGTGGCCTTTCTTCGTGACGGTTCCTTCTCGATTTCTTCAAGACTTGCACGGCGATGACGGAAGTCGGATTAATCAACAAATCCTTGCGCCTGGAGCCAAAACCGCAGATCGCCGAGCCAGGGATGGTCGACGCCGATCAATCCAGTGCCGTGGTCGCCATGCTGGTAGATGTGAAGCTCGTACGGCACACCGTGCCGCTGCAAGGCCGTGGCATAGAGCAGGCTGTGATCCACCGGCACCATCTTGTCCTCGCCCGTGTGCCAGACGAAACAGGGTGGCAGGCCGGGCCGCACCTGCAGCTCGCTGGATGTCTTACGCGCAAGTTCATCGCCGGGCGCGGCGCCGATGAGATTCTGACGCGATATCGCATGGGGCTTGGTCACCATGCTGATGACGGGGTAGCAAAGGATTGCCAGGTCAGGCCGCGGACTGACGCGATCGGTGCCGTCCGCCGAGGCGATCTCGCCGTCTTCCGGCCGATTGATCAAGGTGGAAACCAGATGGCCGCCGGCCGAGAACCCCATCACGCCGATGCGATTCGCCGCGATTTTCCACTCCCCGGCGTTTCGGCGCACGTAGCGCATCGCCTGCACCGCGTCCTGCAATTGCGCGGGATAGCGGTAGCCCGCGGCGCCGAGCCGATAGCGGAGCACGAAGACGGTGATGCCCTGCTCGTTGAGCCAGCGGGCGAATGGCTCTCCCTGCGGCTCGAAAATGCCGCTATAGCTGCCGCCGGGAATGAGCACCATCGCCGCGCCGTTGGCTTTGGCCGGAAGATGCGGTGTAAGTGTGGGGATGTCCTGCGCTGCCTCGCCCAGCGCTCCGGGAGCGCCCTGCGGCCAGAGCACCATCGGCGGCTCGCCTGCGGGAAGCGAGGCGGGCGGAACCAGGAATAAGGCGGTGGCAACGGCTGCGAGAATGTGTCCTAATGTTCTGTTCATTGGGGTGTTCACCTGCTTGGGGCCTTCCGCATCGGTATTCTGAATTGGTGGCAAGTGTTCGGAGGGATCCTATAACATTGCCGTTGCTACGACAACACAGGCGGCTAGAAGGGGAATCACGACGGAGACCACGGCGATGTCCAGGTAGGACTGCCGGTGGGTCAGCCCGCAGACGATCAAGAGCGTGATGACGGCCCCGTTGTGCGGGAGGCTGTCCAATCCGCCGGAGGCCATTGCAGCGATGCGGTGCATGGCCTCGGGACTGGTGCCGGTTTCCAGGGCGATGCGATAATATGTGTCGCCCAGGATCTCCATCACGATGCTCAGCCCACCGGAAGCCGAGCCGGTGATCCCGGCCAAGACGTTGACGGCCACGGCCTCGGAAACGAGCGGCTTGCCGGGCGAGAGGCCGATGAGCCACTGTTTGATCGTCGTGAAGGCCGGAAGGGAGGCGATCGTGGCGCCGTAGCCGACCACGGAGGCCGTGTTGAATATCGGCACCAGGGATCCGACGGTTCCCTTTGTCAAACTGACGTTGAGTTGGGAGGCAGGGCGACGGGTCATCGCAACCAACAGCGCGATCGCGATCAGCAACGCGGCCAGAATTGCCCAGATGCCGCGGACTCGGTCCAGGTCGGTTGACCCGTATCTGGCATCGGCGAGATATACGGCGTCCCAGCGGCGTATGACATGTTCGGCAAAGACATAGTTCAGCACGAGCACGGCCAGCACCGGCACGATGGCCACGGCAATCGCAGGCAGTTTCCGTTCGGATTCCAAGCTGGGCTCGTTGAGGTGGCCTGTGCCATATCCTTCGCCGGAAGATATCGCCCGGCAAGCCCGCTGATGGAGCCACAATACGCCCAGCAGGAAAATCAGCAGGCCGCCCAGGATTCCCAGCCCCGGCGCTGCGAAGGCCGTCGTCTTGAAATACGGCATGGGGATGAGGTTCTGGATCTGGATCGTGCCGGGAAGGCAGGTCATCGTGAAGGTGAACGATCCCAAGGCAATGGTTGCCGGGATGAGGCGTTTGGGGATGCCGGCCTGGCGGAACATCGCGGCGGCCAAGGGGTAGACGGCAAAAGCCACGACGAACAGCGACACGCCGCCGTAGGTCAACAGCCCGCAGGCGAGCACGACGGCGAGGATTGCCCGTTGGTGGCCGACGAGATCCGCGATCCGCCGGGCAATGACCTCGGCGGCGCCGGAATCATCGAGGAGCCTTCCGAAGATCGCGCCGAGGAGGAAGATGGGAAAGTACTTGACGATGAAACTCCCCAACGCGGTCATGAAGACCTGTGTGTAACTAGCAAACAGGGGCGTGCCGTAGTTGAGAAGCACGGCCAGCAGGGCCATCGCGGGCGCGAGGATAATCACGTCCACGCCCCGGTAGGCCAGATACATCAGCAGCGACAGCGATAGAAGAACACCCAGGATGCCGAGCATGAGTCGTGCTCCGTGCGTTTCGCGGGGAGTAACCGTGTACAGCGTCTTGACCATTGGGCCCCGACAGCGGCAACCGGACGAGACGGATCTTCGTTGGGATCTTGGGCGTTGTCAAGGCGGTCGTCTCGCACGTCACGCGGGCGGGGAGGAAGGGGACAGGTCCATGTTTTCGGTCAGTGGCTTTGTTGCCAAAATGCGTTGAGTCGACGAAAAATGGACCAGTCCCCTCCCGCCCCGGGCAAGGGATCGATTTCCGGCAGCCCGGCTGCTACCATCAGGCTGGAGGATGGCGTAACGGCAAATCGAAGGCGAGCGGCCGGGCGGCTATCCCCGTTTCAGGCCAGCACCCAACAGGAGCGGATTATGAAACCACTCACTCAATTCCTCATCATCGTCGCCCTGGCCCAGGCGTGCCACATGGCGATCGCCGTTGACCTGCATGTTTCGCCTGAAGGCAACGACGTTTGGACCGGCACGCTGGAGAAACCGAACCCGGCGCGAACCGACGGTCCACTGGCATCGCCGCTCGGCGCGCGGGACGCGATACGCAAGCTCCATGCCGCCGGCACACCGCGACAGCCGATCCGCGTCCTCATCCAGGCCGGCCAATATCACCTCGGCGAGCCGCTCGTTTTCGAGCCGCGGGATTCCGGCACGGAGCAATGCCCGATCCGCTATTGCGGCGATCCCGCCGCGCGCCCGATCCTCTCCGGCGGCAGGCAGGTCACCGGCTGGCGGAAGCAAGATGACCGCTGGGTGGCGCACTTGCCCGAGGTGGAGGCGGGCCAGTGGAACTTCGCCGCGCTATGGGTCAACGGCGAGCGCCGGACCCGGGCGCGGATGCCGAACGAGGATTTCTTCTATACGGCCGGCAAGGCGCCGCCCATCACCGACCGGAAGACCGGCAAACCGGCCTCCAGCGCCCACCTCGCGTTTCGGTTCAAGCCGGGCGATATTCGCCCGTCCAGCCGGCTTGACGATGCCGTGGTCGTCGTCTACCAGTCGTGGGAGGTCGGCCATCAACGGATCGCGTCGTTGGACGAGGCGAAGCGCATCGTCACCTTCCGAAGTCCCCTGCCGTGGGCGTTCGACCACTGGGGCGGCAACGTCCGCTACTTTGTCGAAAACGTGCCCGAGGCGTTGGATGCGCCCGGCGAGTGGTATCTGGACCGCAAGACCGGCCTGCTCTCGTATTTCCCTCTTCCCGGCGAAGACCTGACGCAGGCGACGGTCGTCGCCCCGGTCGCCAAACAGTTGATCGTTCTTCGCGGCAAGCCCGCCGAGAACCAATTCGTGTCCTATCTGCAGTTTGAGAACCTGCGGCTACAGTTCACGGACTGGGAGGTTCCGCCGCAGGGGCACGCCGCCGGTCAGGCCGCCTGCGACTTCCCCGGGGCGATCGAGGCCGTGGGAGCGAGGTACTGCTCGGTCGAGGGCTGCGAGTTGGCGCACTTGGGAACTTACGGCGTCTGGTTGCGGTTCGGCTGCCAGGACAACCGGATCGCCCGCAATCGAATTCACGACCTGGGGGCCGGCGGCGTGCGGCTCGGCGAGCAGAGCAATCCGCCAACCGCACCCGAGGTCGCCCAACGGAATATCGTCGACAATAATCTGATCCACGACGGGGGCAAGATCGATCCCGGCGCGGTGGGCGTTTGGATCGGTCGCACCAGCCACAACCGAGTCTCGCACAACGAGATCTGCGATCTGTACTATACCGGCATCTCGGTGGGATGGAGCTGGGGATACGCCCCGAGCAGCGCCCATCACAACCTGGTCGAGTTCAACCACATCCATAACATCGGCCGCGGTGTGCTCGGCGACATGGGGGGCATCTACTGCCTGGGCGATTCGCCGGGGACGGTGATCCGCAACAATCTCGTCCACGACGTTTACGATCACCACACGGGTTCCCTGGCGATTTATACCGATGAGGGAAGCACCGGCATTCTCATCGAGAACAACATCGGCTACGGCACCACCTACGCCAACTTCCACCAGCATTACGGCAAAGAAAACATCGTCCGCAACAACATCTGGGCGTTGGGCAAGGACTACCAGCTCAGCCGCGCACGGCAGGAAGAGCACATTTCGTTCACTTTCGAGCGGAATATCGTCTACTTCAACAACGGCAAACTCCTCAAAGGCGGTTGGACGAACGACAAATTCGTCATGGATCGAAACCTCTACTGGGACACCTCGCACCCCGACGGCGACATCCAGTTCGCAGGGGCGACTCTGGCCGAGTGGCAGGCCCGCGGCCACGACCGGCACTCGCTGATCGCCGACCCCAAGTTCGTCGATGCAGACCATTTCGACTTCCGCCTGCAAGCCGACTCCCCGGCTTTCCAGCTTGGCTTCGTCCCCATCGACGTCGGCCAGATCGGTCTCTACGGCGATCCGGAGTGGGTCGCTCTCCCGCGGCAAATCCAGAGAGAGCCCTACGTCCCGAAGCCGCGCCCCGAACCGGGGCCAAAACCCGTCGAAGACGACTTCGAAGACTCGCTCTCGGACATGCCGCCCGAAGATGCGACGGTGAGCGTGGAGGGCCTCGGCAGCATCCTGGTTACCGGCGAATTGGCGGCGGAGGGGAAACAGAGCCTCAAGTTCAGCGACGCTGCGGGCCAGAAATACAGCTTCAATCCGCACCTCTGGTATTCGCCGCGATTGGTCGCCGGCAAGGTCCGCGGCAGTGTTGATGTGCGGATCGAGCCGGGCGCCGTCGGGCACTTCGAATGGCGCGACTACGCCGGCGGCGCCTATCGCGTCGGACCGTCTGTCCGGATCGATGGAGACGGGAAGCTGCTTTCCGGCGGGAAGCTGCTCGGCAAGGTTCCGCTGAGCCGGTGGCTACGGATCGAGATCACATGCGGCCTGGGCGAGACGGCTGACGGCAAGTGGATGCTACGGTATGGGCCGTCGGGCGGCGAACTTGCGCAGGTTGAACTGACGTGCGATCCGCAGTTCCGCAAACTCGACTGGGCCGGCTTCATCGCCGACGCCACCGTCGCTGCGGCGTTCTATGTGGACAATGTTAAGATCGGCCCGAGCCCGGTACCGTGAGAGGCCGCGTTATGCAGATCGCTTAAGGATCTTAAGCGACCGTTTCGGAAGCTGCCATAGTTTCGCGGGAGCAGCCGAAGGCGTGTCGACGGCAACATACGGTTCGGCCGTCTCGATCGGTTGGGGGGAATTGCTGTAGTTGGCCAAAACCATGTGCAGATCTCGGTTCGCAAATACCGAAGCCACGCAGTCTCCCGGCAACGGCCTGGCCAGCAAGTCCGAGTCGCCGATCTCCAAAAACGCCCAGGTGCCCTCTTCCACCAGAGGCCGATACTGCTTCAGCCAGTGGGCATGGGTCGGGCGGGTGTCGGCCCGCGGGGTGGCGGAGTCCCAACCGCTGTAGACGTGGGGACCATCGGGATGCTCCTGGTGGTATTTCCACACCTCGCGGCACCGCCGCATCCAGAAGTCGTCGTCCGACACGTACTTCACGCCGGGGATCATGGCCCGTTCGCCGGTGAACGGTTTGCCGGCATGAAGGATCGGGAATTGAAGGTAGGGAATGGCGTGCAAGAAGTGATCGCCGGCATCGTCGACCGTAGCGAAGCTCATGTCGATGCAGGGGATCACATAGGGGGTGTGATTCTTAACGCGCTGCCGCATGCCGTCGGCATCGCGTACGCCCTCGCCGACCCAGAGATAGTCGTAGACTCTCCGACCCGCCGTTTGCGGTTCCAGGGCGCCGTCAACGTGGAGTTTCAAAATGCCCCCGCGACGATGGACCTCGCCGTAGATCAGGGCCAACAAGTCGGTGAGCGCTCCGTCGTATTGCGCCGTCTCCTCGAACGCGGCCAACTCATCTTTGGCCGGCTTCTTCAGCGGCGAGCCCTCCGGCATCTTCTCCTTCGCGGCGTTGGTGAAATAGCCGGCGTCGATGTAGATCCCATCGACGTCGTATTCGTTCAGAATCCTCGTGATTCGCGGCAGCAAGTATGCCCGCCATCCCGGACTATTCGGCGCACACCGCGCCATGTCCCAAAACCCCAGCGAGCATCGAGAACCCTCGGGCGACCACTCTTGGCGAAAGTCGGGATCGGTCCATTGCAGGAAGCCGGTCGAGGCGTAGGCGAGCACCTTCATGCCGCGGCGATGGGCCATTTCCAGGAAACGGCGAAAACCAGCCGGGTTCAAAGCCGTGTACTTATCGCCGCCGAACAGCCGCAGCGAGTCGTTCCAGTCGTCGAACACCTGAATCAGTTGGATTCCGTGGTCCTTGAGCCGATCCAGTTCCTCTTCGTCGTACTCGCCGATTTCCCACGGCTTGCGGCAGGGATACTCGCCGAGGTTGTAGCAGCAATGGCCGGGAAGGTAGTTCGTCACCAGGTGCTTTCGCATGTACGTGCGGATCTTTTGCGTGCAGACGGCGATGTTTTGCAGCCGCCGGCGGTGGTCCGTCGCCGTATAGCTCTTCAGCACCGCGGGAGTGTCGGCATCGCCCGCGGGGGCGTCGGTTGCCAGACCGGAGGTCGGACAGACCGAAATGACACCGCCCGCAGCGGCCGCCTGGGCACTCGTCTTGAAGAAGTCGCGTCGATGCATTGCCGATCTCTTGTTAGACTTCCGTCCAAGCTCCCGGGACAGGCGCGGGATAGCGGCCCTCGGCATTGGCTTGAACCGGCGCCGGGCTATCGGCGGTCAGGCCGGCGACATCCGAGCAGAACTGGAATTTCGAGGCAAGGGCTTCGTCCCAGGTGATGACCTTGCCGGTGTGGACAGCCGCTCGACCCATGATGGCCCCCAGGTTCGACAGCGCCGCGCGGCGGGCTTCGTTGTGTGGCCGGTCGTTGCGGATGGCGTCGAGGAGGACATTCCACTCCGCCTGCCAGGGATTGATCCTCTCCTTGGCCGGTTTCCAGGCGACGTTGTCCTTGTCGATACGCTGATCCTTGTAGATCAGTCCGTTCGGTGCGTGGATATTGCCGGAGAACCGCGCGGCGCACTTGGTGCCGTGGAGGTAGGTGACGAAATCGTTGAAGCAGTTGCGGATGTAGCGGCCGGTCACCTCCGCCTTCGTGCCGTCGGCGAAGGTGTACTCGATGGAGTAGCTATCGAGGTTCTGGCTGCAATCCGGGCTGCCCGCGAACCGCCCTCCGACGCCGTGCGCGGCCACTGGCCAAGAATCCTTGATCCAGAAGCATTCGTCGATCTGGTGGATCATCAACTCGATAAAGATCCCGCCGGAGGACCAGAGGAACTGGTAGGGGTGGCCGGGGCGGAGCTGCCAAAGAAGCTCGCTCTCGCCGCCGGGGAACGGTCCCATCCCGTAACCGGGGTCCATGCGGTAGGCGCGGACCAGCATGACGTCGCCCACGGCGCCGTCGCGGATCTTCTCGATGATGGCCTGGCGCGCCGAGGAATGGCGGGCCATCAGTCCGGCCGCGATCTTGAGATTCTTCTTTTCCGCAGCTTCCGCGGCGCGGAGAATCTGCTGCACGCCGCCCGGGTCGGCCGCGAAGTCCTTCTCCATGAACACATTCACGCCCTTCTCCACGGCATACTCGAGGTGGGTGGCGCGGAAGCCGGCATGCGTAGTCAGCATGGCGATGTCGCCCGGCCGCAGGCAGTCGATCGCTTTGCGATAGGCATCGAACCCTTGGAATCGACGCTCTTCGGGCACGTCGATCTTGTCGCCGAAGAGCTTGCTCAAGGTGGCGTGTGATTGCACGAGTCGAGCCGGGATCAGATCGGCCATGGCGGTCAGTTTGACCGGCCCGCCGGACGCCGCGTTCTCCTCGCCTTCGAGGCGAAAACGGTCATCCACCACCAGCCCGCCGGCCGACAAGGCGTTTGCCACCGCACCGCAGCCGCGCCCGCCGCAGCCGATCAAGGCCAGCCGGATGGTGTTGTCCTCGCCGGCGTGGACGGACGGAATCGCCATCCCCGCCAAGGCCGACGCAGCGGCGATCCGACCGGTACTCTTCAAAAACTCACGACGCGGCTTGGGGTTGTTCCCAGTCTCAGCCATCTCGGGTATCCTTCCAGGTAGAGTTGTACGGGGCGACAGAACCGTTCACGGGGCCGGGGGGACTGGTCCATTTTTCGGCGACTAAACGCATTTGCGCAGAAAAGAGGCTGACCGAAAACATGGACCTGTCCCCTTCCTCTCCGCCCACGGTTGCACCCTAGTTTTGCAGCGGGCGGTGCGGCCGTCAATAGCGGAGAGTTGAGAGTATACTTAACCTTGGGAATCAGGCCTGCCCATGACTCCACGCGACCGAATCCGTGCCGCCGTCGATTTCGAGCAACCGGATCGGTTGCCCTGTACGGAGTCTTTTTGGGAAGGGACGATCGAGGCCTGGCGCGAAGAGGGGATGCCGGCTGGTGTGGCGGCCGAGGATTACTTCGGCCTGGATACCTGCTCCATGTCGCTCGATGCGTCGCCGCGGTGTGAGCAGCGAATCGTCGATCGTTCGCAAGGCCACATCACCTTCGAAGATCGCTTCGGTTACACCGCTCGGCGACTGGAGAACGAGTCGGGGACGGTCCATTTCCTCGATCATGTCAACACGGGCCGCGATGCGTGGCAGCGGATCAAGCCGCGATTCGTGCTAGCCGAGGATCCGAGCGAGCCCGCGAGGATCGACGACGCCAGTTACTTTATGCACTTCGGGGCGTATCCAAGCTGGTCCGAGGCGGTCGAAAAGTATCGCCGGATGCGAGCCGGCGATCGATACCTGCTCTTTTACGTCTACGGCCCTTGGGAGCAGATGTGGCGGCATCGCGGCATGGAGAACCTCTTTGTCGACGTGGCGAGCGATCCGGATTGGGTCCACGAGATGGCCGTCACCTACCAGGATCTCGTGCTGGCCATCCTTCGCCGCTGCCTCGAACTGGGCATGAAGCCGGATGGTGTGTTTGCGGTGGACGACTTGGGGAGCAACCGCGGCACGCTCATGTCGCCCGTCGCCTGGCGGCGGATCTTCAAGCCGCAAGTGGCCCGCTTAGGCGGCTTTCTCCATGAACACGGCATCGACTTCTGGATGCATTCCTGCGGCAACGTCCAGGCCATCCTCGACGATCTGGTGGAGTGCCGTCTGCAGGTGCTCGATCCGCTGCAGGTGGCCGCCGGCATGGACGCCGTCGCCATCCGGCGGCGCTACGGACGGCGGTTGGCATTGCACGGCAATCTCAGCGTTGCCGGCTTGCTCGGTCCGCCAAGCGAACTGGAGAGCGAACTCTGCCGCAAAGTGCCGCTCGCCCGCCAAGGTGGCTACATTTTTCACTCCGATCACTCCGTACCGCCGCAGGTACGTTTCGAGCGATACCGGTGGGCCGTTGAGCGAGCGCGTGAAATCTTTTCCGGGGCGGTCGCTGGCGGCCGAGTGTGGCCACCAAGTTCGTGATTTCTCAAATTCGAGGGCACCTGGAGGCCACGCGCTTCTGGGTGGGAAGGTAGCCGATTCGCCGGGGTCGGATACGCCGGCAGTCTCGGATCAGGTCTCTCCGCGGGCTTCGAGCAGCCGAGAGCCGCTGGGAAGGGGGCGGCTGGGGGGGCGAACCGAACGGAAAACCGAATTGTCAAAGAACTTCGGAGCAGGCGCCGCAGAAGCGGCCAGACCCGATCCGGGTCGGACATATTCATGTGTTCACTTACTTCGACCATCCTGATCGGTGCGGCGCGATTTGTCAACGAAGTTTCTTGGGCCAAGCCAAGATCACCAAGCAACGGGGAGTAAAGCGGGATCGCTGTCCCGCTTTACTTCACACATCATTTTTTCTCAATTCCCGGTTTCACTGCTTTTCCAGCGGTGGCGCCCAGGCGATCTTGCATTCGGGACGAGCGGCCTTGAGGGCAGCTACTCCGGCGGCGGTTACCTGGGTGCCTCCGAGCCGTAGTTCGGTTAGCTTTAGTGCCTTGAGATGTTCAAGTCCCTTGTCCGTCACCGGTGCCCCCTGAAGGGACAGCGTTTTCAGATTTGGAAAACCAGCCACGAATCTGAGGCCGTTATCGGTCACTGCGGTATCGGTGAGCATCAGACATTCCAGCTTCGTAAGCCCGGCGATTGCTTCCAAGGTGGCATCGCTGATGAGCTTGCCGCCGATTTCCAAGGATTTCAGGCTTTTGAGGGCCGCGAATCCTGGGCCGGTGATCTTGGTCCAGCCGGCGGCCAACGATTCCAGCGGCAATCCCTCAAGACATGCCAGGCCGGCATCGGTTACTTGGGTTCCGTGCATGGCGATAAACGTCAGGTTAGGCAGTTCCTGCAGGTGAGCGATTCCAGCGTCGGTTACTCGGGTGTCATTGATGCCCAGATTTGTCAAAGACTTGAACGCCTTGAGATGCTCGATGCCTGAATCCTCCAGAGGCGAAGCCGAGAGGCAAATATCATCCAGTGATTTCATCCCATGGAGGTACTTGAGGCCCGGGCCGGTGACTTGGGTGGAATTGAGGACAAGCAGAGACATATTGACCAGGTCGCCTAGCTGTTGCAGACCGGCGTCGGTCACTGCCGTGCCAGTCAGGAACAATTGCTCAAGGGCTGCCAGCCCCTTGAGTTGCGGAAGGGTAGCGTCGTTGATCCGAGTCTCCTCCATGCGAAGCACTCTGAGGACTGTGGCGCTCTGGAGTTTCTCCAGGCCTCGGCCGGTCACTCTTGTTTTGTCAAGGTTGAGAGCACCAAGGGCTGTCAATCCATTGAGGCGTTCAAAAACTTCGTCACCAACGGACGTGTTGCCCGACAGATCAATCGCGGTGACTGAAAAACCTTCCTCCGGCAATTCCGCAATCGCCTTGAGTTCCCGCCACTGTTCGCCGACTCTGACGGTCAGCTTTCCCCCTTTTTGCAGCACCCACTCCGCCGCCTCTCGGTCGGGTTCTCTTGACGGAGTGTTCCCTACCGGCGCCGGCCTGGCTTCGAACGTCACCTTGCCCGGATCGTTCCATACCTGGACCGTGGCGCCGGGCTTGTCGATTGCCACGGCAGGCGTCTCCTTGGAGGTCCGCATCTGGAGGATGATCCCCAACAGCAATACGACGAATGCTGCGCCTCCCGCTATCGCTGCGAACACAATCCTCTGCCGGTTCTTCCATGGTTTTCCAAAACGGCGGGAAGGAGCAACGAGCCGTTCGGTAATCTGGATGGGCTCGCTCGCAAACAACTCATCCAGGGGCGACAGCGATTCGGCGGGCGGTTCGGTGCTTTCCGGCCGGTAGGACACGGTTTCGGCGTAAGGACTGGAACTCGGCGACACCGCGGAGGCAAGGCCCAAACCTTCATGCAACTTGCAGCCCTGCAGTTCCGAGATAACCGCGCTCATCGACGGTTGCCGATCTTCCGGCCGCTTGGCCAGCATCTTCTGAAAGACGTCATCCAACGATTTCGGCACGTCGCTGCGAAGCTCTCGAAGGGAAGGAATGGGGTGCTCCCGGTGGGCGAGCATTTTCTTTCCTACGGTGTCGCCGCCAAACGGCGACCGTCCAATGAGCAGGTAGTGGAGTGTGCAGCCCAAACTGTAGATGTCGGCCCGTACATCGGCCGTCTTCGTATCGAGGGCTTGTTCCGGGGGCATATAATCGAACGTCCCCATCACCTGCCCGCTTTGGGTCAGACCGTCGTCGGCGGTGGCGTCGGCTTCGCCCGCGGTCTCCTGGATCCGGGCCAAACCCATGTCGAGAACCTTCACCGTCCCCTTCTTGTCCAAAAGCAGGTTGCGGGGCTTGATGTCCCGGTGGATGACCCCCTGGCTATGCGCGTATTCCAGGCCCTTGGCAGCCTGTATGACGTAGTCTACGGCGCGGGCCACCGGAAGCGTCCCCGTTGCTGTGACCAGGGCGTGGAGATCCTGGCCTTCGACGTACTCCATTACCAGAAAATGAACGCCCTTGGCTTCGTCGGCATCATGCGCCGTGACGATGTTGGGGTGGGAAAGCTTGGCCGCCGCCTCCACTTCCCGCTGGAATCGCCGGACTGCTTCGGGCGACCTCGTTGCCGATGAGGGGAGCATCTTCAAGGCAACCACCCGCTTCATCCGCTTGTGCTGGGCCTTGTAGACCGCCCCCATCCCGCCCTTGCCGAGCTTGTCCAGGACCACGTAGTTGCCGACAACCAGGCCTCGGGTCTTCTTCTGGTAGATCGCCTGGGCCTGAAACTTGGTGAGCTTGCCCAGGCTGTACAACTCTCTTGCGAGATCCTCTGCGGTTTGGGGCCGATGCTCCGATGGCAGCCCGTCCAGAAGTGACTGGACCTCTTTGACATCCATGAGGCCGCAGTCGGTCAAGGACCGGATGAAGTCGTCAAGTGTGATTGCCATTGACTCGACCTTCGCCCTGTAGCAGCGGGGTTTGGCCCTGCTGTCGACCCTTATGGCTGGAAACGCCCCTGATTGTACCAGAAACCGCGGGCCACTCAAAGGTGTGGGTCGCCGACATCATCGGCACCCGTTGCTTTGAGTACACGTTGTTGATAACGTGTCCACTCGATGCGCCCGCAGATTGGGTTGCGCGCGTCAATCACGTTGACCACGAAAGGGTTGCAGTCGCTGCGAAAGAGCGTACAACGAGGCCGCCCCTTCGGCACTCCGGACTGGCAGAAACGGATTGCCAAACACCATAGGAACCCCACATGACCGATGCCTCATCTGCACCGGCCCTCGCCCCGAGACTGCCCAACCGCTGGCTGATCGCCATCATGGGCACGGTGCTCCAGATCACCCTGGGCACTATCTATGCCTGGAGCTTCTTCCAGAAGGATCTGATGGCCTACGGTGGCTGGAACAACCAGCAGGTGGCCATGATCCTGATGCTGGCCATCTGCTTCCTGGGCCTGGCTGCGGCCGGCGGCGGGGTGCTGCTGCCCCAGTTCGGACCGCGCAAGCTGGCTGTGGCCGGCGCCCTGCTCTACGCCCTGGGCTGGGCGATCGGCGGGGCCGCCCTGGCCGGCAAGAACCTGATGCTGCTCTACGCCGGATTGGGCGTGATCGGCGGCGTGGGCCTGGGGCTGGGCTATGTCACGCCGGTGGCCACGGCCGCCAAGTGGTTCCCGGATCGCCATCAGTTCGATCTTCAACGGCATCGGCCGGTTCTTCTGGGGTGGTCTCTCCGACAAGATTGGCCGCATCCAGGCCTTCCGCCTCATCCTCGGCACCCAGATCGCGGTCTTCGCGGCCTTGGTTTTCGTCGGCAATCCCTGGATCTTCAGCGCCCTGGTCTGCTATGTCCTGTTGTGCTATGGCGGCGGCTTCGGCACGGCGCCGTCCTTCGTCCTGACCGTGTTCGGGACCAAGGTCATGGCTGTGGTCTACGGCGTGCTCCTGACCGCCTGGTCCATGGCCGGTCTGGTCGGGCCCAAGATCGCCGCGTATTTCCGCGACAACCACCCGGCCCAAGCCTCGATGTACACCTTTATCGCCGGCGCCTGCATCCTGGGAGCCGGCCTCCTGGCGTCCTTCCTGTTGTCCAACCAGCCCTTTGTCCGTAAGACCTGAGCTTCATCGACGCGAGCCCCCGCCTCCGGGGGCTATTTTCCGACCACCGTTATGCCCACAGCGACACAACGCTCAGCCTCCGCGCAGATCAACCACCGCCTGTGGCTGTACCGCGATGGCGTGCCCGGCGTCTTCGGCGCCGGCAAGGCGCGCATCCTGGCCGCCATCGCCTGCACCGGCAGCCTCAACCTGGCCGCGGCGGAACTGGGCATGAGTTACCGCAATGCCTGGGCTGACCTGAGGAAGGCCGGGAAGAAAGCGGGACAGATCCGATATTGGCAAGAGGGGCAGTTTTGGGCTAATCTGATGGCATGCCACGTTATGCAAGAATCGCCCCCGGTGGAACGGTTTTTCATGTTTTCAGTTGCGGCGTTGCGAGAATGCAGATCTTCGAGTAGGCCGGGGACTACGATGCCTTTGAGCGCGTGCTGCACGAGACGCGCGCGGATGCTCCCATGCGACTTTGTTCGAATTGCCTGTTGCCGAATCAGGCAGGCGTGCGGAGCGTTTTCTGCGACGGTGGATGCGCAGCCGCGGCTCTGCGCTGAGTACACCGCTCAAGAGAAGCGGCGCCTGATGCATCTAGTGAACTACCGTCCAGAGGGACCGCTAAGAGACGTCGCCGTCGAGGTCCAGATCCCACAGGGGCGTAAGGTCCGATCGGTGCGGTTGGTCAGCCCGGGTCGCAACGATCTTCCCGCGATCGCCCCCAAGGTCGCCGGCGGTCATGTGTAGTTTTCCGTGCCGGAAGTCGCGGTGTATACGATCGCGGTCATCGAGTTGCAGTAGCACACCACTTCAAAACAGGGAATTCGATGCGGGCACACGATCGCATGGGAAAGATAGTCATGGTTTGCTTGAGACGCAGGGTTTGGTTGGTCATGGCCGGATGGGTAGGGCTGACCTCCTTGGTGTACGCGGGCCCGTGGTCCGATCTGCGAACGCCGCAGACCGAGCTGCAGAAGCAAATGCGGGCTCGCAAAGACTGTCTTGCGTGGTACGACTTCGGCGAGGCGCCCAAAGGCATGACCTTTGATCCGGCTCCGGAGGGCGATCCCATCACGGAGACCGCGGGGATCCTCGATGGACAACGGGCGACCCGTATCTTTCACGGAAAGATGCGCGGCACGGCCGTCGACTTTCCCGAAACCGGCTTCACACTTTGCTGCTGGTTGAAGGTCAACAAGCTGGAGGAGGTGGATCGCGGCGGCTACGAGCGGTCGGTAGGCGGCGTGATGGCCTCGGGCAGCGGCTACTACAACGGCTGGCGCCTGCTCGTTTCTCCTCACAATGCCACGCTGAGCATCGCCCTGGGGCATCCGGAGGGAAGCAAAAGCGTCAGCAGTTCGGGCTTCTTCACCACGGGGCAGTGGCACCACATCGCGGTGACGTGGCATCAAGAAAAGTTGGCGCTGTGGATCGACGGCATCTTGCGGGGAGAGAGCGCGACCGTGATGACCTATACGCCTTCGGCGACGCTGAAGTATTTCCGTGTCGGCGAATGCAGCGAAGGCACCGGGGTTCTCGACTTCGAAATTGCGGACCTTGCTTTCTTCGACACTGCCCTGCCCGGTGAGTTGTTCGAAGGTCTGGGGAATCCCGATGCCCTGCTAGCTCGGAAGCTTGGGGAGTTCCTGCAGAAGGCGCCCCTGCCCTCGGCGGAAGGTTCGGCGGCTGCCGACGCCGAACGGGAACGTCGGTACCGAGAATATTTCCAGCCGCTGCTGACTCTTTCCGGGTTCGACGATTCCCTCGCTTTTCAACAGGCTCGATCCTACGCCAGGCTCCTCGTCGCCAGGAGCTTGTTGCGGAGTTCCTTGCAGGACGAGGCCAAGGCGGCCTTCCGACAACTGGCCGACGACGGCTCGGCCGTGCTCGTCCACCGCGCCCGCGCCATGCTTGCCCTGGGAGATATTTTCAGGGACAAGCGAGAGTATAGCGCGGCCTGCCGCGAGTACGCAAAGACGCGCGACTTTTTTGTCGCCCGGCACGAAGGCTTCCGTGTCGAGGCAATCACCAGGCTTCGGGATATCGAGACGTTGGCGGACGGCGAGCCGCTGCGGGACGAACGACAGCGGCGGATCGATCGGATCAACGGAGCGACGCCCTGGTTTCATGTATCGCCCGACGGCGACGACGGCGGGGACGGCTCTGCCGAGCATCCGTTCCGGACCCTCGAACGTGCCCGCGACGCGCTTCGGCAGCGTCGCAAGAGCGAGTCGCTGCCGCCGGGCGGCGTCGCCATTGTTCTCCAGGGAGGCGTGTATCCACGGTTGAAAGAGAGTTTCTGTCTAACTTCCGAAGATTCGGGGACGGCCGAAGCGCCGATCGTCTACCAGGCGGCGGCCGGGCAGCGGCCGATCCTTCGGGGAGGAAAGGTCGTCGCTGATTTCGTGCCGCTGATGGACTGCCCCGCAGCGCGGCGGATTCCCGAAGCCGCGCGGGCCCATGTCGTGCAGGCCGACCTCCGAGCGGCAGGCATCGCCGACTTCGGCCAATTGCGGCCGCGCGGCCGCGGTCCCGGGCAACTGGCAGATAGGGATGATCCGGCCCACCTGGAATTGTTCTGGGACGACGCGCCCATGTCGCTGGCTCGCTGGCCGAACGACACGCCGAAGATGAGCCGGCGGTTCGCTCACGTCGAACTCGGCGATCAGGTGACGGCACGCGAAGGTGGACGAACCATCGTCGAAAACTCCAATATCTTCTACTACATCGATCCGCGGCAAGACGCGTGGGCACTCGAGCCCGATCCCTGGCTTTTCGGCTATTGGCAACGGGCGTACTTCTCCTCCTACCGCAAGCTCCTTCGCCTCGATCCGGAGAAGAACTGCATCCAGGTCGACTGGAACCTGCCGCCCGGCACCGCCCAGCGAGTCGAAATGGTTCAGGGCTCAGGGTATCTGGGAATCAATCTGCTGTGTGAACTCGACAGCCCCGGCGAATGGTATCTCGACCGCGACACGGGCCTTCTCTACTTCTGGCCGCCGGCGGCGGTTGACAAGGGCGAAGCAATTGTCTCGATGCTCGAAACGCCGATCATCACGGCGGAAGGCGTGTCGCAGGTCGTCTTCCGCGGCCTGACCCTCGAGGCCGGCCGCCAGCACGGCGTGGTCGTCAAAGACGGCGAAAGCGTGACACTGGCAGGCTGCGTCGTTCGCAATATGGGATGCAAGGGCGTGATTATCGAAGGGGGACGCAGCCACGCGCTGATCGGCTGCGACCTGGCCCACCCAGGCGACGCCGGGGTGAAGCTTACCGGCGGCGATCTGCCGACGCTGCGGTCCAGCGAGCACGTCGTGGAGAACTGCCACATCCACCACGTCGCCCGCTGGAATCGGGGCGCCTATCAGCCGGGCATCGAAGTGGAAGGCGTGGGTGTTCGGATATCGCACTGCCTGATCCACGACGTGCCCCATCAGGCGTTTCTGATGAGCGGAAACGACCACGTTACGGAATACTGCGAGGTCCACGACGTAACCCACGAGGCGGGCGACGCCGGGGCGTGGTACATGTACGGCAGCTCGGGCGCCGCGCTCGCGGAGCGGGGCAATGTCGTCCGCTACAACTACTGGCATCACCTGCCGTACAACGAGACGTTCAAGGACTACCACTGCGTCTGCCATATGGGAGTTTACATCGACAACGTCAACGGCGGCGTCACCGTCTACGGCAACGTCTTTTCACGTTTCGACGGGGCGAGCGGGGCCGTGTTTTTCGGCGGCAGCGACAATATCGTCGAGAACAACGTATTCCACCGTTGCCACACCGGCATCAACCTGCAAGACCGCTCGTGGGTCTATGCCAAAGCCTATCAGTCGCTCGATGCGCATCTGGCCCGCATGAAGGTGACCGAGCCGCCGTGGAGCGTCCGCTATCCGCGCCTGGCGACGATCAAGCCGCACAGCGAGGATCTCACCCTCATCGTCCGGGGAAACGTCGTGGCCGGAAATATTGGAGTGAACTGCGGCCAGTTCATCTATGGCAACGCCACCACAATGCGCTACGCTCGGATCGAGCGGAACTGGGAGAAGGGCAATCCAGGATTCCGAGATGCCGATGCGGGCGATTTTCAACTGACCCCGGATTCGCCCGTCTTCGCCACCTGTCTGTTTGAGCCCCTCCCGTTTGAGAAGATGGGCCTCTACCAGGACGAGTTGCGAGCCTCCTGGCCGGTACGCCATCCCAGCGGAAACTACGAGACGATCGACTGGTAGTAGAATTAGAGAATTGGGCCGGGTGGACCTGGGCGTTGCCGCCCAGGTCCACCCGGCCCAATATCCTGTTGTTTGGCCCTTGGAACGCGAACAATAGTGCAAGTCGGCCTGATCCGCGCAAGCTGCTTTGGAATGCATGCTGTCGCTAAACGTTAAAGTCACCCGAGAGTGGCAAAGCGTGACGGCGTGCGCAAGCGTCGAGCGCATGCGGCGACAGGCGTCTCTTACCGCGCGTCCCTCAACGGCCGGCCTCGTCTTCTCTGTCCATGCCGTAGCGGGCAGGCGATTCCGGGGTTCAGAGTTCGCCCGGGCCGCCGCGGCAGGTGAGGTTGGTCGTTATCCCGCCTATGCGAAGCACTCGGAGCATCGTGGAATGGTACGGATCGTGCGGTTCATTGATGCGCGACTGGCTGACCCGCCTCCTTGTCCACGACTCACCGTATCGGCTAGAATACGGTCAGGCTGGCCCATATCTCGCTCATCGCTGCCCGCCGGGTGATGTTTGTCGCAGCAGGGCATGGCGGCTGATCGTGGATCGAAGCAGAATGGAGTCGAGTTTTGACATTTCATTTCGCGTCCCGCCGTCACGCCCTGAAGGTTAGGACTTAAGACCCGTAACGAAGATGATCACCAAACGACCGCTGCAAGTCTGTGCCGGATCCCTGGCAGTTATGCTCATCCTGGAGGTCTGCCACCATGGTCTCTCGGCAGACGCCGTTGTGCCAAAGGTCCGTGCAACCGACTCAGCCGCCTTGCGCGAGCATGTCGGCAGGGAAGTAACCGTAAGCGGGCACATCGAACGGACCGGCCAATCTCGCAGCGGCTACCAGTTCTTGAACTTCGGCGACAGTGAATTCACGGCCGTCTGCCATCCGCAGCACGTGGCCGGTTTCCGCGAGGGCAAACCGGCGGATGTCTACCGAAACAAGGACGTCGAACTGACGGGCGAGATCGAGATCTACGAGGGAAAGCTCCAGATTCGGCTTCGGACTCCCTCTCAGATTCGCATCGTGCCGGCGGCCCGGCCGCATCGCACCAAAGCCTTCGCGCTGAAGGAAGTGGGCAAAGACGCCTGGCTCAGCCCGGCCGGTTTGCGGTACCGAGGGCGGGATCCCGAGGGGCTGACCCGCGTTGCGCATATTGGCCGCCATACCAGCGACATTCCCGAGCGCGATGGCCCGCACGGAGTGTTCGATGGCGATCTCGAGACGGCCCTGGCGGTGATTGACGAGGCTTGGCAACTGGCCGAGAAACGTGGACTCCGCCCGCAACGGGAAGGGGACCGAAGTTCGTTCACCGTGAATATGGGTCGCCGTATCGGCTTTCTCGGGGGGCGCACCGGCGCGGCCAGACAGAATCCTCCGCTAAGGCAGGTGTTCATCGTGTTCACTTCCGGCACTCAGGACATCATTACGGCATTTCCCAAGTAGCGAACGATGAAAGAACAAGAACTGCCCTACGTCGCTCCGTGCTCATTCTGCAACCAGGGACTGCTGCGGTTCATGCGGTGCCGGGAGTGCGATGCCGTTGTCGCCGTTTGCGATCAATGCGAACTCGTGTGGCGCGACATCGCTGCCGTCCACCGCAACCCGCACTGTCCTTCCAGCGGTTCGTATCCCGCCTGCCCGGCCTGTGGCCATCCACAGGCCCGCTGGTCGCGATTGACGCGTCGGAAAGTGGAGCAAGCAGATCTGGAACCGTATATCGGCGGCGAGTCCCTATAGTTCCATCGAGAAACAGCCGTCGGAGTCGTCCGGCGCGTCCGATATCCAATTCAGTTTCCGCAGACGACTGCGGCCACTTGAAGCGAATACTGCCGCCTCGTCGCTTTGGCTTTGCGCGGCGACATCCAGCTCGCTATTGCGTTGTCCAAGTCAGGTCGATGGCGCTGGTGCATCAGTCATCCCGACCGCGTGGGGTTGGAGGTAGCGCGCCGCCACCAGCGCGGCTACTCCGCCGCCGAGAACACCCATGGAAACGATCTTGAGGATGAGCATGGGGAGGAAGCCGATGGAATCCAATCCCAGGATCCAGTAGGAGGCGCAGACGAGCGAGCCCATCGCAACGGCCATCGCCGGCCAAAGAAGAAGAAACAAGAGCGGCCACTTGACGGGCAGCACGCCGATGAGCGGGTTTGCTTCCATGGCGGGGAACCCCGCCTTTACCGCCTTCCGCGTGAAGTGAGAGGTTGGCCATGTGACGAGGCAGGTGACAAATCCGCAGGTGATCAGCGTATCCACCAGCGCGCCGGCAAGGGGAATCTTCTCCATCCGCATGTTGGAGAGATAGAAGAAGAGGCCGTTGAGCACAGCGTTCGCGATGGCGGCATAGCGCGCCTGCTGCCAGAGAAAGCCGCGGACCGCACGTTGCATGGCACACCTCAAAAGTAGTTTCCCTTGGTGCGGTAATTCTCGTGACGTTCGCGCGACATTCTGATCAGGAATTGCTCCATTTCCTCCGGGGAAAGGCCCTGCAGATACTGTTTGGTGGCTTCGGGGAATATGATCAGGTTCTCGTTGTTCGCCACCCCCTCGAGAATGATGCGAGCTGCCTCCTCGACCGGGACGGCGTCATCGGGGAGGGCTCCGGCCGCGGCGAAGATCGCGGTGGCGACATTGCCCGGGCAGACGGTGGAAAAACGCACATGCTCGTCCCACACCTCGTAGCGGAGGCACTGGGTCATGCCTGTGACGGCATATTTGGTCGCACTGTACACCGCCTGAAATGGCGGCGGGATATAGCCGGCCAGCGATGAGGTATTGATGATATGGCCGGATTGCTGCCTGCGCATGATCGGCAAGGCTGCGTCAATGCCATAGATCACACCCCAAAGGTTGATATCGATCGCGCGTTTCCAGAACTCCATGGTCACTTGCTCGAAAGGAAGCGTCGCGCCGATGCCGGCGTTGTTGAACAGGAAATCCAGATGCCCATCGAACTTTGCCGCCTGATCGATGAGCGCCTTGACCTGGGACCGCTTTGTAACGTCGGTCTGAACTCCTATGGCCTTGTTGGGAAATGCCTTGTCCAACCTCGCGACCTGATCGCGCAGCGTGTCCCCATTGATATCAGCCATGAAGGCGGTCGCCCCGTTCTCGAGCAGCAGTTCCGTAACCGCCAGACCGATGCCCGATGCCGCTCCTGTGATTGCGGCGACCTTGTTTTCGTAATAGGCGCGCATCTGTGTTCCTCCTCAAACCCCTCTTGTGCTGAAACGACGTTCCAATTCGGACCGTGGGGTGATTGTAGCGGGTGTTGTGCGACTTGATCAAGCAAGCCGTCGAGCGAGCGGCTTGCGCTGTTGACGACTAGTCGCTCTTTTGGAGGCGGCAGGGCGGTGAGTCAAACCGTGATTCCCGCAAGTCCGTTGGGTTTCTCCGATGCTTCGTCGCTCCCTCTGCTGGTTCTTACTCAAACTGTAAGCGGAGTTGAAAAAGGGCGACAGGTCCAATTTCGCGATACCGTTTGGTGAACAATGGTTTACATCGAACCACTATAACATGGACCTGTCCCCTTTGAATCCTCCTGAGTCCGTTAGCTCCGGACGGAAGCCGGAACGGCTTTCGCGGTTCGTGCCCGGCAAGGTAAAATGAGTGTTTTCCGCACCGCCGACTGAACCGCCCCGGGGAGGAAACGTTGAACAGCTTGAACTGGCTGGCAATCGCTCTTGGCCTGGCCATGGATGCGTTCGCCGTTTCCATCACGGTGGGCCTTGCCGTGGCGCCGGTGACTCCGCGTCACGTTTTTCGGCTGGCGTTTCACTTCGGGCTGTTCCAGTTCCTCATGCCGATCCTGGGCTGGCTGGCCGGCACCCAACTGGCCACCTACGTTGAGGCTTACGATCATTGGGTGGCGTTCGGACTGCTGGGTTTCGTGGGCGCAAAGATGCTCTGGGAATCGCAGAACCATCACGAAGGTGCGGAACGCAGCGATCCGACGCGAGGAATCATGCTGGTGACGCTCTCGGTGGCCACCAGCATCGACGCCTTGGCCGTCGGCCTGAGCACGGCTTTTCTGCAAGTCTCCGTTTGGTTTCCGGCAGTGGTTATCGGACTGGTGGCCGCCACGCTGACGTCCGTGGGGATCTCGTTCGGCAGCAAGCTCGGTCGCCGCGCGGGGCGATGGGCCGAAGTGCTGGGCGGATGTCTGCTGCTGTGGATCGGCGCGAGAATCCTCTTGATGCACTTGGGCGGCTGACGAAATCGTGCCGGCGGAAACGGGAATGACGTCGCCGCCGGTTATCGCACCGCCCAGAGATATCGTTGGGAGGCGACGTAGAGCGTGCCGTTGGCGATGATCGGGCTGCTGTACATCGGCGAACCAAGCTGGATCTTGTTCAATCGTCGCAGTTCTCTGCCCGCGGCCACGATGTAGAACCCGTTCTTGGTTCCGAAGAAGACCTTGCCGTCGGCGACCAGCGGACTGCCCCACGCCTCGGAGTTGGTTTCGTAGACCCAGCAAGGCTCTCCCGTATCGGCGTCGATGCAATGCAAACGCCCGGCAACGTCGACCACATAGACCAACCCTTCGGAGACGGTTGCCGTACCGATCGTGCGGTCCAGCCCGTCATAAGTCCAGATGCGGCCGGTGCGGGTAATGTCGCCTGTCTTGGTGGCGTCGATGCAGTGGAGCAGCCCTTTGCCGCGGCCGTGTGCCGGATCCTGCCCGATGGCAACATAGACGCGACCCCGATCGAAGACGGGAGTGGCGATGATCTGGCTGGGACCGACATACTTGCCGTCGTTCTTATTGGGGCTGTTGGCTTTGCGCCTGTCGCCTTGATAGTAAGGAATGCGTTTGCCATCGCGGTAGAGATACTCGGGCGGATTGCAGTCATAGGACCAGACTTTTACCAGAGGCGCCGGCGGATCCGCGGTCTGCGACCGCGCTTCAAACGCATAACAACAGCCGTCGCCGCCGCCGAAAAAGACCAGTGGTTTGTTGGCGACCTCGCCGAGCGAAGGCGACGACCATTGGCAGTGATAGAGCCGGCTGCTGAGCTTCTCGTCTTCCACGGCCGCAAGTTTGCCGGTCCGTTTGTCCAACGCGACGATCGCCGGCGCGTGAGGAGCAAGGACTTTTTCATGAGGCTTGTCGACGCCGTTCGACGTGCTGAGATAAAGCAGGTCGCCGTACACGAGGATCGAGCAACTGGTGGCGTCGTGGGGACGGATTCCCAACTCGTCGATCAGATCGAATCGCCACACGATGTCTCCGTCGGCCGCCTTCACGCCCACCGCCGTCTGGTCGGGGCCGACCATGTACTGCCCCTCGTCGACAAACGGCCCATCGTTGCCGTTGGACTGTCCTTTCACGTCGAGACAGACGACCTCCGCCGCGCTGGTGACCACGTATACCCGGTCTCCCTCCACGGCAGGCGAAGAGCAGATTCCCAGATGCTGGTGACCGAAGAGGAGCCCTTCCGGAACGTGCGTGCGGACCGGAACAACGAGTTGCCAGAGCAGGCGGCCGGAAGCTTCGTCCAGACACTTGACGATGCCGCCGCGCGTTCGCTTGAACCGCGGATCTTCGGCCACAGTCAAGTCGTCGGTGCCGACAAAGACGCGTCCGCCGGCGACCGTGGGGTTGCCGTAAGCCGCGGAGCCCAGCCGCGCCGTCCAACGCACGTTCTTGGTGGTGGCAAGATCGATGCCGCTGCCGTCCGACGACTTGCTCCCCGGCACAAAGCCATCGGGCAGGCCGGTCTCGCTCGACGCCATATTCCTCGAATCACCGCCTCCCCATTGCGGCCAGTCGGCGGCGGCAGCGGTGAACGCGATCGCGCACCCCGCCAATACGAGACCCGTTATGAACCCTCGATGTGGCATTCTCATTCCTTTGGCAGCTGCCTGAAATACCCCGATCAGCAAACGCAGCTCATCATAGCAGCGCCCGAAATGAAAGACCACGGACGAGTCAATCGCTTTAGGCCGCCGGCGTTTCGCCGGCGGCGCCAGGTGCGATTAACTTCCGGTCGAAGAAGCAACTGGCCGTGTTTTATAGCGGATCGCGCGTCAACCGGTCGGCTGTCCTCCTGAAATCTCGGAATGACTGTCTCGCGGATTGAAAGGTCAAGGTTTTCAGCAAAGCACCTAAGCCTGTTGGGGAGCCTTCTCCGCGATTCGCCCATCGATGCCGGTCTCCTGAATAGCTGACCGCAACACGACGGATGGTCCACTAGAGGTATTGCAGACCCGGTACAATATAATAACAGGGGCAATCCATGCTCCAGCGTGCGGTACAGAGATAGCAATTCAGTCGCCTCGAGAGATCGGAGGCTTCGGAATGGGGCATCTGGCTTCCAAGTGTGGCGATCCTGCCACAACCTTCGTGGCTTTGTGTGAGGAGCCTGTTCCGAGTGTAGACTCCTCGTGTCTCCGTAGCAAGGCAGACTTCCTCGAAGCGCTCAGATACCTCGCCGCCGAATTGTCAAGCCAAGGTCGCACTTCGATGCCTCCAGGTGAAGAAACCTGCCATGTGTGGCGGGTATTCGTAAGTTGCTCCTACACGACTTGGCATTCCATTTTCAGCGATCCTGAAGCCGTGGCAAACTACCGCCATGATTTCATGCGATACCCGGTTACGGTGTGGCAACACCAGTGCAGCGATGGTTTGGTGAAGTGCGTGGGCCACATCTTGAAGCAACCGCTCCAGGGGACAAGGGTCGTTGTCGCCAGGCTGTGCTTGGAGGAAGCAACGCGGTAGAACCTGCAAGATCCGAGAGCCGGTAGTATTGAAGGAGGACCGAATCATGATTCGACTGGCACGTATTCTGCTACCAAGCGATTTCAGCGAGTTGTCGTCCGAGGCAACCAAGTATGCCTGTGGCCTGGCGGAGCAGTTCGCCGCCGAACTGCACGTGCTTCACGTCCAGGAAAGCCTCATTGTTCCCGAATATGGATTGGCAATCGACTGGACGGAACTCATGCAGGAAGCGAAGAAGTCTGCTGACGCAAAAATCCGGAGTATTCTTGGACCAGAGTGGTCGGAAGGGCGAGCGGTTGTCACGGCGGTTGTTGAGGGAACGCCATTTGTTGAGATTATTCGATATGCCAGGGAACACGCGATCGACCTCATCGTCATGGGAACGCACGGCCGGTCGGGAGTGGCCCATATGCTGATGGGCAGTGTGGCGGAAAAGGTCGTCCGTAAGTCTCCATGCCCGGTCCTCACCGTGCGGCCCGTTGGGCACCAGTTCGTCATGCCGTGAGGGCCGAGCAACCGCTTCCGAAAACCAGACGCGACTCGAAGAGATAAGGATAGGCGATCCAGCCCTATTCAATACAGCGTGAAATTCAGCTCGGTTCCTGCTGGCTTGGGGGGTGTCGGTTTGGAGCCGCCCTTATTCTCGTAGATGTGCATTGCGGATGACTGGCGCGTGGTCAACAGCACATCGGCAGCGCCATCGCTGGTCACGTCCCCGACGAGGACTCCCATCTCGGCGGCGGTGGGCATGTGCGGATCGGTAAGGTCGGCGGCATGGTCCTCTGGGGCCATGGCCTGCATATCGCCTGGGCGATCACTAGCGGACGACTCGCGGCCGAACGAATCACGCGTGCGTCATGATTGCGGGATTCCGGACGCTGGCGCCCCATTGCGGTCTGAGGGCTTGGGAGATCCATTCTCCTCTCCCTTCCCTGCCAATTTGTTGGGAAACCGAACATTAGGTGGCGGCAGCACTCGCATTTGATCGACCACGCGGTGTACGCCCTCGACCGCGCGGGTCGCCGCGAGGGCCGCGCGGCGCTGGTGTTCGAATTGGAGCGTCCCGGATAGGGTCACGTCGCCATGCTGGCAGAGGACCGTCAGTTGGCAGGTGGTCGACATCCCCGCCCGTGACAACCGTTGGCTCACTTTCTGAATGATGGCCTTGTCGGCGACGTAATGTTTGGCGGGCTGCATGGTAACAGCTCCTATCGCGTTGAGGTTTTCCCGAGCAACGACTTGGAAACGGGGGCCCGTAACCAGAAGAATCTCGTAACCTGTTCGGAGGCAGGTTCCCGACGGCAAGGAATTCTAGACGGGGCCACGGATTCGGGCAGCCCACCCGAAGTAGTATCTTCACGATAAATCGTGCCTTGCTGCCGGGAGTTCCGTTTCCACGCCGCAGATGAATATCCTCAATGGCGGCAAGCACGCCGACAACAGCGTGGATCTCCAAGAGTTCATGGCCATGCCGATCGGCGCGCCGAACTTCGCCGAAGCACTGCGGTATGTGGCCGAGACCTTCCACGCCCTCAAGGGCATCCTCCACAAACGGAAGTATGCTACCAGCGTTGGCGACGAAGGGGGATTCGCTCCCAATCTGAAAAGCAATGATGAAGCCTGCGAGGTGATTATCGAGGCGATCGAGGCCGCCGGCTACGCGCCTGGCAAGGATATTGCCATCGCCCTGGATCCGGCGGCGAGTTCCTTCTACGAGGACGGCGCCTACCATCTCGCCAAATCGGGTCAGGGCAAGAAGACCGGCGCGCAGATGACGGACCTCTACAAGTCCTGGGTGGACAAGTACCATGTTGTTTCCATCGAGGACGGCCTGGCGGAAAACGACTGGGAGGGGTTCCGGGCTCACACGGCTGCCCTCGGCGACAGGGTCCAGATCGTCGGCGACGACATCTACGTGACCAACACGAAGTTCATCGCCCGGGGAATCCAAGAGAAAAGCACCAACGCCGTCCTCATCAAGCTCAACCAGATCGGTTCCGTCACCGAGACGATCGAAGCGATCCAGATGTGCCAGAAGGCCGGCTGGGGCTACGTGGTGTCGCACCGCTCCGGCGAGACGGAAGACGCCTTCCTCGCCGACTTCGCCGTGGCGATGGGCGGCGGCCAGATCAAGACTGGTTCGGCATGCCGCAGCGAACGCATCGCCAAGTACAATCGGTTGCTGGAGATCGAGGCCGAACTGGGCAAGGCCGCCGTGTTCGGACGATGAACGGCCACACCGAGTGGGTGGAAGGCGATGTCCGCGAGACAGGTGTCACCACCACGTTTACCCCCAACGCCCTGGTTCCTTTCAACGCGGGAGGCACCATCCACGACGTCGACTTCACGTCCATGCGTGACGGCGAATCGATCACGCTGCCCACCTATGCCGCGATCACAGCCCGCAGCTACCATCCGGGAGTTGTCAATACGCTCTTGATGGACGGCTCGGTGCGCAACGTCGGCAGCACAATTGTCCTCAACGTGTGGCGCGCGCTGGGAACTCGCGACGGCGGCGAACCGGTCGGCGAATACTAACGGAGGCGACGAATGTCCTCGAGACAAACGTATCCGCGCAAACGGGCGCTCGTCGTCGGTGTTCTCGCGGTTGCCGCCTTGGCGGTCGCCGCATGGCTGGCGGTGTGGTGGCTTCGCGGTTCGGACGCTTCGGCAGAGGAGGCGCCCGCCGTGGCGTCGTCGTTCCTGGACGAGATCCGCGGTGACCGGATCGACTGCCTCCGCCAACGGATCGTACGGCGTTGCCGCCGGCGCCGGGAGATCTGCTCGCGGCTCGGCTGCTCGGCTCCGTCAAACTTCTGACCTTGACAGGCTGCGAGCCCTCTCCTATTTTTGTCGGGTTTCCTTGACTTATTGCTTCTTCAACTGGCTCACCCACCACGCAAGCAGGCGATCCGTTTATGTCGTTACAGAGAGAATTCGAGGCGGAAGGCAACTGGCTTTTTCGCTGGAGAAGCTATCTTCCGTTCGTGCTTCTCGTGCCGCTGTGCGTTGCCATGAAGGCATACGAGTGGCCTTTGCACAGCTATCGACTGCACGAATGGTGGGAGGCATTTTGCCTGGCGGTGTCCTTCGGTGGTCTGGGGGTGCGGGTATTGGTTGTGGGATTCACCCCGCGCGGCACGTCGGGAAGAAACACGCATTGCCAGATTGCCGAAGCATTGAACACCGGCGGGTTGTATTCGCTGGTTCGCCACCCGCTGTATGTCGGAAACTTTCTCATTTGGGCCGGCATCGCGATGTTCGCTCTCACGTGGTGGCTGCTGGCCATCTACGTCCTGGCCTTCTGGCTCTACTACGAGCGGATCATGTTTGCCGAAGAAGCGTTTTTGCGACGCCGATTCGGCGACCAGTTCGTCGAGTGGGCCGCGAAGACACCGCCGTTCGTGCCCCGTTTCTCACGATGGCGCCGCCCCGCATTGCCCTTCTGCTGGCGAACGGTGCTGCGACGGGAGTACACCGGGTTCTTCGGAATCTGCGTGGCGTTCGTCTTGCTGGAGTTTGCGGAGCATTGGATTGTGGAGCGGAGTATCGCCATCGAGACGCATTGGATCGTGTTGGGCGCCCTCGGAAGTCTCGTCTACGTGGTGCTGCGAACGCTCAGAAAGCGAACGAGAGTGCTGCAAATCACGGGACGGTAGCGGCTTCCGCAACGGCTCGCGGGTAGGAGGCATGGTAGATTCTCACGCACAACCGCCCCTCCGGCCGCAGCCCACCTTGCGCTGGCCCAATCGCAGCGTGCTGGGAGCGGGCGTCACCAGCGCGCTGGGCGACTTCTGCTACGAAACCACCAACGCGATCCTGCCCGGTGTCTTTGCCGCGTTGGGCGTTCCCGCCGCCCTGGGAGGCGTTGAAGGCGTTGCCGACGCGACGGCGAGCTTCACCAAAACCGGAAAGCCGTCTCGCTACGGCAACGACACGCGACCACGATTTCGTGGCACATGGTCATGCTTCGAGAACGATGAGAACACGCAGAGTGACACGCGGAGAGGGCCTGGGCTTCTCCTGGCCTGGAGCCTCTGACTTTACGGCGTTTTCTTCGCCTCGCGCAGGAAATCCTCTTCGCTGAGTTTTAACCTCAGGGGCACGGGGTTCTTCCAGCCCTCCTGGAATGCGAATCCGGCAATCACCCACAGCTCGCCGGGCCGACGCTCCATGAAGTAGGGGTAACTCAACTGGCCGCCCTTCTGGCGCGCGATCGCAACCTGCCGCGTCCAAGTCTTGCCATCGTCTTCTGAGAAAGCCAGGAGCAACTCCTGGCGCCCCTCCTTGCCGTTGGCAACGAAGGCCAAACGTTGACTGCGGAGCTTCAGCAGGTATCCCGGCGCACTGGTCGATTCGATTGGGCTCGGGCGGATGGTCCGCCAGGCCAGCCCGCCGTCGTCGGAAAGGGCTTCCCAGAATCGCCCCCAGTGGGTGCGAATCAACATCAACAGTCGTCCGTTGCTCAACTCTGCCACCGTGGGTTCCATGGCGCCGGAGTGGTGCCCATGTCCGCCCAGATCGATCAGGTTGCTGCGTCGCCAGGTCTTGCCGTCGTCGTCGGAAGTGAGAGAACAGGCGGCGTAGCGGCCGGGGTCGCGAACGATGTGGGGCACCGTGGCAACCAGTCTTCCGCTGCTGGTCCGGAGAAAGCCGAAGAAGTTCGGATTGTAGCCATCCAGCAGCCGCTGCCGATCGACCCACGTGGCCCCGCCGTCGAGGCTGCGAACCGCCCACACCTCGAGCCGGCAGTCATCTTTGGGTTGGTTGGTGCTGTTGTCCCAACTGAAGTGGTAGGTGTTGGAATCGAGATAGACCGCGACCAGTGCGCCACTTTTCGTCTGTACCAGGTAGACCGTCGCGGGCTCCTGACCATCGCGCAGGCCGCCGATTCCTTCAGCAGCCGGACGAGCTTCCGACCATGTCTTGCCGTCGTCCTTGCTGATGCGTGTTCCCTCTCGGCCGATCGTCATCAGACTCCCGTCGGCCAACTCCACCAGCGGGCCGTTGCCATCGAGCGGCAGCGGCTGACAAAGCGGATGCACCCAGCGGGCTTCGTTCTCCGCTGCGAGACACGAAATCGAAAGACCAGGATTCACGGTTATGGCGGCCGTCAGCAGGATCTGGCCTGCCATCCAGAAAGCAAGATTTCGTCTGCTGATACCATGACGGTTTGTTTTCATGATCGGCTCCTGGTGAGGTGTGTTCTGATCCACGGGACCGTGCGACCTGCCGTGGCAAGACCGGCCTCGTCGTAATAGCCTGACGACGCTGAGTTTTGTTGCCGAAGCAGGCCGTGTCAAGTGCCCCGCCCCTCCGCAGGATCGCTGCTATGCAGGTTTGTACTGCCCGCGGCGGCGTCTTCCTGCCATGGGAGGTGGCCCGGGCTTCAACCGCGAGGCAGAACTTACCGGCATTCGCCTAATGGGGTCGCCTTGTCTGCTCTTGTCAGGCACGCCACCCCCCCAGCGTCACGACTGCGATCGAGACTGCCACCAGGAGCCATTTCAAGTTCGAGGCACACGTCGATACCAGCGGGAGTGGGTCGACGACCGTTGCGAAACCGGGCGAGTTGAGAAAGACCGCCTGGAACTGGTTCTCCAGCCAGTCGGCCAGCCCGGCACCCACCGGCAACAGCAGGAGCCAGTTGGATCGTTCGCCGCTGTTGCTGGCGTTGAGCGCCCGGGCGATCGCCGCCATGAGCAGGACGGTGTACCAGATCCAGTGCAACCGGTCGATCGCGAGATGAGCCTGGTAAAATGGCATCACGCCTCGAGCCTGCCAGCTTTGAATCAAGTCGAAGTACCGGGCCGACGACCAGCCACAGCACTGCAACCAAAGGAAGTCCCGCAGTCCCACGAAGCTCAGGATCGCGCCGACTGCCAGTTGCGAAACCAGGTAGACCAGTCCGAAGAAGATCAGCACCCAGGTCTCACCGAGAGCGCTACGGAGCCAAACCAGAATCGAACCGGGCTGTTTCACGATGATTACTCCTCAAACTGTAAACGGAGTTGAAAAGGGGACTGGCTCCGAGCGTGGTTTTGGCCCGGAATTGCCGAGTAAACGCCTGCCGCTCGGTGCCTGTCCCCTTTTCAACGGGCCATCGAGTTGGCCCCTTTGGCAGGATGCGCGCGTCAATCAGGGCGACAACCAAAACCAGTTGCAGTCGCTGCGAAAGAGCGTACAACGAGGCCGCCCCTTCCGCGGCTGGCCGGCGGCTTCCGCGCCCCCCAAGGGATCTAAAACCTTCGCGTGATATTCGGCCGGAAACCACGCCTTGGACGAAAACGGACATGCAGAATCGCGGTGGGGTTGCACGAAAAGAGGGGCTCTTCGAGAATGCGCAAGCGTCTGACGAGGGCAACCGTTCCCCGTCGCTTTCCCTTGGGGAGAAAAACCATGAAATGCACAACTGCGTGCCTTATCCAATTCGTTCTGGGATTCCTGGCCGCGGCGCTTCAGGCGGAAGCGGCTGGGAAGGCGAACATTGACGAGCTGATCGAGGCCGTTGAATCGACGGACGTCGAACGGCAGAAGGATGCGATCGTGAAACTGGGGCAGCTCGACAAAGAGGCCCAGCCCGCCGCCGCCAGCTTGATCAAGCTGCTGGAATCCCCCAACCCGCAGCTCAAGGTCCGCGCGGCTTGGGCCTTGACCCGAATCCAGCCGGAGACTCAAGGGCTGGAAGCGGTGCTGTGCGGCGCGATTCGATCCACAGACTCCGAGCAGCGCGGAGTCGCGATCGCAGCCTTGAGTGGGTATCCACCGCTGCATTCGGATCCCACCGGTGTAGCGGGCTTTCAACCGCGGGAGCCTGAGAGCATCGCGGCGTTGGCGGATGCGCTGGCCGATTCCAATTCCGATACTGCCGAGTGGGCCGCTCTTGGCCTTGGCCGGCTGGGCGAGCGAGCAATTCCTCACCTTCTGCCGCGCCTGGATTCCGATAACGCGAACGTGCGAAAGTTGGCGGTCTTTGCGCTGGGCATGATCGGCCCGTCGGCGGTGACGGCCGTGCCCAAGCTGATCGCATTACTCGAGGACTCGAACGTTCGGGTACGCGAGGCGGCAGCAAAGGCCCTCGGCAGTTTTCCCGCAGAGCGCGAGAAGATCGCTCCCACACTGTTCGAGGCATTACAGCGGCACGGCGGCAACTTCGTCAGCACGACGGCTGCCGAGTCGCTGGGCCGGTTTGGCCCGGAAATGATCCCCCGCCTCTTGGAGACCATGCGCGATGAGCGATCCCCGGCCAGATACGCCGCCGGCTGGGCTTTCCGCGCCATGGGACCGGTCGCCGTCCCAGCCCTCGTGGCGGCGATGTGCGACCCGGCCCCCGGTGTCCGCAACGGAGCGGTTTGGGGATTGGATCGCATGGGGCCCGCGGCCATGCCCGAGCTGACCCGGCTGCTGCGGTCCGAGGAGATCGAATTGCGTTGCAATGCGGCCCGTGCGGTGGCCCACTTCGGCCGGGCCGACGCGGCGACGACCGAAGCGCTGATCGAAGCCCTCAAGACCCCGGACGACGGGCTGCGCCAGGCGGCCCTTTTCGCCCTGGCGCAAGTCCGCGCCAAAGAGGCCGTCGCCCCGATCCGCGAGGCCCTCGACGATAAGAGCCCGCATGTGCGGTTCGAGGCCCAGCAGGCACTGCGCATCCTGGAAGGAGGTGCAGCCGACACCATGCGCCGCGAGGGCCCGCCCGGCGAAATCGCCCGATTCGCGGGACACACCGATAAGCTGGCCGCCGTGATCTTCTTCCCCGACGGCCGCCGCATCCTGTCCGCGGGCCATGATGCCACGGTCTGGGTGTGGGACCAGACCACCGGGGCCGAAGTGCGACGCTTCACCACTCAGGGCTCCATTCAAGCCGCCGCACTCTCGGCCGATGGCCGCCGCATTGCCTGCGGGGGTGTGTTCGGAAAAGCCCACCTGTTTGTCGCCAATTCAGGGACCACGCTCCAGCAGTTCGACCACGGCGGTTGGATTGACCAAATCGTCTTCGACTCCAGCCGGGGGCGGTTGTTGTCGTACGGTTCGACTCGCGAAGGCGGCGGCATCGGCCGGATGGTTCGCACGTGGGACATCGCATCCGGCAACCAACTCCCGCCGCTTCGCCTCTTCGCACCCGGGCTCTCGCCGGCCGGCGCATGTTTGGCCGAAAACGGCCGGCGCATCTTCTGTGCCTACACTCCTGTCGACCCCACGACCGCACCCGCCGACGCCTTCTGGCAAATCCAGGACGTGGAAACCGGAGAAGTCCTTTTGAAGAAAACCCTGCCCGGTCGGGAAGGGACGTACTTTGCGATATTCTCGCCCGATGCCCGACAACTCCTTCTGGAACGTACCATCGGGGAGGATGGGCTGTCGCTGTGGGACATCGATGCCGGCAAGGAGATCGGGCGGCTGCCGAACCCTTCCGCCGCCTGCGGCTCGGCCATCTCCGCCGACGGGCGCCGCGCTCTCGTCGGCCGCAGCACCGGGCGGATCGACCTTTACGACTTGCAGCAGGGCCGGATCATGGCGTCTTACGACACGCAGGCCGGCTGGATCACCTCGGCCGCCTTTTCGCCCGACGGTCGCCACGCAGTCACCGGCGGAGTCGATCGGCTCGTCCGACTGTGGCGGTTGCCCGAGTGACCGAGCGAACCAGCGGGCCGGGTGGCCCCGGGGCGTGGCCTCCCCGGGGCTCCCACAGATCCGTCCCTGCGGATTTCCCGCATTCGGTTCCTCCGGCTACGACTTCCTGCCGTCCTTCCCGCCGCACTTTGTCTTCCTTCGTTTGTCCGTACTCAAGCGCGAACGCCTCGGCTTGGCCCGCTCTTGCTCGTTGACTTGGTCCTACCGCCGCTGCTTTCCGCCGATGTCCACATCCTCATATTCCATGGCCACAGGCAAGGTCGAACCGTAGTTGGCCAACAGTTCCGAAAAACTGACGCCAAAAAACGGATGCTCCTGCCGAATGCCGCAGGTGAGGTGCATCGTGGTGCCAGAGACGAAAAACTGATCGATAGCCCGCTGGAGATCGGCACGAACGCGGGCGTGGAACTCTCGGCCGGTAATCACGAGATCGTCAAGCGCGGTCGCGCCGAAGTGGCGTTGCAGCCGTTTCTTGATAGGAGCCCGGCGGTAATTGAAAATCCCAAGTACGGCAAGGATTCCCACCGCTGTTCCTGCGAGAATTCCGATGGCCGCCGACACAATACCACCCGGCAGGGACGGTACCAATCGTTCCTTGTCGAGGAGGACCAGCATTTCTTGGCGGTGGCGCGGTATGTGCAGCAAAATGCTCTTCGCGCGAATCTTGGATTGCGGGCGGAGGGCTGGCAGAAACGGATTGCCAAACGTTTGCGCTTGGAATCGGCCTATCGTCCCACCGGCTGGCCGAGGAAGGCTGGCAATCGCGAAGAGATCTCCGATGCATGAGGCTGCAGAACACTGTAGAATCCCGTATTATACCGATATTGGACCTGTCCAGATTCCCCCCCCCCGCCATAGTAGGTCTTCGTTGATCTGTGTCCTTGTTGGCGTCGTGGAGGTAACAAGTAATGGTCGTTGAGCTTGACCAATTCGACAGGGTGCTGGCGAGTGGGAGCGACGAAGAAAAAATCGCTGCCTTGAAGAGTATGCAAGGTCAGATTGCTGATGGAGAGCCGGTTGATTTCTTCGACCTAGCTAGAAGGCAAGTCGCCGACAAGAATACGGATGTTCGCTGGCAGGCACTCATAGTAATTGGCAGCTACATTCCGTTCGGCCGCAGGAACGAGGAAATCTGGAACTTGATCGTGGAGTTCTGTGGGATTGATGATGACATGCAGGACGCCCTCGCCACAGTTCTCTTGGAGCATCTCTTAGAACACGATTTTGATCGCACGGTCGAGAGAATCAAGACTGCGATTCCCGTAAGAAGCGTTCCCCTGCTCGGATTGCTGGAGCGTTGTTGGCAGTTTGGTCAACCAGAGGCCAAGTGGCGTCAGCTTCGGCAAATCATTGAGGGCTGCACCGAAACGGAATCTAGGTGAGAAGCCTGGCTGGCTGGCCCTGTGGCCCTGCTTGCGTTACGCTTCCGTCGGCGTGTT
The DNA here is from genome assembly GCA_012728855.1 of Rhodopirellula sp. GTDB lineage: Bacteria > Planctomycetota > Planctomycetia > Pirellulales > Thermoguttaceae > JABWBD01. Next base: position 40,415 of record JAAYEH010000433.1, on the reverse strand, counting down.
CGGGTGCGATTCGTGTGCCACTGCTTGGGATTGAATGGGTTCTCCTGTACGGAAGGATCGTCCTGCAATCCCAAGCAGTGCCCAAGGGCGGACCGACCCGCCTATTCCCCAGCTACCCGAACGACTCGCCCGCACGGGAAAATCGCCTGATCCCTGTGCGAACACTGTTTGGAGTCGTGGTAAGCCCGGTCCCAATGGCACGTCCGTATAACTCCAAACAGTGCCACACCGGTCGCAGCCGAACGCGCCGGCACAAGCAGAGCCACCCGCCAACTCGTCCAGCGGCCCGGAAGTACGTCGTAGTTGCCAGCCCCGGCCGCTGTCCCTCCTTTAAGCCCTAATTACCCCTTCCTGGCACTGGCGATAAGTGAATTTCATGACGCAATCTCTCCTATTGCGCCATTATCCACCATCTTGCCACTCTTCTCCAAAAACTCACTCATCCAAGTGCTGGCAGCGATTTATTTCCAAACGTCTGCTGCCAGCACTCGATCGTTGACTTCTTACGCACCATCATGGATAATGCCCCGGTTCGCATCGCGTCGGCCATACGGCGTCTCGTTGAGCATCCGTATGGGGCGAACCAGCCGCAAGGCAGTCCGACCGCAATAGCCCTCGTATGGATGTTTCGAGGTGGCGTCATGCGTCGGTCTTTATGGAGAGAGACTTCTGATCGGGTCAGTCGCCTGTTTCGTCCGCTGCGAGGCGAACTGCTGGAGACGCGCTGCCTGCTCTCTTCAACGCCGGAACTGCTGTCGGAACCTTCTCTGCCGGTAGCCGAACTGTTGGACACGGCAAGCAACTCCCTTGTCGCTCCCCCAATCGCGGACCAGTTCGCGCCGATGGAAGTGTTGAGTGGCGATTCTCTCGCCGCAGACATCGTCGTTGAGCCACCAGCGCCGACCAGCCTGTTCGACACGGCCGCCGGCGGCGAACCAGGCGAATCTGCTTTGTCGCCAGTCATCCCCGCCACCGAGTCGGCGCCGGCCACCGATGCCGAAGGTTCTTCGACCACGGAGGATTCCTCGGACGCCTCTTCCGAAGGCGACTCCGGCGCCGACCCGATCGAGCCGCTCTTGAGCAGGACACCCGCCGAACAATCCGACGCTACCGCGCTTACCGACGATGTACCGGTAGACGAAGCGATGCAAGACCCTGCATCGCCGGCAGGTCTCGACCTGCGAGATGTCCTGCAGAAGACGGCCGGCAGCCACCGCCGTGGAGGCAACTCCAATGTCGCCACCTTCTCCAATGCCGCCAGTTTCCAGGATGCTGCGGTCAATAAGACCGCGGCCGACAGCCCGCCGAGCATGGTATTGCCTTCGTCTGATGACGTCGGCCGGACCAATGGGGCGGCGATCCCACCGGTTCAACCATCCGAAAGTGATGACGCAGCACAGGACCGCATCTTCGCCAACCTTGCCCTTGCCAGGCGCGACATCAGCGGGCCGCAAGAGAAAGCACACGCCAGTGCCCATCTGCCTGCCGGGTCATTTCAGACTAGCGCGCCAGCCAACTGGTCGGACGATATCGACCTGCTTAGCGCCGTCACCGATTGGCGCCAGTTCGAACGACTGTCATCGGTCATGGCACAGTTCCTGGCCGATGCCGGGCAGGGAATTGTCTCTGCCTCTCCTGCTGCTGCGGCAGCCGGCATTCTCGTGTTCGTCGCTCCCCAAGCGGCAGCGGCCGCCTCCAGTTCGGCCGGTTCCGCCGGACAGACGGCGGAGTTCTCTTCCCTGCTGGCTTCCGTCCGCGAAGCCAGTGCTCGGCGACGCATTGCCATTCAGTCAGCTCACGACCAGGTCATGGCCAATGGCGACGACGAGCCTTGGCCGGGGTTCGTCCAACTCGTCGAGCAGGAACTGATCGAAGCGGGGCTGGTTCCGTTGGAAGCCCAGCCGTCGCGTCGTGATGCTGTCGAAGCCGAGTTGGCTCAGGTCAAGGATCAACTCGCCCGGCAAGAGCGGCTGGCCTTGGTCGGTCAGGTGGCGGCCAGCATCGCCCACGACCTCCGCAATCCGTTGGCAGTCGTCCACACCGCGGTCTACCTGCTCAGACGCTGCCTCGCGGCCGACGACCCCAAGCCTCAATCCTATCTGGAAGCGATCGACGCCGAGATTGAGACGGCCAACCGGATCATCAGCAACCTCATGGAAGTCGTCCGCGCCAAGGATGCGGTCAAACAGTCCATCGACTTCGGCTCGGCGGTCCGCCAGGTATTCGAGCGGATTCAGAACCGCGGCGAGATCGAGTGCCGGATCGATTGTCGGCCGGAGCCTTTCACGGTCGATGCCGACCCGGTCCAGTTACGGCAGGTCTTGGGGAACCTCTTGACCAACGGCGCAGAAGCGATGGGCGGCAAAGGCGAAATCCGCATCGAGGCCCGGCAGGAGGACGGATTCGACCTGCTGACGGTCCGAGACAACGGCCCCGGCATCCCGCCCGAGATTCGCCAGACGCTCTTTGAGCCGCTCGTCTCGACGCGGGCGAAAGGCACGGGCTTAGGTTTGGCCATCTGCCGCCAGATCGTCCAGCGCCACGGCGGCACGATCGAACTACTCGCCGCCGACGGTGGAGCGACATTCCAGATTCGGCTCCCCCAATCCGCCCCACTCTCGCCGCCGCCCGCCGATTGAGCCCGCGCCGGCGCCGTCCCTCGCCACAACTCCCGCATCAGAATGTCTCTTTTCCGTTGAACGGAAACCAGGACACTTGACGTAGTCGAAGATGGCTGGGTGGCCCTGATTGCGTTACGCTTCCGTCGGCGTGTTCGGGTGCGATTCGTGTGCCACTGCTTGGGATTGAACGCGTTCTCCTATACGGAAAGACCGTCCTACAATCCCAAGCAGTGCCACACCGATCGCAAGCCCAACGCGCTGGCGCAAGCAGTGCCACACGCCCCATCGCTTCACGTGGAGGAAGCCAGAGAGTTTTCATCCGTGCTTCAAGAATGGTTGAGACGTTGCTGGGCCCCGTGGTTCGGTTATGGTAGACTGGTCCGACTGGAATATCGCGATTCCCGCGATCCGAAGCATTGACATCGGGATCTACATTCAGCAGCGAGGGAAACACCATGAACCGTAGCATGACACATAGCGCCGCAAACGCTCCTCTCCTACTCACCGCGATGGCAATGGGCCTGCTCTGCGGCCAACCGACCGGCGTCGCCGGCGAGATTTCGGTCGGCGACTTCAAGTTCGACGGGCCGTTGGGTTCCGCCGGGGCGACCGTCGAGAAGCTCGCCACGAACCACTTCAAGATCAGCTTAGGACACGCGCCGGGACACACCGACTGGTGCAACATGCTCTATTTCCAGATCGTCCGCAATGCCAAAGGCAACAAGCTTCGCGTGGACGTCGAGTTCAACGGGGGTGCCCAGTATCGTTTCAACCACAATTCGGTGACTTGGTCCTACGACGCCGAGAATTGGCAGCCTATCTCCTGGTGCAAACCCGACGATCCGACCCAGCGCGGCGACAGCCTGCTCTTCCCCGAATTCACCCAAGACGCGGTCCATTTCGGGGCGCAGGTGCCGATGTCTTACGAAAAGGTCGTGGAACTCATGGGCCGGTGGTCCGGGCACCCGCACGCCACGGTGCATATACTGGGTAAATCCCTCGGTGGCCGGAATCTCTACCGGCTGGAAGTCACCGACCCAAACAGCCCCCACCCGAAGAAGTCTCGCTGGGGGCACTGGATCGGCAACCAGCACCCTGGTGAGCACAACGCGCAATGGCGGATCGCCGGCATGGTGGACTGGCTCTTGAGCGACCAGGGGGCCGATTGCCGCAAACGGAGCGTCTGCCACTTTGTGCTGATGTCGAGTCCGGACGGGCCGTCGCACGGCTGGTATCGTGTCAATCAGCAGGGCGTCGATATGAATCGGTCGTATTTCGCCGAGGGCGCCGACAGCACCAAGCAAGCCCATGAAGCCTGCGTCATCCAGAAGGATTTGGAGAGCTTGATGGCGTCCGACACACCGCCGACGACCGTCTGGAGCATGCACACCTGGGGCGGCCCGGTCGAGCCCATCCTGCTGCCCGGGCCGGAAATTGGAACCGTCCTCGGCCCTTGGGAGGAATTCAAGCAAACGCTCTTGCAAAACGGTCCCGAGGATCTCATCGAGCCGCTGAAAACCGGCAAGCCAGGCCATCCGACGCATTGGAATTCCGGTCCACACCTGCAATTCGGAGTGACCAACGTGCTCTGCGAAGGCGCCGGCCAATGGACCTCCAAAGCAAGAAGCCTGAAAGCCGGTACGGTGCTGATGAAAAGCATCGCCGAATACTACCGGGGCACCGCCAGGCCATGAGGCCCGGCTACTTCTGGCGAATACCTCCCGCCGGTGTGCAAGGAACTGAAGCTTATGGGTGCAAATCTGCGGACGTTTGCTGCGCGGCACGCGAGTCGAGACGAAGTTCGCCTTGCGGTGGTATCCTGGCTTGCAGCGAAAGGATTTGACCCGTGCGTTGAAGATCCATTGTTCCCCTTCGATCCGGAGACGGAACGTGGGGTCGTACTGTCGGAAACATCGGGTTGGATCATCGTCGCATTCAGCCATGCCTACGAGGAAGGGGATCGGCTGGTTTTCAAACTCAACAAGCTCCACAAACCACTTCTGGAAGTATGGGTCTACGACAGCGACATCTGGGGTTATCGGCTTCACGATTCTTCCGAGCTGGTTGCATCCTTCAATTCGAAGCCGCGGTACTTCGGCGGGCCGGCAGATCTGGAACTCGCTAGAAATGGTGACCCGGAGCGCTTGTGCGAGATTTGCCAACTCGGCATCGAAGCCCGGCAAATTGCCAAACTTCAGCGCAAGTGGGCCGTGTTTGCGGAAAACGTCGCTGAGCGGTTTTGCATTGAGATCGGTGCGGATACGGCAGCATACGATTACCAGGATTTTGAGGAATTGCGGCTCGCGCCCGGCCAGTACATCACTGCCGGTGGTATCAAGATCGATCGGATGTTCTTTGTGCGCCGCACTTCCTCCGATCGGCAGCCAGCACTACGACTTCACGAGATACTCCTTCGCGCACCGCCCTCTCGGCAGATCGATCCGGAGATCGCCGCCTGGCAAGCCGAGGTCCAAAGGCAGATGCTCCCATTGACCGTCGCGCTGCGCGCTTTTATGTGGGGAGCGCGCGTGGTGGGTTGGCTTTTCGGTCCGCTATTCTTCTTGTGGTGGCGGTGGAAGGGCTGGCAACAGATGCGAAGCGGAAGACTTCTCCAGGAGTTGCTGGATCTTGGGGGACGCCCCGAAGTGGAACGTCAAGGTACGCGACTCGTAAACCGGCGACATGGGTGCAGTATCGAGCTTCCTCAATCCGCCGAAGTGCCACCGGACATTGGCCTGCCCCACGTCTTCCAACTTCGAATCGGAACCAGTCACATCATGTGTGACGCTCTGCGTCCATCACGGCTCCGGGAGCAATTGAGAATCTGGCCGGGAACCGAAGTGCTCGAAGACGAGATCCATTTCATCGGTAGTTTTCCTGCTCGCACCGTTCGGCTGAGGTTTGCGTCCACGGAGCACCGTCGCCATATCGTCTGGCACCTCGTAGAAACGTCCCTCGCTGTCTATCGCTTTCAAGGTGCTGACGAGGAACTTTCCGACGACGTGCGGCAACAGATCCGGACTGCTGTCGAGAGTTTTCGTGTGGAGTATACCCCGTGACCGGTGGAGCCATGTACGATGAAGCGGATATCCGCCACGCCAGATACTTTTCGGAAGCACCGGCTCGAATCGGCTTCCCGGCGCACTGAACCAATGTCCGGACTGCCAAGACCTGCGATCGACGCCGCATCGCCCGCTTCTCCCCCAACCTATCCGCGCAGATCCTTGCTGGAAGTTTCGAACCAAGGTAGCTTGAAGAGTGATTCATCGCAACGGTGCGTTATTCGTGAGAAGGGGGTGTGTGCGGAGGGCGACTCCTCCTCGGCGTAACGCTCCGAAGCACTCTGGTCGAACCGAAATCTGATTGCGTTGGGATGGGAATACCATGAACGAAGCTTTCGTATCGCTTGTTGACTATGTCCAGGGAAACTGGCCGGAATTGCTGTGGATCGTGACTGCGGCAGGCGCCGCTTCCTACATCGCCGGACGCCGTGCCCGGTCGCGCTGGCGCAAGCGAGATTTTCTTGATCGGCTCAACGTAACGCTGACGAGCATCGACGATGGCACGATGCGAATTCGCACGATCCTCGAGATGGACTGCGAGGAGATCTTTCTCAATGCGTCTGCGGCAAAGGCGATCGTTGACCTGGCAAGACGAACCAGCGAGGACGATCCTCTTCTGCCCATTCCGAAGGAAGACTGTTGGCAGTATCTCAACGCGGTACTCAACGAGGTCAGTGAACGGTTCGCAGTCGGCCACATCAAGCGCGACCTTGGGTTGTCCGTAGAACGCGGTGAGTACGTTTTGTGCCTGACATGCGAGCGCGCTGGCCCAGTTCGCACACAGAAGGTCCGGGGCATGCTCGTCCGAAAATCCTTGCTGACTGCTCTTCCCAGTGAGGAACCTCGGTATGAAAGCCCCTCGCACTCGACACGCTGGACAACGCTACACAAGATGGCCGACCAATACGCGAAGACCCCGTACCGGTTCCTTGATGTGGAAATTTGCCTGTAAGAGGCTATCCGGAAACGGGGATAGTCACCCGGCATCTTGTATCATTTCCGCCTCCTACACACGTTTGACTCTCCGCCCCGGAAAAGCGAAATTGGGGGTGACTACAACTGCCCTCAAGCCCTGGAGACCGCCCCGTGAGAACTTTCTTCGTGATCCTCCTCGCCGCCTGTTGGACAAACACGGTGTGCTGGGCCGGCGAAACGACAGCCCTCGGGGAAAACGACGAGCCCGCGTCGGTAAAGCTGGACGACAACGCACAAGAACCGGCGCCGCGGGAATGGCTCTGTCGGTGGAATTCGCCAGGAAAACCCGCTGCGCCCGCAGCGGAGTTCAACCGGCATTATCCCACCAACCGGCTGCCCCTGCGACCGACGAAATTCGTCGCCCTCCCGCTCGGATCAGTCAAACCGCAAGGCTGGCTCAAGGACCAGTTGACAATCCAAGCCAACGGCCTGACCGGCCATCTCGACGAGTTCTGGCCGCCCTTGGTGAAAACCGCCTGGAAGGGCGGCGACGGCGAAAAGTGGGAACGCGGTCCCTACTATCTCGATGGCCTGGTGCCGTTGGCCTACCTGCTTGACGACTCCCGGCTGATCGCCAAGACCAGGCCGTGGATTGAAGGAATTCTCGCCAGCGGGCAGCCGGACGGCTGGTTCGGTCCCGCGCAGAACAAGGATCGCTGGCCACTGGCTGTGGCGATGAAGGTGCTGACACAGTACCACGAGGCGACGGGCGATCCTCGGGCCCTGAAGCTCATCGCAGACTACTTCGCCTATCTCCACAAGGCGCCACCCGACTGGCCGAACAAGGATTGGCGCGGTGTGCGAGCGATGGAGAACGCTGTCACAGCCTATTGGCTCTACCGTCGGACGGGCGACCCGAACGTTCTAAAGGTCGCCGAGTCGATCCACAAGAACAGCCGCAACTGGACCGATTACTTTACGAACTTTCCCTGGACCACCGAAGCGCTTCGGACTGGCAGCATTCCCTACGACTGGAAGGACGTGGGCATGACCGCCCATGTGGTCAACGTGGCGATGGCGACGAAGTACCCCGGCCTCTGGTGGCAGCAGTCGGGCGACGGGCGGCACAAAGAAGCGGTCTACCGCGGCTGGGCCAGCCTCGACGAGCATCACGGCCAGGTCGGCGGCCGCTTCTCCGGCGACGAGCACCTCTCCGGCAGGCGGCCGACGCAGGGGACGGAACTTTGCGCGGTGGTCGAGTCGATGTTTTCGCTGGAGAAACTGCTCGAGATCTTCGGCGACACAGCCTTCGCCGACCGCCTGGAGTTCTTGGCCTACAACGCCAATCCCGGGGCCTGCACGCCCGACTACTGGGCGCACCAGTACGACCAGCAAGCCAACCAGGTTCTCTGCACGGTCGCCAAGCGGCAATGGAGCACCAATAGCGACACCTCGAACCTCTATGGCCTCGAGCCCCACTACGGCTGCTGCACGGCGAACATGCATCAGGGCTGGCCGAAGTTCGTCGCCCACCTCTGGATGGCCACGCACGACCAGGGACTGGCTGCCGTAGCCTACGGGCCGAGCGTCGTACGTGCCAAGGTGGCTGGCGGCACGGAGGTCTCCGTCGAGGAGATCACCGACTACCCGTTCGACGAGACGATCCGATTCAAACTCATGTCGCCGGAGCCAGTCGAGTTTCCGCTGCACCTGCGAGTGCCCTCCTGGGCCGAGGGAGCAACGGTAAACTGCCAAGGGAAGACCGAGCCCGCAGCACCCGGGCAGTTTCTGGTGATCCGGCGCCGCTGGTCGCCGGGCGACGAAGTCGTCATTAAGCTGCCGATGAAGATGCGGACCGAGACGCGCTACCACGATGCCGTGGCCATTGTCCGCGGCCCCTTGGTCTACTCACTCCGAATGGGCGAGCACTTCGACCAACTCAAGCGGCACCACCCCACCTTGCCGGTGATCGACTGGTCAGTCCATCCCACGACGCCGTGGAACTATGGCCTGCTCCTGGATCGGCACAACCCGGAACGATCGATCACGGTGGCCCATACCGGCAAGCCGGGGCAGCAGCCGTTCGCCCAGGAGACGGCCCCGGTCGTGCTGCGAGTCAAGGGGCGAACGATTCCGGAATGGAAATTGGAGGCAAATTCCGCCGGCCAGACGCCGGCCAGCCCGGTCGAGTCCCAAGACCCCCTGGTGGACCTTGACCTCATTCCCTACGGCTGCACCCGCCTGCGGATCACGGAGTTCCCTGTGCTCGCGGATGAGAGCCGGTGACCGTTACGTTGTGAGGTGGCACACGCTCGGCGGCCGATGGACGGCAGAGCCGCACGGACGAGGATCTCTCCTGCAGTTCTGCGCTGATCCGCAGCCCCTTAACGAGACTAAGACACCCAGAATTGTCTTGGCAGACAACAGACGAGCTGTGGCAGGGCATGCGGACTAGGGGGCGAAGTCAAGGGAGTTCGGCGGCGGCCTCAAGAATGGCATCCCGGAGTTGAAGCGAAACGTGGAAGCCGTTGCGCTGGAGTTCGTCGAGTAACGGGGCGACAGCCGTCACAAGGCCATGTCGTTTCGCATCGACCAGCAATCCCAGTGTTCCGGAACGCGCGATGCCGAGCGCGGCGGCAGCCCGGCGCGCGGGTTCATCGTCGAGCACTGCCACACTGCCAGGTGTTTCTTGAGCAAGCCACAGCACCTCTCGCTCGCCGGGGCCAAGCTGGGAAGCGTGCGGTAGTGTCGGAGTCGCCGTCGGGGACCGAACGATCATCCATGAGACCGTCGTAACGTCAGGCACATCATGTCCCAGGGATCAGCCGTTCTCCAGTTCCTGGTGAACCGCGGCCGGCACGATGACGCTGCCACAGAGCGACTGCAGAAGGTCCAACCGGCCGATCTGGTGCAAAGCCAGAAGCGTCGACGTGTCGCAAATCAGTTCACCCAAGACGTGTCTCCTCGGCGAACTCCTCCGGGCTCATGTCGAAGACCGGCACGCCATAGTCAACCAGTCGCCGGAGGAATTCCACCCGCGGGATGCCCGCTAGATATGCGGCAGCGCCCGAGGATACCTTCTTCAACTCGAATAGTTTCACAGCGGCCAGCATTCGCAACTCGTCAGCGGCCTCACCGGGAGAGTCTGCCAGCGCGGAGAGCGCTTCATCGGGAATGGTCAGCGTCACCTCACTCATGGTGCGACTCCCTTTGAGAAGTAAAGGTCAAGAGACGGAGGGAAGACTCACCAGCCAAGATACAGCGAGCCGAGTCTGCATTACACAATCACTGCAATAATAACACCGCTGTCGAGCGTGGAGAAGGAATCCCCATCCAGGCGGGGTGATATTCTCTGCACCGAGCCGTGGACATACAATTGCCTGTCGAACGCTGGCGCCGAGCGCCTGAGCGTCGTGGTGGTTCGCTTCAACAGAAAGGGTGTCGCCGTGCCGTCGCGTCGTGATATTCGTCCCGATGAAGAGTGAGACCGCAACTCCAATCAAGCGGCGCTGCCACGTAGGCCGGCCGACCGAAAGACCGGAAAAATGAAAAGGCCGTCAACTTTCACGTGATCGAGAAAGCCCTAGACCCTCGCAACCAACTCAGGTTGCTCAGCGATTGCAGTCTTGACCCGATGGTGCATATCTTCTTCGTCTGTTCGATCTCTGCATGGCTGATTGCCTCTGCAGCGGCCGCAGGTCGCGTGGAGCGTCCTTCCCAGCCGCTGAAGGCCGGAGTTCGCGTCGTTGTGAGCGCGGTACGCGAGGCGGCTGCCGAAAACCACGTTGCCGCGGACCGCCTTCGTGGCGATCGCCTGACGGAATACCTCGTTCGCCGGGCAGCCGCGGCAGCAAACAATCTGCGGGAAGAGGACGCCGCCAAAGCGTTTCTCATCGGCTTGGGCGCCGCCATCGACCACTCGACCGTCCTGCGCGCTGCTCCGCTAATCAACCAGGTATTCCTGGCCGCGGAGACCGAAGATGAGCGTCGTCAACGCTTGGCAATGCTCGGCGCTCCTACGATGCATGGGCGGCGAGATCTGGCTCAACACTTCGTCGTCTCGGGCGCACTGGCAATCCTGATTGGACCCGAGACCGCAGAAACGATGGGAACGATCAAGGAATTGCGCGATTCTCAAGGTGGCTCGGGCTTCAGCTTCGCCGACTTGGCAGCGGACATGGCCGGCATCGCCTTCGCGAACCATGTGCGCGAGAAGAAGGTCTCTCTCGAATCCCTGGCGGAGTCGTTCACCGTGGCCAGTTTCGTGCCGAAACCCAGAAACCTGCCGGAGGGCATTCCATCGGAGGCTTTCTTGGAGAGGTTTGGCTCAATCGGGGATGAACGGTTCACTGAACTCCAGTCAGAAATCCGCCGGCAGATCCGCGCTTTGCCGGGCTACTGCTCAGGATTGCCCGAGAAGAAACACGCAAGGCAATGACATGCAATACGATTATCGTGTCAAGGGGCTGTTGGGAAGATCGGCAAGTTATGGATTGGGGGAAGAGCAATGCAAGCGATTGAAGCGCCGATTGTCGCGGCGACAGTTTACTTAGATGTGGCGCGAATCGCGCGCCGGGGGACGGTTCACCTGACGGCGGGGGAGCATGTGCTGGCCATTGGTCCCTTGCCCAACGGGCTGGAACCCGACTCAGTACGGGCAGCAGGCCAGGGCGAGGGGGTCCGCATTCTTGGCGTCGAGGTCGGCACGACGTACATCGACAGACCGCCCGAGGCCACTCTCGACGAACTCTTGGGCCAGCTCGAAGAACTTGACGAATCCCTGGCGGCGCTGGCCGATCGCCAGGAGGTCGAAAAAGCACGCCTCGAGATGCTCCATCACATGCGGACCTCAGGAGGCGAAACGCTGCCCCGCGGCCTGGCTCTCGGCAGACTCGACCTTGCCGGGCTTCAAACTCTCGAAGCGCATCTGGCACAGGAAACCCATGCGGCCAAGGAGCGCCTGCGACTTCTCAATCGAGAGAGCAAGGTTCTCAACAAGAAACGCGAAAACGTAAAGGCTCAACTCGACAGGCACGGCAAGTCGGAGCCGGCACAACGCCGGCAAATCCGTGTTTCCGTCGAAATTGACGCGGAAACGGATTTCACACTCGAAGTAAGCTACGTCATCGAAGGTGCATCGTGGACCCCGCTTTACGACATCCGACTCACAGACAGTCGGGTCAACGTCAACTACTTCGCGCTCATCCGGCAACGCACCGGCGAAGATTGGCAGGGGGTCCAGCTTTCCCTCTCGACCGCTCGTCCGGCCGTCAAGGCGACGATCCCGTTCCTGAGCCCGTGGTACCTCGGGTACCGCGTTTTCCCGGCGCCGGCAGCGCGCGCCAGAGCGTGGCGAGGCCTCGGTGCCACAGTCCATACCTTGGCGCAAGCCGACATGGATGAGGTTCCCCCGCCGGCCGAAGCACTCGAAGCAGCGATACCTGAGGCAGAAGTCGCGCAAGCCCAGCTCGAACGGACCGGCGCGGCCGTTACGTACCGCGTGGGAACGGCGGTTGACGTGCCGTCGGACGACTCACCCCACAAGACGCTCGTGGCGGCCTTTCATCTCGACGCCGAACTCCAGTACGTGGCGGTCCCCAAGCTCTCCGACGAAGTTTACAGCCGGGCAAAGGTCACCAACAGCAGCCCCCACACGCTCTTGCCGGGCGAAGCGGCGATCTTCCACGGCGACGAGTTCGTCGGCAAGACGCAATTGAAACGCACGGCTCCCAACGAGCTGTTTTCGCTGCCGTTGGGGATCGAAGATCGCGTTCGCGTCGAACGGGAGCTTACCAAGAACGACGTCTCCAAGCGATTGATGGGAACCACGCGCCGCCTCGCATCGTCCTATACCGTGCGGCTGGCCAACTATCTGGACAAACCTGCCAAGATTGTTCTGGTGGATCAGATCCCGGTTTCGCAACACGAGCAGATCAAAGTCTCTTTTCAGGACGCCTTCCCGAAGCCGTCGGAACACTCCGACCTCAACATCTTGAGATGGCGAGTGACGCTCGAGCCGAATGAACAGCGGGAGATCCGCTACGGCTTCACCGTCGAGCACCCGCGCGACCAGGCGATTTCGGGAATGTAGACCAAGGTGATATCCAGTCCTCGTGAAAAGGTGAGACTTGAGCCATGCGGATCGCTCTGGTTCACGCGCCGCTGCGGTCTATGATTTCCGATCGCGCCCTCGGTTATCCGTGCGCATTCCAGGGACTTTGCACACGGATGCGAGTTTGGTTCCAAGATCATCAAACCCTTTCTTAACGCGGCCGAGCCGCAACCAAAATCGTTTAACCGCAACGGCCAACGGCCTGCGCGGGATGTGCCGTGGCGGGCTTTGTTACCGCTGCCCGCGCAGGCCGTTGGCCGTTGCGGTTAAACGAGCCAAACATGCGCGCATGGCGCGCAGATGTTACGAACAAAGACTCTAGAGCGCAAACAGGCTGCCCAAAGAACCTCCGTTGGTTGCGGCCGATGGCTGGGCCAAGTCGAAGTGAGTAACCAAGTTACTCTTTACGCAACGCACCCCCCATGAGATCCATTGGGTTCGCTCGCCGCATACGCGATGCAACTCCGGCCACGCCAACTCCTTGCATCAACACCCGCTCCTATGCAACACTGCTGGGGTGCGTTGCATGGCAACATCAGCCGGCACATCACCCGGAGACACAACCGTGCCCCCTGTCACCCTTGCCTTCGCCCTGTCGCTGATCTGGCCTCAACCTCGTTTCGCCGAAACCGCGGCGACCACTCGGCTGCATCCGCCGCTGGCCGTCGTCGCGCCGGCGGAGTTCGGCGCGCCGGCCGCGCTGCTGCGGCGCGAGTTGCGCACGCTGTTCGGCGCCGATGCGCTCGGTGAGGGCGGCACGGCGATCCGCCTCGAGCCGGCGCCCGATGCCTTGCCCCACGGTGAGGAGTTTGCCCTTGAACCGGGCCAGCGCGGCCTGGTCTTGCGAGCGCACGACGAACAGGGCGCCTTCTGGGCCGTGCATACCTTGTCGACGCTGCTTGAGCACGCCCGCCGCGCCGGCGACGGCTGGAAGGTGGACGTGCCGCACCTCCGCGACTGGCCCGAGACATCCGAGCGGGCCTTCATGATCCAGGGGGCTTACGGCGGGACCGTTGACGACTTCAAACGCAACCTCAAGCTGCTCGCTCGCCACAGGGTGACCTCCGTCGCGCTCGAATTCGGCCCCCAGGTGGTGCTCGACTTCGATCCGTCGATTGCCACCGGCGGCAGGTTCAGCAAGACGGAGGCGCGCGGGATCATCGACTACGGCCGCAGCCTCGGGCTGAAGCCGATCGGCTATTTGAACCTGCTCGGCCATCTCGACCGCGCCTACCGGAAGCCGCCATACACCCAGCACGGCGGCATCGACGTGCGCAGCGACGAGGCCTACGAGAAGTTCGTCTACCCGATCCTCGACGAAATGCTCGAAGTCTACGGACCGATCGAGTACTTCCACGCGGGGATGGATGAGGCTTGGGAACTGTTCACCTGGCTCTCGAAACAGAACGAAGACGTGACGGCGCTGATCGCGCGGCACATTCAGCGAGTCAACGATCATCTCAAGGCCCGCGGCGTCAAGTTGGTCATCTGGCACGACATGCTCATGGCCCCCACTTTGGCCGACCGGCTCGGCGGGCCAATCGGTCCGGCCAACGGCGGGCCGCCGCAGAATACGGCAGCGGCGCTGGAGCTAATCCCCAAGGACGTGATCCTCGATTACTGGTTCTACGACTCCCACGCGGCCTATCCGGCACTCGACTGGCTGCGGCAGCAGGGATTCTGCGTCTGGGCCAGCCCGTGGAAAACGCCGTTTTCGCTGGTCCGCTATGCTCAGGCCCGCAAGGTGCCGACCATGGGCACATTGTGGAGCGGTCCGCCGCGAGTATTCGCCTCCCCGATGTACAGCCCCGTTACCGCCCTCTACGCTCAGGCGGCGTGGAACCCGGCGCCGGCGCCCGATACGGTGATGCCCGAGCCGCAACTCATCGCGGCGGCGCAACGAGCCACCAACGCGGTGCTGTGGGGCCGCCGCGATGTGATCTTCCCCGGCGCTGCGGCGCTGCGTCTGACGCCGCAAGCACCCCAACCGCTGGCCTGGCCGCCGGCCGAGGCCGCCGAGATCGAGCAGCACGAGGGAGTGCCGCTCTGCACCGACCAGCCAGTAATGATACCGCCGCTCGCCGACCGTTTCCGTCCGCTCACCGACACGACCGGCGCGGCAACGGTCGTCCTGCCCGGCGGTCCGCTGACACTCGACGGCGTCAACACCAGTCGTGGCGAAAGCCAGCTCATTCTTTACGCGGCGCCGCACACGTCCACGGAGACCAATATCTACGGCGTCGAGGCGATCGTATCGGCCGAGGGAGAGGTGCTCGATGTCCGCGGGTATCGCCGGCAGGACAACGCTATCCCGCCAGGCGGGTTCGTGCTCTCAGCCCACCAGGGCAATCGGCCGGCGAAGTTCCGGCGGATCGAATCGCTGCGCCGCGGGGACCGCGTTGCGGTGCTCGACGCCGGGGGCAGGTGGATCGGAGGGCTCGCGCCGATTCAGTTGCTGATCCGTTTGCCCAACGGTCGGTTGATGCGGCCCAACGTCGAGAACGGGCCGCGCGAAGCCGACTGCCTGGTGCTCTACCATGCCGGCTACCGCGATGGCCGCACTGGCGCCAACGAGCACGGGGTCGAAGTGGCGGTGAGCGATGGCAAGGTGACGGACGTGCAAGCGGGGCGAGGCAATATGGCCATTCCGCCCGATGGGTTCGTCCTCTCCGCCCACGCCGGCGAAAGCCGGCTCGGCTTTGACGCGCTCGGCGGCCTCAAGGCGGGAGATCCGGTGAGTCTGGTCGTCGACCAGGGGGGCGAGCGGTTCGACCTGGCTCAGGCCCTCCGCGAGCGCCGCGTTACCTATCCCATCGGCACACGGGTGACAGCGCTCTACTTGGCCGCCAACACCGAGCGCACCGCCACCGCCGATGCACCGCTGGGCAAGTGGGAGGTCCGCTACGACGACGGTGCCGTCGAGCACCTGCCCGTGCGTTACGGCTGCGAAGCCATTCCTGCCGCCGACGCACTGCCCACGCGCCAGGGCGGCCCGGCCTGGCTGATTCAGAATCCGGTGCGTGCGATGGTGCTGCCTTGGACCAATCCGCACCCCGAGAAAAGCGTGCGTGAATTGGTATTCGAGCCGTCGGTCCTGGTGCTGCAAACGGGCTTGCGCGTGGTGGCCGTCACCGCGGCGGTGTCGCGGTAGACGTCTTGGATTGCGAGGCTACGTTTGCGGTAATCGTTCACGGGGCGGCCGGGGACTGGTCCATTTTTCGGCCGATTGATGCGCTTTGGCGACAAAGACGTTGCCCGAAAACGTGGACCTGTCCCCTTCCTCCCCGCCCCGTGAACGGTTACCGTTTGTGTTGGAGTCTATGCCTTTCGTGCTCATAGGAGCCGTTGACATGATCGTGATGCTTTGTCTGCGGATGCTCCTGCTGTTTACGGCTATGGCTGCGGCCGGCTTCGGAGACGTGCCCCTGGGGTCACCTTCCTCTCACGCTCTTGCCGCGTCTTACCAACTGGCCGGCCTTCGCTGCGAGTGGCGAATCAACCCGCATGACGTGCCCGACCCCTGCCCGGAGTTCTCCTGGGAAACGCCGGCCCGCCGCTCGACAACGGCGTGACGTACCACTGGACGGTGCGCGTGTGGGACGCACAGCGGCAGCCCCTGCCGCCGGCGGCGACGCAAACGTTTCGCCTGAACGTGCAGCCCATGCCGCACCACCTCCCCACGATCCGCACTTTCATCAACTTCGCGGGCAACGCCCAGTTCGCTCGCGACTGGCTCGACCTCTCCTTCCGTAAGGAGGCCAAGGAACTGAGAGACGGCGTGCTCGCGACACAGTATGGGCTCATCTGCACCCTCGTGGTGCCGCATCCGACTACCGGCCGGCCACTCGATGGCAAGGCCGCGGCCTTGGCCGACTACTGCGTATCAACAGGACTGACGAAGGAAGGCATCCTCGAAGAGATGTTCTGCCACTTCGCGGCGGACACGAAAGTCACCCTCCACGTAGGCGCGGAGCGCGCGGCCAACCCCCGCGAAACACGACTCTGCCCCGGCTGGGATCCGGCCAATGACCGCAACGGCGACGGCCGCATCGACGACGGCGAAGCTGCCGATCTCGCCAACCCCAAGGCCACCGCCCGCGAACCGCGGCAAGCCCGCATCCCCATCTACTTCTGGGGGCCGCCGCGGGACGATTTCGTCATCAATATTGGCCACCCAGCCTATCAGGAGTTCATGTCGGCCGTTTGGGCAGAGAGACTGTGCGAGGGCTACGACGGCATTTACTTCGACACCGTGCCGACCGACGTGGCCGGCGCGGGCCGCGGCGCGGCGGTGCTGGAATACCCGCGCAGGGGCGAAGACCAGACGCTGGCCTACATCCGGCGGTTGCGTCAGGATGGCGTGTTCCCCGACTGTTTCACCATCCAATCCTGGTATAAGTTGCCCGCGGAGCATCTTCCGGAGGAGGGTGGCTACTCGTTCATGCATACGGCTCGCGATGCGATCCGGCTGATCCGCGAATTCTATCCTGAAAGTGATGGGGGTTCCGGCAGAAAATGAATGAACCCACAAATAAAGGAGGGATGCCCATCGAATGCGTTTACGCCGCCTGTCGGCAAAGTCAGTCAGCATCGGCGGAGGAACTATTGTCGGACGTTTCGCCGTGTTACCATGGACGGCTGTCACCCAATTCCAGATCAGGAGACCGATGATGCACCCCAGTCACCGACGCGACTTTCTGAAGACCTCCGCAGCCGTTGCCGGGGCAGTGGCCCTGGCGGCGCCGGCAGTCGCCAACGCGCAGCAGAGCCCCAATGCTCGGATCCGCGTGGCGGTGGTAGGGCTGGGCGGTCGGGGACGTCGCTCTCACTGTGATGCGCTGCAGCAAATGGCATCCGAGAATGTCGAAATCGCCGCACTATGCGATTGCGACGAAAATCGCATGGCCGCCACGGCGGAGGAAAGAGAGAAGGCATCCGGCAAGAAACCGCTCCTCTATGTCGACTACCGCAAGCTCCTGGACGACAAGTCGATTGATGCGGTCGCCTTGGCCTCGCCCAATCACTGGCACGCGCTGCAGACCATTTGGGCCTGCCAGGCAGGCAAGGATGTCTACGTGGAGAAGCCCGCCTCGCACAATGTCTTTGAGGGCCGCAAGATGGTCGAGGCCGCGCGGAAATACGGCCGCATGGTGCAGACCGGTACACAATGCCGATCCAGCCCGAAGATCCGAGAGGGCATTGAGAAGCTCAAGGCGGGGGTGATCGGCCGCGTGTACATGGCCCGCGGCATTGCCTTCAAGCTCCGCGCCGGCGGTCGCAACGACATCGGCCCGGTGCCGCCGGGCATGAACTGGGATCTCTGGCTCGGTCCGGCCCAGCAGGCTCCCTACAACAAGTTGGCCGTCCATCGCTGGCGCTTCTTGAAGGACTACGGCAACGGGGAGATCGGCGACCAAGGCGTTCACCAGTTGGACATCATCCGCTGGGGGCTCGATCTCGAAACGCACCCGACCCGCGTCCAGTCGATGGGCGGCAGTCTTGTCCACGATGACGACGAAGACACGCCCGGCAATCAACTCTTCGCCGCGCAGTTCGCTGACCGGCGGATCCTCGTGCAGTTTGAAACCCGCAACTGGATGACCAACGATGAAGCGGGCATGGGCATCAAGTACCCTTTTGTCGATCAGCGGAACGTGGTAGGCGTGATCTTCCTCGGCACCGAGGGCTACATGATCATCCCCGACTACTCGAGCTACTACACCTTCCTTGGCTGCGAGCGCAAACCCGGGCCGAGCGATTCGGTTCCCGGCGCGCCGATGATGGACGTCGATCAGTTCCAGAACTGGATCAAGGCGGTTCGCAACCGAAACGCCGCCGATCTTTATTCCGATATCGAAGAGGGACACAAGTCGGCCGCGCTGTGCCACCTGGCGAATATCGCCTACGCCACCGGTCGGACGCTCCAGTTCGACCCGGCGAAGGAACGTTTTGTCGACGACGCCGATGCCGACCAACGGCTCACCCGCAATTACCGCGAGCCTTACCTGGTGCCCAACGAGGTGTAACGGGCGGGAGAACCAAGGTCTGCCGCCGGCTTCTCCACTCCCAAACCCTCGAAGGTTCAGGCCTGGTTCAAGAAACGGGGACAGGCACCTCGCCGAGCCGTGTTTTTCGCCGGCAGAAGCTATTTGGCTCGGAGCCAGTCCCCGTTTCTTGAACCAGGCCAATACCTACAAGAAAAGTCCTGCCGCAACTTGTTGTTGCGACAGGACTTTCCGATGTCGGGGCGAGAGGATTCGAACCTCCGACTTCCTGCTCCCAAAGCAGGCGCGCTAACCAGACTGCGCCACGCCCCGAACTAGCCGCCCGGGAATTCGCCAGGGGGGCTGCAAACATCATGGTAACGTCCGCAACGGTAATTGGCAATCGGCGTGCGGAGGGGCCCCCGGTGGGATTGCCCCGCGCGGGCGCCAGAATCATCGGCCGCCCGCGGATCATCCGACGCGAGCAATGGGCATCGCCCCGCAAAGATACTCGTGGAGACGATCGAAGTCATCGTGGCTGGCAAAATGGATCACCAACTTGCCGCGCCCACCTGCGTTGTGGGTGAGCTTGACCTTCAGCCCAAGAGCAGCGCGAAACTCCTGCTCGAGTGCGGCGGTATGCTCACTCCCCTGGCGGCGGGTTCGGATGCCGTCCCTTCCCACGAGGCTCAGCGGCTCGGCATCGGCTTCGGCAATCGCATCTTGGACGAGAGCCTCCGTCTGACGAACGCTCAGCCCCTCGTCCAGGATCCGGCGACAAAAGTCGACCTGCTCCCGTTCATCGCCCAACGGCAGCAAGGCTCTTGCGTGGCCCTGAGTGACTTTGCCTTGGCGGACGGAATCCTGAACCGCGTCGGGCAACTCGAGCAACCGGATGAGGTTGGCGATCGTCGATCGATCGAGGTTGAGACGGCGGGCCAGTTCTTCCTGGGTGCATCCGTATTGCTGCAAGTAGCGTTGGAACGAACCGGCCTTTTCCAAGGCGTTGAGATCCTTTCGTTGTACGTTCTCGATAATGGCCAGTTCGGCCATCTGGCGGTCGTCGGCCTCGATGACCTGGACCGGCACGTCTTCCCATCCGGCTCGGCCGGCGGCGCGGAGCCGCCGTTCGCCGGCGACAAGCTGATAGCGGTCGGCGATGCGCCGGACTACGACTGGTTGCAGCAGTCCGTGGCTCCGCATACTGCCGGCGAGTTCATCGAGTTCGGCCTCGTCGAAGTCCTGGCGGGGCTGGAACGGATTGCTGTCGATCAAAGCGGTCTTCAGGCGCAACGGATGCGTCGGTGCCGAAGTCGCCGCAACGCGTTCGGCGGGCAGGGCGGAATCCGCCAGCGGCGCTGACGGTGCGGCGGAGTCGGGGGATTCGTGTTGAGGGTGGCTCCACGGCTGAGGCGAAGGTGTACCGGTTGGCGGGGTTCCCGTGCCGGCACGGCTCAGGAGAGCCTCCAATCCACGCCCCAAGCGTCGTTCTTTAGTCACGTTCAAGTACCTCCATCGAGAGTTCAACATACGCTCGGGCGCCGCGTGCCCGGGGTGCGTAATCAATGACCGATAAACCGTGGCTGGGCGACTCGGCGACCGCCACGTCGCGCGGGATGACCGTCCGGTAGACGATATCCCCGAAAAACTCGCGAACCTCTTCTTCCACCTCCCGGGTGAGTTCCAGGTTGTGGTCGTACATCGTCAGCACAATACCGCCGAACTGCAAGGAGTGTTTTTCCTCGATCACCTCCCGAATCACCTCGATCATTTGCGCCAAGCCCTCCATGGCGAAATACTCGCACTGGATTGGCATCAGCACTTCGGTGGAACTGGCCAGCGCGATCCGTGTAAGTTGTCCGAGCGAGGGCGGGCAGTCGATGAGCACAAAGTCGTACGAGGTGAGACTGCTGGTGAGGTGATGCCGTAGCCGCGCGGCCTGATTGCCGTCGGCACGGGCCATGAGGTCAACGTCGCGGAAACTGCGACTGCCCGGCAATACCTCCAAGCGGGCGGTGTCGAGTGAGACGACCGACTGCTTCAGCGGTCTGCCGGCGACCAGCGGATGCTGGTGGGTTGGCTCCTGGCCCAGCCCGGTGGTGGCGTTGCACTGCGGATCCAAGTCGACCAACAGGACGTGGCAACCGGCCTTGGCCAGCGCCACGGCGAGGTTGACGGCCGTGGTCGTCTTGCCCACGCCACCTTTCTGGTTGACTACACAGAGGGTCCGACCCACACGAGGCCTCCTTGCCAGGTCGTCGGTGCGCGTCAGTGCGCGGTGCCGATTTTAGCGGGTGGGGCGGAAATCGGAAATGGGTGATTTGTCATTCGTCATTTGTCATTCGTGGCATGTTTCACGTGAAACGACAAATCGACGTGAATTGCCTGCCTTGGGTGGAATACGCTGTTTACGCAGACGGTGCGAGTGGGGAATGGGCAGAGGCGGCCAATTCTGCGCGAAACTCGTAGGCGACATGGTCGGGTTTCACGTGAAACATGACGGAATCGACGGGATCGGTAGCGGGTAGCGTACGCAGGGTGGCGGCGCGAAGCTGCGGGCGCCTCTTGCGATGGTAGACAGGAAGACTTCCGGACCCGCTGCGAGCTATTCGAGCGGATTGATGACCAAGCCGCTGAGTAGCTTGGGGTAGAAGTAGGTGCTCTTCGCCGGCATGCGTTCGCCCTGAAGACTGATCGCTCGGATGTGATCGACCGTGGCCGGCATGACCAGAGCCGCCAGAGGATAGTCGCCCGAACGCAGCCCGTCGACCACTTCATTGACGAGGTGGACGTACTTGGGCTCGGGCGATTCGGGCGGCGAGAGAAGCGAGTCGATGAGCAGGCGGTGCAGGATGGCGACGCCCAGGCCACGCCAGTCGTCGCTACGGTCGGCCGCCACGGCGGCCATTTTCGCCCGTCCGGCGTCGGTAATCGTCGCGATTGTCCATTGCTGGTCCTTGCGGGTATACAAACCGAGGGCACCCTGGTTCCCACCGGTCTCGATGTCTTCCCATACGGTCTGGGCCTGGTCCGGACCGTAGCCCGCATTTCGGGTCGTGAAGCAGTCGCCGAGCTTGCCAGCCAACTCTTCGGCAGACATCTCCGGCAGCTTCCGGAAGAGTCGATGGGTGGGCAGAACGGCGAGACCGGGATCCTCCATGGCAACGAACATGGTCAAAACGTATCGGGCCGGGTGGTCAGGCGTGAGCATTCCGGCGTCGAAGATCTGGTCGCGGTAGTCGCAGGCCGTTTCGTAGCGGTGATGTCCGTCGGCGATGAAGACCGGTTTGGAACCGATCGCACCCGCGACTTCGGCGATCGTTGCGACGTCGGTCACGGGCCACATGCGGTGGACCACGCCCAAATGGTCCGTCGCTTCCAGCGGAGTCGCCCCGGCAATCGCTTGCTCGAGGATCGTCTGCGTGCGGTACTCCGGATCGGGATAGAGGCCGAAGATCTGGCTGAGATTCACCTTGCAGACGGCGGTGAGCATCAACCGGTCGATCTTGGGACCGCGGAGCGTCTCTTCGTGCGGGAAGACCACGCCTTCGCCAAATCGGTGCAGCTTCATGCGGGCCATGAAGCCGCGGCGGGTGTACTGGGCGCCCTCGACCGAAAAGACCTGGTGGTAGACGTAGAGGGCCGGGTCGGCCTCGGGATAGAGCACTCCCTCTTTCTGCCAGTTCTTCAGAAAGCGTGCGGCGCGGCTGTAGCGATTGTTGGTCTCGTCGTCGCCCGGTTCCATGCGGTTGAGAATAAGCCGGACGACATTGCAGGGATGCCGTCTGTAGAGCTGCTCCTGCAACTCGGGACCGATCACGTCGTAAGGCGGCGCGACGACGTCGCTGAGCGAACCGACATGGCCCAGGTCGTAGCGGACGGCACGGAAAGCTTGAATTTCGGGCATGGGAGAGATCTTAGTCCTTCGATCTTAGATCCTAGATCTTAGATCTGAGCACTCGGCACTACGATCTAAGTTCTAAGATCTAAGCTCTCTTAGTAGCGATAGTGATTCGGTTTGAAGGGGCCTTCGGCGGGAATTCCGAGGTATTCGGCCTGCGCGGGCGAGAGTCTGGTGATTTTTCCGCCGAGTTGCGCGAGGTGGAGCCGGGCGACCTCCTCGTCGAGCTTCTTGGGCAAGACATGAACACCCAGGGGATATTCGTCCGGTTGAGTCCAGAGGGCCAATTGGGCCAGAACCTGGTTGGTGAACGAGCTGGACATGACAAACGACGGATGGCCAGTGGCGCAGCCGAGGTTCACAAGTCGGCCTTCGGCCAGAAGGATGATCGAGTGGCCGTCGGGGAACGTAAAGAGATCGACCTGCGGCTTGATCGTGGTCCGCTTGACGCCCGGCCAGCCGCAGAGGGCGTCGACCTGGATCTCGTTGTCGAAGTGGCCGATGTTGCAGACGATCGCCTGATGCTTCATCTTCGACATGTGCTCGGCGGTGATCACGTCGCAATTGCCCGTGGCGGTAACGTAGATATCGGCGATGGGGAGGGCGTCCTCGACCGTGGTGACCGGGTAGCCGGCCATCAGCGCCTGCAAGGCGCAGATCGGATCGATTTCCGAGACCATCACGCGGGCATGTTGCCCGGCGAGCGATTCGGCCGACCCCTTGCCGACGTCGCCGTAGCCGCAGACCAGGGCGACCTTGCCGGCGATCATCACGTCGGTGCCGCGATTGATGCCGTCGATGAGCGAGTGGCGGCAGCCGTAGATATTGTCGAACTTGCTCTTGGTGACCGAGTCGTTGACGTTGATCGCCGGAACCAAGAGTTCGCCTCGCGCCTGCATCTGATAAAGGCGGTGGACGCCCGTGGTGGTTTCCTCCGACACGCCCTTCCACTCGCCGACGAGCCGACGGAAGAATTGCGGATCCTCGGCGAGCGACTGCTTCAAGACCCGATTGACGATCGCCAACTCCTTATTGTCCGTCGGCGCATCGAGGATGGCGGGGTTCTCTTCTGCGTAGTAGCCGCGATGGATAATGAGCGTCGCATCGCCGCCGTCGTCGACGATCAGGTTCGGGCCGCTGTTGTCGGGCCAAGTGAGGGCTTCCTTGGTGAACTCCCAGTACTCCTCCAGCGACTCTCCTTTGAAGGCAAAGACCGGTGTACCGCTTACGGCAATCGCGGCGGCGGCATGATCTTGGGTTGAGAAGATATTGCAGGACGCCCAACGGACGTCGGCCCCCAACTCAGCCAGGGTCTCAATGAGCACGGCGGTTTGCACGGTCATGTGCAGTGAACCCATGATCCGGGCGCCGGAGAGCGGCTTCTGGGAACCGTACTTGTTACGCAGCGCCATCAGGCCGGGCATTTCGTGCTCGGCGAGTTGGATTTCCTTACGCCCCCAATCGGCCAGAGATATGTCGGCGACCTTGTAGGGCAATCTCGTCTCGACCTGCGACACAGGAACCTCCGTATTCGTCGGGTTTTTCCGGAACATATTCTTGGCCATGATACGAGCATGGCCCCCGACTTGACAAGTCCCCCCTCACTGGCGTGGTGTTCTGGCTGCTTGGGCACCGAAAAGCAGATGCGAAGATCAGCCCGGCGGCTCGGAAGCAGCCGCGCTGATCGCCTGGAATGCCCGTCGCGCGGCTTGCACGAATTGAGCGACGAGGTGTGTGTCCTTGCGCCCCGGGCTCGACTCGACACCACTGGCCGTATCCACTGCCATCGGGCAAACGGCCCGGATTGCCTCCGCGACGTTCTTCGACGTCAGTCCGCCCGCCAAAACAAGCGGGGGAAAGCCACTTGCCTCACAGTACCGGGCCGCCGTGGTCCAGTCGGCCTTCTCGCCTGTTCCCCCGTACTGGCCTTTGCGAAACGAATCGATGAGGACATACCGCGGCGAAGCGCCGAGGCGACGGCATTCGTCGAGATACTCCAGTACGGGGCCGAGGCCATCACCGGCTAGCCGAAAGGCTCGTATTACCGGGTGCGGGCCCAAGTCTAGCAAGTACTCTGGAGGTTCGTCGCCGTGCAACTGCACCAGATCGAGTCGAAGCCGATCGAATGTCCGGCAGACATCCGTTGCGGGCGCATTGACGAACAAGCCCACCTTGATCACGCCGGCGGGTATGGCTTCCGCAATGGCACGGGCACGATCCTCCGAAACATAGCGGGGGCTCTTCGCGAAGAAGTTCAAACCGATGGCATCGGCGTCCGCCCGAGCCACTGAAAGGGCGCCTTCGACCGTCGTGATGCCGCAGATCTTGACGCGAAACATAGACCAGTTCACCGTAGGCCGCGCGGCCGGCGGCGCCTTACATGAGTTGCTTGAGAAACTTCAGGTCCGAAACGGTTTGGGCCAGACACTGCTCCGTGTCCAAGTCTTGAAAGCTATGGCCGCCTTTGTACTCACTGTGCAACGAGAAAACGCCGTCGAATTCGGCTTGCTTCAGCGCCGCCACGAAGCTGGGAATCGGCGAAATCCCGTCCGCCACTGGCACCACGCGAGTCTGCCAGCGGAGCATCCCCGACGCATCCCGCTCGGCGGGCTGCCAGGCGCAGTTCTTCACCGCAACCAGTGCCAGCCAGGGCCTCAACAGGTCGAGACCCTGACGCCAGCCGTCCCCACCGCCTTCCAGGGCCATATGCAGCATGTCCGCGTAGGCCCCTACTTCGGTTGGCGGGATGTCTTCGATGAGTTGATAGAGCTGGGTTCCATGCGACGGGATAAATGTGCCCGAATGAATGTGAACGCAGGGAAGGATGGAGTACTTCTTGGCCATGGCGACGACTGAGCCGATCTGCCGTTTGGCTTCATCGAGTTGTTGCCGGATGGTGCCGAAGGCTTTGTAGCGGTAATAGCCCAGCTTGAAGTGGGTGATGCCAAGTTGGCTGGCGGTGGACAGCGTCTTCTCCGCTTGGGGACTTGCTTCAGTAATGTCGGTCGTGAGAAGGAGGATTTCCACGCCGGCCTCCTGCGCGGCCTTCACGGCCAGCGGCAACTGCTCGGCGGCATTTTCCGGTTCGATGTGTCCACCGCGTCGAACGGTGAGATCCAGTCCATCCAAACCGATCTCCCGAAAACGGTGGCAAACCACCGCAATGGGCCAGTCCTGGAAGCTCTTGGTGAATGTGGCGAATTTCATGTTGCTCTCCGGAGAAGATCGATTCGATGTTCGGGGCGCGGCTTTCAGATCCTTCTATAGTGGCCGATCAGAACGGCGATGGCAAGCAGTAGGAGAGAGAAGGGAAAAAGAGAAAGAGGGAAGCGAAGAACCAAAGGGAAGGAAGAATTGCAGAGGGCGCGGAGATCGCGGAGAGACAGTAGGAACGCCGGGTCTGGGACGCCTCCCTGCTCCCAGCTTCAATTGCTCAAGCCTCCTGCGGTGTGGGGTCGATGAGCAGATCGTGGGATGCTCCGTGCGGAGCAAGCCGGCGGCGAAAGCTGGGATGATCGGGAAGGGTTTGCACGATGTCTGTTGAATGTCTGGGCGGGCAAACTTCCGGCAATGGCAGTCGGTATCGTTTACGCTGGATTGCCGCTGCCGTCTTTGGGGTTACGGTTATCGCGGTCTATTGGCTCGACAGTCGCTCGGCCTCCTCTCGAGTCCCGGAGTACTCGGCTACGGCGAGCGTCGACCACCCGGCGTTGGTTGACGTAGCAACGGTTCCCGATGTCGTGCTGGCGGAGGCGGTTGCGAACATGAAGGACGGCGCCGCGGACAATCTCCGCCTACGTCTGAAGGCCGCTCGCGCGGAGGCAGCCGACCCGATACGCGTGCGGACCGTGCTTACCTATACCGACTCGGACCCGGCGGAGGCGGTCCGTGTAGTCAATCGCGTTGCCGAGGGTTATGCCCGGTGGCAAGGGTCGTTGGCGATTGAGCCGTTGCGCCAAACGCGTGTGCGGGCTCACGCTTCTGCCCTTGCGGCACGGGAGGATTGGCAGGCAGCGCGCACCGATCTCGATCGATTCTTGGCTGAGCATTTTCGGGAATTGCCCGCCCGAACCAGCCAAGCGGCGTCGTTGGCTCAACAGGCCAGCGAGAAACCGCCCACGGCGGCCTCCCCGCCGAAAGTCGAGGCGACCCAGAGCGAGAACGCGGAGTGGGTGGAAATCAAGGATCAGTTGGCGCGACTGAAGCAGCGGCACTCCGAGATGCTGATGACCCGGACGTCGTCCCATCCGGCGGTGAAGGATCTTGCCGGCCAAATCGCCCAGATCGAACAGCGGCTTGCGGATACGCCGCGGCAGGTCGCCGGAAGTGGGAGCAGCACTCCGATTTCGTCGCCGCAATTCTCCGGGCCCGTGGAAACGCCAGGGGATGATCGAGCGGACGAGGAGATTCGCCGCACAGCGGAAATCGTCGCCGCCAACGCCGAGCGATTCGCCGCGCAGTCCGCCGCCGTGGAATCGGCGCGCCAACGCCACGAGCGACTCGCCACGGAGGAACGGCGAGCTCGCGATAACGAGGATCGTGTACCCGCCTGCGAAATCGTCTACGCCGAAGAGGCGACCGCCTGCCGCCCCCCGTCCAACAATAACAGCAGCAGCACGCTGCTGATCGCGTTGCTTGCCGGTTTGTCCATGGCCGGCGGCGCCGCTATGGCCTTCTCGGGCGCCACGGCCGATCTTCCGCTGATGTCCGTGGCGGAGATTGAGGCAACGCTCGGCCTGCCTGTGTTGGGAACAGCACCGATTTCCAGTCCGATCGGACTTGAAGCGGCGCCGCTCCGCCCGTCCATCGGCGGCACGGTGTTCGTCGTTTTCGGCATGGCGATGATGGTGGTCTGCGCGGGAATGCTATGGCTTTTTCTCGTCTGAGGCCCTCGCTCGGGATTCCTCCGCGGTCGGATTGGAGCGATTGGTCCCGTACTGCCGACTTTATGCAAGGCAGCACCGTGCATGTCATACCGCGCGCGTGTCGGCGCTGTGAGTACGCGAGAAAGGGTTTTGCGGAGTCTACCAAGCGGAGGAAGACAGGGTAATGTACGAAGTTCATTTCGGTTTCCGGAGTCGCCCGTTCGCTTCCGTGCCGCAGACTGAGAATTATTTCGCGGGCGAAACGATCGAGGCGGCGCGCGGGGCGTTGCTTCGTTGCATGGAGCGGGCCGAAGGCATCGGGTTAATCGTCGGCCCTTCAGGAACCGGAAAAACGCTGCTTTGCCAGGTTCTGTCGGAGCAATTGAATTCGCGATTCGCCGTTGCCCTGCTGTCGAGCGGCCGACTGGGCAATCGACGTGCCTTGCTGCAGGCGATCCTGTACGCTTTGCAGCGGCCCTATCGTGGGATGGATGAGGGCGAGTTGCGATTGGCCCTGATCGACTACTTGACTTCCGAACAGGAGCGGCCCGAAGCGCTGGTGTTGATCGTGGACGAGGCGCACACCCTGCCGATGCGTCTGCTCGACGAGATCCGCATGCTTACCAATCTCGTCGTTGACGGCAGCTCGAAAATCCGGCTCATTCTTGCCGGGGCGCCCTCGCTGGAAGAACGTCTCGCCAGCCCCAAACTTGAGTCGTTCAATCAGCGGATCGTCGCCCGTTACTACCTGGAATCTTTGCGTCGCGCTGAAGTGAGCAATTACATCCGCGCCGGGTTGTTGGCCGCAGGGGCGCGGGGGGAGACGGTGTTCGGCGACGACGCAAGCCAGGCGGTTTACCGTGCCACCGATGGTGTGCCCCGCCTGATCAACCAGGTGTGCGACCATGCGATGTTGCTGGCCTATGCCAATGGGCTGACGCGGATTGACGCAGCGGTGATCGAAGAAGCATGGGCCGATTTGCAGCAATTGCCCACGCCCTGGAGCGGGGAAAACCGCGGCAGCGCCAATCCAGGAATGGTGGAATTCGGGCATCTGGAGGAAGAGCCGCCACCGGGTGCGACGGGCGACGGCGAGCCGACTCGGACCGAAGTTTCATCGGCTGCCGATGGTGACGGTCTGGGTGACAACGGCGACCCGGTGCGGCAATTGGAACGGATCGAGGCGACGTTGGCCGAAATTGCCGAAGACTTCGAGCCGGCCGGATCCATTGGGCCGGAAGTGGAATTGGTGTTCGACGATTGCATCAATCCGTTCCGTGAAGCCTTTGAGGAGGAGGTGGTTCTGGTCAACCGCTACGGTGTGCCGGTGAGAGGCGAGCCGAAGCAAATGCCGATGCGGTTGGAGCCGATTCCCGAGCAAACCCTTCCACCCGCGCCTCGCAGCGATTTACCCCCAGCTTACGAGCCGCAGGTTGGCTGCGGCGAAGCGGGTGAGGATCCGTACCAGGGGCTTGGGTCGGCCAACGTGAGCGATGCGGCGAACGATGCCGGGGCGGTCCGCGATGAATCGAGCGGAACGAGCGAGTATTGCATCGATGAGCCCCAAGGGGATGAGGGGCCGGAAACGGTCTTGATTCACGGCGAGCACGCCAATTCGGCGGTTGGCCGGATAGCGGATCATGGGGCGGAAAACCCCGACGACGCCGACATGATCGTCGTCGAAGACGGCTACGAGGCCGTCCAGACGCCGCATAGCCGCCGCGTGGCGGTGGTGCGGCAACGGGAGTACGGCCAGTTGTTCGCCCGACTGCGGAAGAGTAGTTGAGGAACGGATTATGAGCCGAATGCTCAAGGCACTCCGGCAGGTGGGCGTCTCGCCCGGACCCGGGCACGAACCTGGTCCGGTGACGCGCGCGGAGTTGGAGCAGTTCGGGCTCTGGCAGTTGATAGACGGATTGAAAGCGGACTCGCCGCAAAAAAGCACGACTCCGTCTGTCGAACCGCAGAGTCAACACTCTAGGGTCGAGAACCAATCCAGTGGCTCGGTTCTGGACTCTCGACTCTGGACTCTCGACTCTTTCGCCGATGTTGACGACCTCGGGAGCGAATCGACCGGCGAGGATCTCGTGTCGTGTGAAGCGAGGGCGGAAGCGACTCTCGATGCGCTCGATTTGCTGGCAAACGAGCCGTCCGCCGACGCTTTTCCTGGATATTCGAGCCCAACCTTGTCTGACATGATGTTGCCGGCCGAATCGGCTGCCAAGGCCGATCTTGATTCGCCCCTGGCGGAGCCTGCTTGCGAATATCCGCGAGAATACGAGGAAATCGCCGCTGAGATTCTCCGCCGGGCGCCCCCCGCAAGACCACCTGCACTGGTTTTCGTCGGAGTCGATTGCGACCGTGCCGTGGCAGAAATGCTCCATCATTTGAGCGAGGCGATGGCCAAGCGAACGACGGGAGAAGTGGTCATCGTCGATGCGGGCTTCGAGCGTCCGCGATTGACGGAGCATTTCGGCATCGACGCGGGGCGCACCTTGATCGACGTGCTGATCGGCGCGACACCGTGGACCGACGTGATCCGGCCGACGACGATGCCCGGAATCAGCCTTCTGCCTGGGGGCCGGCTGCTACCCGCGGATCGGCAATTGCTCGACAGCCGGCAGTTCGGGCGGCTCATCGGTCAGTTGCTCGAGCGGTACTGCCTGGTATTGATTGGCGGAGATTCCGCCACGGATGTCGATTGGGCGGCTTTGGCCAACCGCTGCAATAACGCCTACCTGGTCGTTGAACTGAAGCGAACTTCCCGTCAGGCCGCCCGTCAGGCTGCGGCCGTTCTGAAAAAGCGGGGCCTGCGGGTGCTGGGATGTATTGCCGCGGCCGCGGGCGGACGCCACGGATAGTCCGAACTGGCCGTAGACATGCTATTTGCCGTGGCGAAATGGCCGATCACGATTCGGGTTTTGGTCAGTTGCGAATGGCAGCTTGGTGAAGAGAGACCGTCCAGGCCTGTTGGACGTCAAGCCTGTCCAACCCAAAACCGGCAGATATTCCTCCAGGCGCATCGGGATCGGCGAATGAATAAGTGTCGGACTTTGCGTAGCAGGCAGGCTCCGTCGTGCCACAGCGGACGGCACGACGGAACCTGCCTGCCACCTTTCTTGCGACAGTTATTTTGAGGGGCTGATCTCAGGCCAGCACTGCACGCGCTACCCGGAGCACGTTGCCGCCGAGGATCTTTTGAATGACCTCGTCGCTGTGGCCTCGCTGCACCATACCGACGGTAAACAATGGCCAGTTGGTCCACGCCATGCTGAGCGCCGCTTCGGCTGACTTCGAGGCCAGGGCTCCTTCGGGCCAGAACGACCGCCAAGGCGTCCGCGACTTGTCGCGGCCGGGGATCTTCTTGTTTTCCGCCGATGCGTTGCGCGAGGTGTAAGCCACATCGGTGCCAATAGTCACATGGTCTGGTCCAAACCTCTTGACCACGTAGTCGATGTGGTCGAGCATCACGCTGATGTCTCCCTTGCCGCCGAGGAAACCGGGGATGCAGCAGATGCCGACAAATCCACCCGTGTCGCAGATCGCCCGGATCACTTCGTCCGGCTTGCTGCGGATGTGCTCGTTTAAAGCGGTGCAGGTGGTGTGGCTGGCGACCATCGGCTTGCTCGACGCCTGTGCCGCTTCGAGGCTCGTCTGCCAGCCGCTGTGGGCGCAATCGGCGATCACGCCGACCCGGTTCATCTCGGCGACCACGGCGCGGCCGAAATCGCTCAGGCCGGCGTTGGCCGGTTCCGCGCAGCCGTCGCCGATCATGTTGCGGCGGTTGTAGGTAAGGTGCATCATGCGGATGCCCAGTTCAAAGAAGATGCGGAGGTAGCGAAGCTCGTCGGCGATGGATTCCCACCGCTCGACCAGCGGCACGCCGTTGCCGCTGAAATAGAGGCAATGGCGGTTCGCCTTCTTCGCCGCCACGACCTCGTCGGGCGTCGCCGCCTTGGGGAGAAAATCGGGCATCATGTCGGTCAGGTAGGTAAAATGCGCCAGCCGTTTGAGCAGCCGCATCACACTTTGGCCTTCCTCGCCGGCGTTCTGGAAGATGCAGGTCACGCCGGCCGCTTCCCATGCCTGCTTGAATTCCGCTTCTTCGGCCGGGTCGGTGGCCGCCCGCGTCATCGACATGCCTTCACGAAGATCCTGGATTTCCTCGTCCGAAGCCCCCGCTTCGACGGCCACCCGCATTGCGTCGCCATCGACCGCG
Source organism: Rhodopirellula sp. (assembly GCA_012728855.1). Taxonomy (GTDB): domain Bacteria; phylum Planctomycetota; class Planctomycetia; order Pirellulales; family Thermoguttaceae; genus JABWBD01. Next base: position 8,736 of record JAAYEH010000433.1, on the reverse strand, counting down.
GCGCGGGGAGCAAAACCGTAGCTCTCGAACACCAGCGATTGTGCGTGAAGTTCCAGCCCGTGATCGATCTGTTTCTGGCTGGGCTTGAGGATCTCCAGGGCGACTTGCCGCGCCTGCTGGATCACCGGGTTCGATTGCCAATCGGCGGACTCGGATGCTTTTTCGGCGGCCGGGGCGGCGTAGCTGGTCGCTACCGCGGCCAGCGGAAGTGCGGCGGATGCTTGCAGGAAACGGCGGCGGTCGATCGAATCTCTGGGCATGGTTGCCTCCGGCAGCAATGAAGCGGCGGTTCGAGGATGGGGGACAGCGAGGTGATCGCGTTATTCGACCAATTCATCGAGTCTCTTTCGGCTCTCTCCGATTGGCAGAAGGCTTACCAGCGGGCCGACAATCGCCTGGACGACGAGGCACAGGGGCATCGCCCAGAAGAAGCTGAGTTCCGGCAACCCGTAATAGATGTGCCAGAACTGCCAGAAATTGATGGTGATGACCACGGCAAGTCCCGCCAGGGCGCCGATCCAGGTGCCGAATCCGGTCGCCCAGGGGATGAACATAGCCATGAAGAACAGACCGAACAGCGGCGTGGCCAGCAGGTTGACGATCTTGTAGGCCTTGTCGAGAAGATTGCCTTCGACCGCCGCGACGAAGGTGCTCAGCACGAGCACGATCGCGCCAATCACGACGGAGATGAACTGCTCGAGAAAGATGTGCCCCTTGCCGCCGCTTCCCGGCCGGCGGAAGCCGAACCGCTCGATGAAGTCGGCCGTGATCACCGAACAACAGGAATTGATTCCCGAGGAGAGGCTCGACATGGCGGCGGCCAGCAGCCCGGCCACGACCAGCCCACTGAGTCCCGAGGGGAGTCCCACCACGATGAAACGGGTGAACAACTGGTCGGCATCTTCGACGAGCGACTGCCCGGGGGCGAGCAACTCGGGCCGCTGGCTGAAAAAGGCCAACAGCGCCAGTCCGACGCAGGCCAACAGCAGGAAGACGACCGTGTTGGCAATCAGCGACGTGTTGAGCACGCGCCGCGCGGCCGCCGCGTCGCGGGTGGCAAGATAGCGTTGGATCGCCATCTGGTCGGAGGCCGCCGTCGAGATGTACCAGGTGAACGTCGCCAATGAAGCGGAAAGGAACGAGATCCGCAGCGTCGGGTCGTAGAAGGCGGGCCTGGTCCAGTGCGAGGCCCAACCGGTCGGCCACCAGGCGCTTACCCCGCCCATGTAAAACGTGACCATGACGATCGCAATGATCGCTCCCGCAAAAAGGATCAGACCTTGCATCACGTCGGTGGCCACGACCGCCTTCAGTCCGCCCATCGCCGTATAGATCAACGTAATGATGCCGAGAACCGCGGCGATGTAAGGGCTGGCCGACGAATGCATTCCCAACAGCGGCACCAGCACCGTGTCGACCGTGGCGAAAATGATCACCGCCATCCACAGCACCCGCAGCAGCAGAAAGAGAAGCGATCCGAGCATCCGCACACTCAGCCCCAGCCGTACTTCAAGCAGCTCGTACGCGCTGGTGATCTTCAACCGCATGATGTACGGGATTACGAACCATCCGACCACGAGCGCCACCAGCGGGTAGGCGACGATCATTGACAGGACCATCGGGCCGTTCTTGATCATTTCGCCCGGCCAGGCCAGATAGGAAATCGTGCTGAAAAGAGTGGCAAACAGCGACATGCCGACCATGACGGGCCGCATGGCACGACCGCCGAGCAGGTAGTCCTCGCGACTTTGCTTCTGAAGCCAGAAGTACCAGCCGATGCCGAGCATGACCAATCCGTAGAGCACGATTACCGCCCAGTCCAGCGTCGTCAATCGACCGCCGGGGGTGGCGACTTCCTGCGGGAAGCCCGCGGGGTCCGCGGCGACGACTGCACCGGCCTGGCAGAAGAGCATGAGAACCGCGGCTGCGATCGTCGTCGAGAACTTGCGAATCATGAGGTGTTCCGTTGAGTACGTGGATAGGCGACGGAGACTCGACTGTGCGTGGGGTTTCGACGTCGACTCGTCAGACCGCGTCAGGGCAGTTTCTCAATATGTCCCAGCACGCAAGCCATGCTGCGCGACACGTCGTCCAACGCCAGATGCTCGATGACCAGATCGAGCGGGCGATCCAACTCCGCCAGGAGTCGGAAGTAGAGCGGATAGTCCAGTACACCCTTGCCGGGCGCCGGGTGCTCGGGGCCGCCGGGAGAATCCTTGACGTCCTTGGCGTGGGCGATGGCGATCTTGGGGCCCAATCGCTGGAACATCTCCTGGAGCATCGGCTTCATTCGCGGCAAGTCCTCCGAGCGGAAGTAGTTGCAGGGGTCCATCACCAGCTTCAGTGCGGGCGAATCGACCTCGGCGAGCAATCGCTCGGCCCGCTCGATCGTTCCCACGACGTTCCGCCAATAGGCCTCGATCGTCACCACAGCGCCGGTCTCTTCTCCGATCCGCGCCCAACGCTGAAAGGCGTCGCGGCACTTCAGGTAGGCTTCCTCGGTGTCGTTTTCCGGCGCGTCGAGCCATTCCGACTTCCGATTGAGCGTGCCCGTCTCGGTCGACACGATCGGGCAGCCCAGTCGCTTCCAATTCCGCAGGAAGAATTCCATGCGGGCCTCGCCTTGTTGACGCCGCGGAAGGTCCGGATCGACGACGTTGTAGTACCCGTAGATGGCGGCGATGCCGATCCCCTCTTTTTCAAAGGTCGAGACGATGCGATCGGCGGCCGACCAGTCGGGCTTGAGCGGATCGAATTGGACATCGGCAAAGCGGTAGTTGGTCAGGACAGATCGGAAGCCGTCCTCCTTGATGCGGCGGGCGGCTTCGTCCAGCGGCAAACTGCCGTAAACATGGGAAGTGATTCCGAGCCTGAAATTCTTGCGGGCCTTGGTTCGCAGGTGCGTCGCCTGCGCCGGTACGGCTAAGCCGCCGAGTGCCAGGGCAGCGGCACCCTTGAGCAGGTCGCGACGTCCGAGCAGCAAGGCGTTGTCTTTCCGTTCTCTGTGTCGTTTGCGGTTGACCATCGGCAGAACTCCCGAATGCTGGTTTGCGAGATGTGTGCCATCAGCTTAGCTTCCCGGCCAAGGACAATCAACTCGGCGGCGAGGAACGCGGCTACGATGGTGGCAAGAAGATAACGGGAAGAAAGCGACATATCCTCGTGGACAGACTTGGTTTGCCACGCTTGGAGACGATCTTCGGTGACAACAAGTATCGCAACCATGCCCAAAATGTGGCGGTCAAGGGTGCCGATTTCTCAAAATCACCAGCCCCTCACCACCCGGTCGCTGTAGCGGGGTAAGCGTTGGAGGAGGAGTGGCGGGGGCGCGTGCGACGATTGGCGCGGCGGGCTACTGGTTCGCAGCGGGACCGCATCCGCCAGGAGAGGCTTTCCAGCCGCCAGCCGGCTCCAAGAGGACACGTTTCTCGGCAGGATTGTCCCGACAACCGCACGAGCTAACCAGTAAGTGTCTCCGGCTGCAATCGATATAGGGATGTCTGATTATTCTGGCGCGTGAACGGTCACAATCTCGGAGTCGACTTCAGCAAGGCGGTTGCTCAGCCGCTGCTCCGAGTGGCTAGCCATCGCAGAAAGGAGGCGGAGCTTTCCCCCCTCCTGCTTTCCTCCCCGAAAGCGCAACCTGCTCGACCGCGCTTTCGTTGGGCACGCAGAGAAGAGCTACGCCGTCACTGGTCCGCGCGTTTCAATTTCGCCGCCCATCCTCAGCATCGGCGGGAGCAACGGGAAGAAGAATCTCACGAAGCCCAGGCCAGTCGACGCCGCCTGCGGGCTGGCCATTCCATCGCCGCCATCCAATCGCCTTTGCGTGAGCCCGTCTTGCCGCGAGGGCGAAGAGGATAGGGATTGCCGCGAAAACTCAATCTTCGGGTAGGGGCCGGCCTTTGGTCTCGGGGGCCCAGATCAGGGCGAAGAGGCCCAGCGCGAAGATGGCGCACATGTAGGTGGCTGCCTTGCGGAACGGCTCTTCCACCTCCATATCGATCAGCATCGAGTTGAGCGCCATAAGCATTGGCGGGAAGCCGGCGGCCAGGTAACGCACCGTGTTGTAGCAGAAGCTCACGCCGGTGCCGCGGAGGCGTGTGGGGAAGAGTTCGGGGAAGTAGATCGAGTAGCCGCCGAAGACCGATAATTGGGCAAAGCCCATCATCGGCAGCATCCAGTAGGCATCGGAGCCGGAGCGGAGAAAGTTGAATACGTACATGGTCGTCGCCAGGCAGAGCAAGTAGGCGATGAAGAAGGCCGGCTTGCGGCCGAAGCGGGTAGCGACGAATGTGAAAGCGACCATACCAAAAAACGCGCCGACGTCTTGCAGTGCCAGCCCCCAGGCGCGGACCGTGTCGATGACCGCTTGCGGCTCGCCTTTCAGCGCTGCTGTGATCAACTCGGGCGAGAAGAAGCCGATGCCCCACAGACCCGCCATACCGGAAAGGCCCAGCGTGACGCCGACGAGCGTGTGCCGGCGCCAAGTGGGATGCCGGAAGAGATCGGGAATGGAGCCCATCTGTTTCGAGGCATCGTCGCCGTGTTCGCGGGCTCTACGCCGCGCTTCTTTCCAGCGATCGGGCTCGCGGAGGATGAAGATGATCGGTATCACCAGCAGCGAGGGGATGATGCCAATAAAGAACACGAGTCGCCAGCCGTCGAACCCGAAAGCGACGTCTTCCGCGCCGGGCTGCACGAAGCGCGTGAAAATCGAACCGAGGATGTTGCCGATGGCGGAGAGTGCTTGAAGCATGCCCAACGCCACGGCGCGGATGCTGCTGGGCACGCTTTCGGCCACCAGCGTGGTGGCCGCGCCAAACATGCCGCCCACGCCTAAACCGACGAGGAATCGGTAGATCATGAACTCCTCGGGCGATCGCGAGAAGCCCGATAGCCCGGTGAATCCCGAGTAAACCACCAGGGTGGCGATCATCGTCTTCACCCGTCCCCAGCGGTCGCTCATGGTGCCAAAGAAAATGCCGCCCGTCGCCCAGCCGATCATCATGATGGCAGTGGCCCATCCCGCCCAATTCTTCACCAGCTTGTCGCGTGCGGCGATGACGGCCTGCTCTTGCTCGGCGGGGTCTAGTTCGGACACGCTCCCCTGGACCTCTTCGACCGGCACCAGGGCCTTGAGCGCCGACTCGCGGGCCAGGACGAAGATGCGCTGGTCCATGCAGTCGAACAACCATCCGAAGGAGGCGATGACAACGACCACCCAGTGATACCAAGTGACGCGTTCGCTGCCCGGTTGATTCAGTCCGCTGGATTCACCCGTGGGAGTGTGCATGCCGTTCCTTTTCGTGCGTCGAAGCCTTGTGGAGAGAGGGCGCAGTGGTTCGTCACAGTAGGGCCCCATTCTCTCGCACAGAACGGCACCGTGTCAACCACACGCTCAAAAAGTAAATCCCGGCCTCGGGTTAGCATAAAGAGTGTGAGTATTTCCGCCCTCCCCGCACTTGCGGGTAGCATTGAACACCACTGCGGTTCTCGCCTGGCTCACACTGCCTTGCCGGAGTGTTTTCGACTCGCGGATGGCTCGATCGAATCCGCCACGGCGCCCACCACCGTCTGGAAACGCAAAGGGGCCAGGCGACGCGCGTGATCTCAAAAACCGAACCGGTCCACGGTTCGGGCCAGTTCCTGCCACAGTCGTTGGTAGTCGCTTTCGTCGTAAAAGATCCGCTGGCGTCCGTTTCCCCGTGGCATCACCTGGTAGATCGCGTCCGGAAATGCAATACGAAGCGGTCGTGCCCTGCGCGGAGGCTAGCAGAACCGCCCACCGCTGTAAACCGGAAACAGCGGCTGGCTGGCCGGGAGCGTTTTTCCTCGGTATAGTTGATGCTGTGTTTCCCAGGTCGCATCCTACATCGGCGAAAGCACGTGATTGGCTGTGGAGAACCAGACAATGCCGTCCCCGTTTCCCGGCATGGACCCGTACCTTGAAGCTCCCGACATCTGGCCGGATCTTCATGACCGACTTGCCAACCAAATCAGCGCGGTCTTGAACTCCGTGCTTCCCGCTCCGTACTATGCAAGGCTCGAGATGCGGCCAGAGGTAGGCATCGTCGAGGAAGGTTTGGCGATTCGGCGTATCGTGCCCGACGTGGCCGTCGTGCGCCGCCCTCCGCAGCAGCCGGCGGTCGGAGGCACCGCGGTTCTCGACTTGCCGCGGGATACGATCTCCAATTCGCTTGAGCTAGAGATTCCCGTCGATCCGATCCGTCACGGCTTTGTGGAGATCCGTGATCCCTCCCGCGGCCATCAACTGATCACGCTTATCGAGATCGTCAGCCCTTCGAACAAACGGGCCGGACCGGACCGGCAAATGTACCTCCGCAAACAGCGCGAGGTGCTGGAGAGCGATGCCAGCTTGATCGAAGTGGACCTGCACCGCACCGGCCAGCGCCTGCTCATCTATCGGGAGCTGGAGCAGCTCCTGGAGCAAATCGAGCCGCGTCCGGATTACCTCGTGCTGGTTAACCGTGCCTGGCGAAGGCAGGAGGGAGCCACTGCCTACCAGATCTTTCCGGTAATGGTCACCGAGATCCTGCCGTGCATTCCCGTGCCCTTGCGCCAGGGGCAAGACGAGATTCCACTGGACCTGCAGTTCGTTTTCAGTCTCGCCTACGACGGCGGCCCGTACCGCCGCGGCGCCGTCGATTACACGCAGCCGCCGCGCCTGCCATTGCCTTCGGAACTGGCGTCGTGGGTGGACGACTGCGTGCGAAGGGCATTCCAGCCGAAAACGGCAAAATGATGTCGGGGTGGCACTGCGTGTAACCGATCAAAGGCTCCTGACAGCTTTATGCTCTCTCCTTCGATGCTGACGATGGAAAGTACGAATCCGTATGAATCGCCCAAATACGTTGCCGCTGAAATCGACGGGGCAACGCACGGCACAATCCGGCACGGCGTTTGGTTCGCGATCATGATCGCCACCGCAGTTGTCTGGGCTCTCTTTCCAATTGAAGAACTGCGTCTTCGCCGAGTGGTCCAGCGTTCCATGCCTCTCGGGATGGCCTTCATGTGCGCGCCCGCAATCGGCTGGGAACTCTTGTGCCGTAGAACTCCAAGACCTGAGAAGCGTCTCGATTCAATCAGCAGTTCCTTCCTCAGGTGCATGTTCATCTATTTCTGGGCGTTTCTGATTGCAGATTTCATCTTCAGTTCCTTTGCAGGTCCAACGTGGTCCAACGGCGACTCCCCTATGACGCCCGCAATGGAAGTGATGTATGCGAAGCATGGTTTTGCCAATGCGTGTACAGTTCTTTTTGCTTCGATCGTGCTCGTAATGTATGATCATCTGCGTTCGCGCAAATCCAAACAACGGACAGAACAAGGCGATGAACGCGAGCCGGTTTAGGCCGGTTGTCTCGCTTCGCTCGCCAATGTTTACTCCCTGCCGTGTTATCGCAACTCTTAGCCAGCAATAGCAATGAAACTGCAAACCTACCCGATCGCTTGTGCCTTCATCGTGCTTGCGGGTTGCGACCGCAACACAAACACCGCTCCAGCGGAATCCGGCACACCACGCGTGGTCTTTCGTGCCGACGACGGCCGCGAACTCACGTTTGCCGATCTCGCAGATGCAACCGGGACCTTCGAGTACAAAATCGTGGGCGCAGGACAGATTCCACCCGAGGCCAACTCCTTACACCAGAAAGGTCGCCAGCTTGGGGCTTCTGGCGACTACGATGGTGCGATCAGGGCGCTCGCTGAAGCCCAGTTATTTGCGCCAGATTGGCCCTACCCGACGTACGATATGGCGTTCACATATCTGCTGATGAAAGACTTCGCCAAAGCACGGGAGTACTATCGAAAGACGGTCGAAATGTCGCCGCGTGGGTTCTTTACCGCAATCACAGCGCTTGATGCGCTCGATCGTGAAGCATGCGGCGACTTGCCAGAAGGTACCTATGCAGCCTACATCGCGCTCGAATGGGTTTCCGACCCTGAACAGAAAGCAACCGTCGTATCTCAGATGACCGACAAGTTTCCAACGTTCGCACCGGTGTGGGAGGAATACGCAACGCTGTGCCATGATCCTAAGGAAAGACTAGCAGCAATTGGAAAGGGGCTGGCTGCCAAGCCTGATCGTGAAACCAAGGGGATGTTGCTCATCAACAAGGCGCTGACGCTCAACGAGCAAGGCGATACCGGATCGGCAAAGGCAATCCATGGCAATCTCGCTCTCGATCCAGAGACAGCTTTTGGAAACGAACACCTAGCAAAGCAAACATTGGGATTCATCACCAAATAGCGCTGGCTAGCCAGACGCTGAACCCGGCAGGAATGCTGATCGGGGCTTGGGATGAAATCAACGTCACTCGGCCCGCCGGGTTAGCTTGGCTGTTTGCCAAAGGACAGGGGATAGAGGGCGTAGGACGACAGCAATCGCTGCACGAAGCGCGAGAGGTTCGCGCGCGGCGTGCGCATCACGCCGTGGAAATGGTTGTCCATGAGTACAAAAGCGTACAGGTCCACATCGCAATAATGCAGGTGGTGGGCCAACTGCGCGAGGAGGAGGCGGCGGTCCTCGTCGCTGTGGACAATGTCCGCCCGGCCCTTGCCTCGCTCGCTCAGGTCAGATCCCTCGCAAATCGCTCTCGAACTGCCGCAGCGCCACGCTCGATCCGACCTGCCACGCCCGGCGCACGTATTCCGGAATACGTGCGCCGGGCGTGGCAGGTCGGATCGAGCGTGGCGCTGCGGCAGTTCGAGAGCGAT
>JAAYEH010000041.1 GCA_012728855.1 Rhodopirellula sp. | reverse complement strand
ACTTCGGCGCGATGGAGATGGCCCGCGAAATGACCCGCAACAACCCGCTGGTCATGCTGGGCGTCCGCCGCCTGGTCGCCAACGTCGTCGGCCGCGGCTTCGTGCTCGACAGCGACAGCGGCGACAAGGGCATCGACGACGTGAACGGCTACCGTTGGGCCGAATGGTCCCGCTCGCCGGAAGCCTGCGACGACCAGCAGGAACTCGACTTCCACGGCTTGGAGAAGCTCACTCTCCAGCACGTGATCATCGACGGCGATATCTGCTCGCTGCCGAACCGGGACGGCGGGATCGAGTCGCAAGAAGGCCACCGGCTGATACCTAAAAGAAAGCCGCCTAGAAAGCGGCTTCCGTTGCGTTCGTGGCGGCAAGTTAGCTGACGGAGAGGATTCAACTCATTCAAGATCTGCCGGGCAGGGACAACCTGGTGGACACTGCCTTATCCGAGCGATCACGCTTCCCATTCCCGGCAGCGGGTCGTGGCGAAGTCGCACATCCCACAGTGGAACCCCGGCCGGAAGTTGAACCGGCCGGAGTCCAAGGCGTCAAGGTACTCGCGGATGACAGCGAACAGCCGGCGAAAGTGGGCGTCCGTGCGGGCCGGGTAGCCGTGAAACTCGATTTTGGGCGTCTTGGTCTTCACCAGCGATCGGATCTCCAGGCCGGCTTCCGTCTGGTCGGACAGTTGCCGGAACAGGTAGGCGTAGCTGGTGAGCTGGATCTCGTGGAAGATCTCCAGCGGCTCGCTGCTGCGGGCGCTGGTCTTGAAGTCGGCGATCACGGCGCCATCCGGGTTGCCGACGATCAAGTCGATGATGCCGACCAGCGGAATACCAAGATCCTCGCCGGTCCACGGATCGACCAGCGGGGCGTTCGTGGCGACTTCCACGGCCAGCGGCTTCTCGTCTGCCGGTGCGTGGCCCAAGTACGCCGTCACCAGGCCCACGGCCTGCTGCTGCAACGCCTGCTCAGCTTCGGCCGACTCGAACGTCATGTTCTCGGCGTCGATCGTCGGGCCCCACACTTCCAGCATGCGGCGGCACACGTCGGCCGGCTCCAGGGTGACGCCCAGGTGCCGGTGACGATAGAACGCCTCCAAGCCGGCATGCACGACCTTGCCCAGGAACAGGCTCGGTGTCGTCGGCTGACGCAGCCCTTCGAGGTACTGGAGCTTGAACGCCAAGGGGCAAGTGAGCCACTTGCTCAGCCGGCTGGGGCTGACGTACTCCCAGACGCCGCCCTGGCGGGTCTGCAACTCGTCACAAAACAGCGTTTGGGTGGTCATGGCGTGGCAGCCCCTCCCAGCACGGCGTCGAGGTCGATCTCGCCGGCCTTGATGCCCTTCAAGGCGTCGATCAGGCCGGAGGCGTCGAGACTGGTGAGACCGACGACGGGCTTGGCGAACATCTTCTGGGACAACGCTTCGAGACGGCGGACACCCAGGCCCTTGATGTGGCCGGCCAACTGCCGGATGTAGGTCAGTTGCTTCTCAGACGCCGTGTGGCCATTGCCACGGCCGTTCCCATTCTGACCGTTGCTGGTGTTGCCGTTGCCGTTGGCGTTGGCGTGGCCATTGCCGTTCCCATTTCCGTTGCCGTTGCCACCGGCGTTCCCGGTGGTCGCGGGCGGATGATTGACGGGCGCCGAAGACGGGGCAGCCTGGTGCCGGGCGAGTTCTTCCTGGACCGCACGCCGGCAGGCGTCGTAGGCGTTGCGGGCGTGCCGCTGGAACGCTTCCGGGTCCGTTTGCAGAAGGGCGGCGTCCAGCTCGATGTCCACATTGCAGGACGCACCGAGGCTGCCATAGTCGGGCAGGCCGAGCTTTTTGCTCAGCCCGATATTGAGACGCAAAGGCATGTTGAACTCCTTTGTTGGGGAAAGTGGTACTCAGCGTGTGCAGCCCGATCCGAGCGGGACCGGGCTTTGATTCAGGGGCGTCCCGCGTGGCCGGTCTACGCCCCGGCCTTCTGCAACTGCTTCAGCGACGCCAGCGTGGACTGAACCAGCCGGGCTTCGCGTTTCTGCCGCTTCAGGTTGCGGATCAATTCGTTGGCGTTGACGACGGCCGTCCGCAGTGAATCACGGAAAGTGATGGCCTGTTCGATCGGTGTGGCCTTGGCATGGGCCGTCAAACGCTTGACCTTCATGGCGGGCTTTTCACCGGTGGGCGGGGATTGGGTTGTCGGTTCGGACACGGTGGTCTTGCTCCTTCGGGGTTGGGGATGCCCGCCCGCGTCGTCAGCTTGACGCTGGATTGACGCGATGCGGATCAAATCGGGACTACTGGGGATTGGGGAATCCGGACTCAGGAGAGCCCACACCAGCTGGCGCCGGCCGTCTTCGCACAGCACGGGCTGCTCACGGCCGTAGAAATGCACGTCGCGGAAGCCGAGCCGCAGGGCACGCAGCAGGTATTCGCGATTCGAGTTGACGGTTACCGCGTCGCCTTCGAGCCGCGAATTGGACAGCGCCAACTCCGTGGCCCGTGACTGGTCAGTGCCCTTGCCACGGATCAGGACCTGGCCGTTCAAGTCGAGGGTGATCGGGTTGTTCGTCTCGTCATTGCAGGGCAGCCGCGGCAAGGCGTCGGTCAGGAAGTCGCCGTCGCTGCCCGCGATCCTGAGATGCGACGTAGCCGCAGCCGGGTCGCCGATGTGCCGGCTGACATCGGGGAAGCGGGATTCCTTCTCCAGCTTCAGGCTGATCGTCCACGGCCCGGACATGAACGTCACCCAGTCCTCGGTCTTGCCGACTTCAATCGGCTGTTCTCCGGGCAATTCCCGGCAGCCGAAGACGTCCGATGCCGGGACCAGCAAGTCATCAGACCACGGGAACGCGAAGCCGGACTGCACCAATGCCTGCTGCCCATCGGTGGCGACGATCTTGCCCTCGGAGCCGCACAACTGCACGCAGCTCAGCGCGAAACGGTGCGGCTGTTGGTCCGTGGTGGCCGCGGCCTCTCGCAACGCGGTCCACAGCCCCGAATCGTTGCTGGCGAACGTCTCCGGCAACGGCGGGAACGGCGGCAGCGTGTCATCCGGTGTTGACGCAGCGAAATCCAAGACGACGGGGACCTGCTTGTCCGACCAGGAAGCCGTGACCTTGTCGGGGACGGTGAAGTCCAACTGGACAGGATCGGGACGGCTGCCTTCGCAGGCGGCGAGCAGGTCCAGTGACACCAACGATTCGATGGGATCACCCTGGTGGGCAGTCTGGTACTCGATGGCGGCGTTGTGGGACAAGCCGCGGATTCGCAGCGTGTCACCGGCGGTCAGAAACAAAACCTGCTGGCGGTAGCCACGGTATGCCTTGCCGATGCTGGCCCGACGAAACACGGCCCGCAGTTGGCGGGCGAGAGAACGAGTAATGGTGATCAAGAGGTTTCTCCTGGGTGAGAGCGAAGGAAACAGATCCAGTCAGAACGGAGCTACGCAGTGATCAGCCTCGACGCGACGAGGGCCTAGTGGACAGGACGCGTTTCCAACATCCGCTCCCAGTCGAGATACTGCGGCGGCACGTCATCCGGTTCGGGGTCGATGGAGTCATGGCGCGGGTCGATGACGACGAGGCCGCGGCGACGGACTGCGGACGTGGTTTCGCCGGTGGCATCTGCCACCGCACGATCGGGGTCGCGTTGAGGCATTGAGAGGGCTCCATGTTGTTGCTGGGGACGAAACAGCCGCGGCCCATCGAGCGAGGCCGCGGCAGCAAACTAGGAAAGATAGGCAGTCTTGCGGCAGTTGGTGTGGAACGGTCGGCGTGCCGCGACCGCCAAGAACCCGTTCTGTGGCCCTGGCGACGCCAGTGAAAATCGCAAGCAGGCACCAAGGGGTACAGGGCCTGGACGCCCGAAGAGGCCGTAGGCGCTTTTCCAGGGCCTTTCTTGGGCTAGACTGTCAGCGAGGGCCTTGTGGTAGCGTAGGTACGGTCACGGCCGGTAACGTCGCTGGGCTCCGGTGAGAGTAACCATTGGGCTTCCAGCCAGTGCCGTTCGGCGTCCAGAGCCTGGTCCCGGCAGCCGAAGGGAAACGGCCCCAGCCGGGGACCGTTCACCGGCGACAAGTCAGCCCACCACTGATTTTGGTCGTCGACTTCGACGTGGGAACCGCGTTGGGTCGAGACGGCCCCCAGGACCGACAGGTCGATTTCCTGGCCGTAGACGCAGCGGACGGTGCCGTCAGGGGAGATGACAAGTTGCATGGCATTGGCCCTCAGCGCGGCCGGCGCAGGATGTTGCGGCGGGGCCGATCGACAAGCAGCCCGTCCAGGACGTTCTCGACCTGCAACAGCTGCTGGGCGACGTGCTGCCGCAATCCCTGGTTGTCACGCAGCGCCTGGGGCTCGACACCGCGCACGATCTGCTGGCATTGGGCTACCAGGTCATCCAGCTGGTCGTTGCTGCGGACGTTCAGGGTGCGAAACCGCTGGAAGAACTCGCTCAGGTTGCCTACGGCGCTGTCGCGAAACGTCTTCGCCTTCCCATCGACCTGGCCCGCCAGTCTCTCCGTCAGGTGTGCCACGAGTTGTTGCAGTTCCTCCATGAAAGCCTGCTCCGCGAGTTGCACGGCTTCGTCGAACCGGGCGGCGACTCGCTCGCACTCTTGCCGGTAGATTTCCGGGCTAAGCTGCTGCAAGTACTCGGGCGGTTCCACCGAGGGGTAGTCCCACGCGACCTGGAACAGGCCCAGTAGGCTGACGGGGTAGTCGGCGGAGTTGTAGAGCGTGCCGAGACGATTTCGGGCCGCCGACTTCAAGTGCTCGTAGTGTTGGTCCAGTTCCCGGACGGCTTCGTCAAGCTCCTGCTTGAACGCTTGCATGTGCGTGTTGAAGCTGTCGATGTGGTCCTGGCGGATCAGGCGGATGCCGGGCTCCGGGTAGGGCAGGCTCATGCTCTTCCAGAGCGAGGTGATCCGGCCTTTGACGGCGGTGACGGCCTTGAACTTCTCGTGTCCGGTGTCGAGCAGCTTTTTGCCGGCCGACAGGAACGCACCTTCGGCACCGAACGTATCGGCGGCTTGGGATTTCTGTTCGGCGGTCAACGTCTTGCGAACGCCGAGCCAACTGAGCGACACGCGGACGGCCGCCATCGTGGTCCGCAGCCGCTGCGACGGCGATGTCGAGGGTCGGACGACGGGTTGTTCGAGTAGGGTGGTGGGCATGGACTGTGGTCTCCGTGATTCGGTAACAGCGATGAAAGTATCAAGAAACGACAACAGCTCCGGCAGTCGTGTGACTACCGGGGCATGTGGGCCAAGCAGCCGGTGTGGCAACCGCTGGCAATGGCTCCATCAAGCCATCCAGCCGCTGCGAAAGCTCCAGCAGCTGTTCCGGCGTGCCGGTGATCTGGTGCCGTTTGAAAGCCAGGTCCACCCATGAGGCCATTTCGTGATCGCAGAGCAGCACGGCAGCCGAGAGCATTTGGTGGGCCTTGCCTACGCGAATCGGCAACTTCGGTCTGCGGGGGCGAGGCAGCCGTGGTCTGGTCGGCTTTTTGGGCGTCGGCTTCAGCAATCGCTTCGGCCAGAATTCGATGGTCATGTTGATCTCCCAAGAAACGAAAAGACGCCGGCAGGCGATCCGTGATGGACCGTCTGCCGGCGTAGTGGTGATGGGCCAAGGCTATGCTCAGTTGTTCAGCGGATTGCGGCTGACCTTCCGGCGTGCCGTGGACTTGGCGCCGTTGCCCTGGTAGATGCCACCTCGGTCGGCATCCAGGCACCGGCCGCTGGCCCAGGTCCGCAGACGCTCAACGGACTCGGCCGCCGTGACGGCTACGGGCACGACGTTCTGCGCCGCCTGGACCAGCGGCACATCCAGCAGCGCCGCCAGGCGAACGCAGGCCCTGATTTCAGCGCCAGACCACTGCTCATCGTTGGGCAGCTTCTGGTCGCGGTCGATCTCGAACAGGTCCAGGTAGATGCTCCAGATGGCCTGTTTCTCCTCGCGGCCGGGGAAATCCAGAAAGAAGATCGCGTCGAACCGCTCCGCTCTTCCGAACTCTGGCGGCAGCTTGGCCACGTCGTTGGCGGTGCAGACCACGAACACGTCGGACTCGTGATCGT
>JAAYEH010000432.1 GCA_012728855.1 Rhodopirellula sp. | reverse complement strand
GCTTGAGACTCGATCTTTACAAAGACGAACTCCAGCCTGTCATTGAGAGCGCGAAGGCCGAGATGGGAAAAAGCGATCGTGACAATATTGAAAGACTCCTCGAGAAGCTAAGAAAGTCAAATTCCCAGGCGTATCTTCTCTTCGAGAAAATCATTTACTGGATGTTCTTTCATTTCGCCGGGCATGGTGAGGTCTACGATTCGGGCTATTTCAAGGAGTTCTTTTCGAAGACAAGGCCGGGAGATTGCATTATCAGCTTCAACTACGATCTGCTACTTGAATGGGCTCTCAGGGACAGCGGGATCCAGTACACGTATAACTGGAGCGATACTCGAAAAGTGAGGATACTGAAGCCGCACGGCGCCATAAACTTCATAACCAATCTGGATGAGAATAGCGATGTACGTGTCAAACATTTGGATGGCAATGTATCCAAGCACAAGGCAAGGCAAGTTTTTACACGGCTGAGCGAATACTTTGGTTGCAATATCGGGCACGGTGTTTGGGATATCTTCAACAACAAGCTCGGAATCTCGCACTTTTACTGGGATCAGTTCAATATCAAAGGCAAGCAGTCATTCCTTATACTCCCCGAACTCAACAAGGACGACGTACTAAAACGTTCGGACTACCAATTTTTGAAGCTGACATGGGAACATATCCCCGATGTTTTAATCTCATTTCATGAGCTATGGGTAATTGGCTATAACTTCAGCGAGAGCGATAAGAAAGCAGTCGATACAATTGGTACATACCTCAAGAACACAAACAGACGGGTTTACGTCATCGATCCGGAGCCAAAGTCGCCGTATTTGAAAGAGCTTTGCGCCAAGTCCCACGTTAAACATTTTGCTTTGAAATTCAAAAAGTTCCTCGCTTCTGAGAAAAGTATCTGAAATTGCATCGGCCGGATCACCGCTCAGCATAGGTGGCGTGGTTCCTGGCTCCCGAGAAGGCCCCGCATTGGCGAAAGATGATGTGGGGATTTTTCTTTATCAGGGGGATTCCCTCCGTTTCAGCTCCGCTTTGTGCATGATATGCCGTAGGGGGCGCTTCCCCCAAGAGTGGGGGAAGCGGGGCCGAGGGAAGGGGCGTCTTGCGCCGCCGGAGGTGGGGCAAGGCGCATGGGCAGAAGGGGGTTGAAGTTCGCGGAGCGGAGGCGGAGGTTGGAACCCGGCCATAGTCTTCTTAGGAGCGAGTGAGGGCAGGTGTAGTTTCACATAACGAAGTTATGTAAACCCGAAGGGCGAGCGGAGGGTTGAGGCAAGGGCTGGTTCCCATAATGACGTCATTATGGGAAAGGCGGTCTCGCAGGCCGAGTGACGGAAAGGGAAATTGGGTCCCCCGGCGCGAGGCCTGCTGACCGCCGTCCTGCCCGGTGGTGAGGAGCGCAGCGACGAAGCATGCCGAGACCCGGAGCCGCTACAGCCTGCCGAACGAGCTCCGAAATAGGCCGGTGTTCCAGACGTAGCCGGAGCGACGCGAAGGGGCAAGGGGGAGGTAAAAGGGGGTGAATCCCGGCGAAGCCGGGAGAGGGGGAAAAGGGGCGGCGAGTGGCGGCGGAACGGAGCGCAGGAGCTTGCTCAGCGAGCCAAGCGAAAGGAGCGCGCGCGGTCAGCAGTCGAGGGAGGCGAAGCCGACCGCGTCTGCTGACCGCCGAGCGAAGCGAGAGCGCTCCTGAAGCGCCGGCGAGCAGGGCAGCGGAGAGCGAGCGAGTTTCGAGGAGCGCAGGCGACGCGGCACGCGTCGCCGAGCACCGGAGAATCTCGCGAGTGTGCCCTCCGGAGACAGCGAGCGTGTCGCCAGTCGGCCGTTTCTCAGGCCGTCTGGCGACAATAACGCGAGTTGTCGGAGGAGGGCCGTAGCGCCCGGTGAGCAAGCGACGAAGCGGAGAGGAGCTGACACGAGAGGGGGCTTTTCCCCCTTACTACTGTTGCGCGGGGAGAAGATTTACAAAAACCGGAGGAGAGCGAGGCCTGGCGCGCTTCTTGCGGCCGGTCCCGGAGGCGACTGAAACGAGCCGGAAGGCGAGTTTTCAGTCGCCGGAGGGATGCCCCGAAGGGGCAAGGCCGAAAGCAAGAAGCGTGACAGGCCGGGGCTCGGGCGCGGGCGAAGCGGAGCTGGGCCGCCGCGAAGTGGCGGCCCGGCGGAGCGGTGCGGGGTCAGAGGGCTGACTGTAGGTTGACGGGACAGTGTTCCAACGCTGTACAGAGCTCACATCTTGGCAGGCACATTCTCAAAGACTGCCTGAACATCCTTTCGGCTCAGCACGGTGTCATAAAGGCCGATATCCTCGCCTTCGTGCTTGTTGATGCCGGTGTAACTCAAACTCGAATCCTCGTAGCGTTTGAATTTAAAGACCGCATCGTTCATCAGCGCGCTATTGAAAACACCGAGGCTCACAAGCAGTTCAAAGTCATTCACCTTCAATCCGGTTACCTTCTTGAATAAGCCCGGTTCCAGTTGGGTGATAACATCCTTTAGACATCGTTCCCGGTAATCGGTCAGATACATAAAGATCGGGACCCGGGTGGCAAACTTGATAAGCTTTTCCTGAATCTGCTTTCGCAGACTCTTATATTCCTTCTCATCTTCGGTCAGCTCTTTCTTTTTCTTGGCGGAAAGCTCTTCATCATTGGCTTCCTTTCTTGCCTTCTTCACGGCCTCAGACTTGTTGATGATTGTCTCGATGTCCTGATTCAGGTTGCGGAAGCCTTCGATGCTCATGAGCGCATCCATCGCCGCCTTGTTGTTCATGAGCCGTTGCAGGGTTCCGTTATCCGCATTAACCAGCAACGCGCTTTCCCAGCGCCGCGCCAGCAGGGTTGCCGTGGTGCCGCTCATCGCCATGTCGAGGATCCCGGCGGCGTCAATCTGCTTCATGGAACTTCCGTCGTAAGCCAGAACCGGCAGGAAGCTGATGAACTCCTCCACCTTCTTTTCTGGGTTCGCCTCGTTCACGTTCAACCGGCAACTGTAGTCGGCAATCTGTCGCAACGCTCGGTCCGGGGCGAAGTCGAAGACATAGCACTCCTCCTTGATAATCTGCTCGGAGTTTGGAGACGCGCCGTCCGGGTTGCGCACCGTCCAAGGCGATTGCACACGGAAGGCCGCCTGAAAATATGTTTCTGGGCTGGAGGAGTTGCGCAGCATGAGAATGCCCGTCCACGGCTTCACCGTCACGCCCGTTGTCAGCTTCCCGCAAGACAGGGTGATGGTCTTGGTTGTGAGGGGATCGTCCATCGCCTCCTGCACCGGGGGCAAGGCTGCCACGCCGATTCCAGCGGCGCTCCCCGCTGCCACAATGACCTTATAGTCTTGGTAGAACCGGTTCTGTTTCTTCGCCAGCAGATTGCGCATGGCGTGACAGGCCGCCACGCTCGGCAGGAACCAAAAGGAATGCGAAAGCACGCCCATGAGCCGCGCATCCGAGAACGGCATGGGTGGCTTCTGCGCACCGAGTTTCAGGTTGTCAACGCTGGTCGGCATAAACGCGCCGCGGATAAGGTCCAGCCATTTCTGGACCTCATCTTCGTACTTGAATTTTGCCTGCTCGCCGAGTCCTTCGGCGGAAAAGAAAACGTTCAAGTCGAACTCGTTGAACTCTCCCTGCATGGCGATTTCCCGAATTGCATCCGGCAGTTGGTAGGTCAGGAGTACCATTCGGGGCAACGCGGCGTAGGGGTTGGCGGTGCCCTTCCAGTCTCGTTTCGAACGCTGTTCGTCGGAATAAGTCCAGTTGAAGATTTGCTCCTCGATGAACTCGCCGGAAGCGATAGCCCGGAAGGGTGTGCCGGACAGGTAAAGATAACCGTCCGTAGTGATCGGCATGATGTCTTCGTCGAAATCCTCAATGCCTTCGCCCTCAGCGAACTTGCGCTCCTTCTCGTCTTCTGACTCAAAGAGTTCCTTCGCATTCTCCCGCCATGCGCCGTAGTGGTACTCATCCAGAACGACGCAATCCCAATGCGTCGAGTGGACCCATTCGTTTTTCGTCTTGATGCCGCCCGTGCTGGGGTTGCGGCCAAGGTAGTCTTGAAATGATCCGAAACAGACGAACGGCCGTTTCTTGTCTGCCTGTTCGTAAGTCAGTCCGCCGGGTTTGATGAACTGCCAGCCCTTGAAGTCCACGTGACACTTCAAGTCCTCTTCCCAGGCGCTTTGCACCGCCGGCTTGAAGGTCAGGACCAGTACCTTCCGCCAGCCCATCTTCTTCGCCAACTGATAGGTGGCGAATGTCTTCCCGAAACGCATCTTGGCGTTCCAAAGGAAATGCGGCGGCTTGTTCCGGTTGCCCCGCTCCTTGCGCCAACTGGCGAAGTAGGCCGCCGTCTGCTCGACTGCCGCTTCCTGCTCGGGGCGCATCTTGAAATCCAGCGACCGATTCTCTTCGTTCAGTTGGCCGGTCCGCACGGCAATGATGGCCGCCTTGACGTGGGCAACCGTGCAACGGAACCACTCTCCTTCTGGGTTCTTGATGCCGTTAAGCCGCAGCATCCGGTGTACGTCATGGTCGGTGAAGACCGTCCCATCGCCGCGCATGGCAGACTCTTCAAGATAAATCAGGAACGGTGGCTTGCCAGGTGTCTTTATCGGGTATATTTCGTCGAGACGTTCCTTTGCAGTCCGCGTTGTGTACCCCACCTTCATCAGACCCGCGTATTGCGGGTTCGTATCCTCGTAGGCGTAGATCGTGGGCCGCGATGCCGGGCGCGGCGGGAAGAAGCCGTTACTCATCGTTCGCCTCCATCGGGCGGATTTTCGATTCAATGAAGGCAATGTCCTCTTGGCTGAGGCCGTAGCGCTTGTAGAGCTTTTCATCCGTCCAACGCTTGGTCATGTCAAGAATCGGGATGAATGCGTAGGTTTCCTTCGTGATGCCGTGTGAATACATGAATAGCGACATGAGGAAGCGGAAGAAGCGGGTCTTCATGTAGGGCAAAAGATTCTTGGCCTCTTCCTCTGTCGAGTAACTGCCAATAACCAGATAGGTTTCGGTGCAGATCGTGCCCGGCGGTAACACTACGGTCTTCGCAAGAACACGTCTCGCGCCGTCACTTCCGGGATTGCCCGCATGTTCATGACCAGAACGGGAACAGATGACCTTCCACTTGTCTATCATCTCGACCCCGACGGTGATGTCCTTTCGCTTGTACGGCCCCTCTCCCTTCTGCCAGTGGAGGATGATGTCACCTGTCCGCTGAGGCTTGACGTATGTCCGCAAACCGAATGGTTTGTAGGCCGATACTTGTTCGTTCATCCGCTTCTCATTACGCGAGAGGACCTTTCTGATGATGGGTACTGCTTGCCCGTGCCTGATGAATGTATTGAACTCGTTCAGGCGTCTTGTGGAGACAGCTTCGATGCCACCATGCATGTTCACGATTTCGCATGGTCCCTTGTAGTCACGCTCCCACAGGAAGTAGCAGATTCCTCCCGCTACGCTGACGCCAGGAAAGACCTCCGATGAATCCTCAAAGTCCACGATCTTCCGGACGCGGTCATCGTTCAGCATTTCGCCTCGGAACTCGTCCAAGCCCTTGCCACCTCCAAACCATCGCGAAGGAATAATCATAGTCAGGAATCGCGGGTTCAGTTTCTTGGCCTGTTGAACAAAGTTCTGGTAGATGGGCGATGCGCTTCTGCCGAAACCGCCATCGCTCAACTGGTAAGGGGGATTGCCTATGATTACGTCGAATTTCATGTTGAAAATTTCCTCCGGCTTGTTGGTGTGAATAAAGGCGTAGGCGTGGCTTTCCAGTTCGCCGCCCCTTTCATAGTTCTCCTTGTTGGCTCCGCAGTACACGCAACGGCCATTCTCCCATGCATGTTCCACGCGCCCGAAACGGACATTGCCTTCCGGGCTGTCGAAGGCTGCGCAGACGGAATACTTGCCGTTGGCCGTCTTGGAGCAGTACACGGACCGGCGCGATAGCAGGGCGGTCAACTCCGTGATGCCGAGTCCGTAAAGCTGGTTCTTGAAGATGTGGTTCATCCGCTTCTGGCGGTCGGGGATTTGCTGCTCCAGTCCTTTGTCCAGCCGCTTGGCGATCTCGCGCAGGAACACGCCCGACTTGCAGCCAGGATCAAGGAACGTGGCTTTCTTGTCGCTCCAGAGTTCTTCCGGCAGCAGGTCAAGAATATGGTTCACCAGTTGAGGCGGGGTGAAGACCTCGTCGCTGCTTAGGTTGGCGATGCACGAGAGTACGTCGGGGTTGTAGCCGCTACTGTTGAACATGGGCGATCTCCATGAAGTGGACCGGGGGATATTCCTTCTCCGGCGTGGGGATGAACACGTTTTCGCCAAGATCGGAGAAGAGCGGCAGCTCCTTTATGCCCTCGTGCGCCAGCAGGCCGTGAAAGGTGAAGTCCCGCCGTTTGAGCATGCTCCCGTTGACCGGCGACCATTCGGAAAAAACGATGTAGCCGGGGTTCTCGCCGACCGTCTTGAGGGTCAGGGCATCGCCCCAAATGATGTTTCGGTCGAGAATGAACCGGACCGCCTCGCGGCATTTGTTCTTGGCGCGGTTCTTGAAAAGCCGGGAATAATAATCGCAGTCGAACACACCATAAAGCCGATGGCGGCACTGCCGAACGTTGTCATCGAGGATGTCAATGCCGTAGATGGAGGATACAGCAAGAATGGCATAGCGCTCGTATTCCAGTTGGGCTTTCGCGTAGCGAGTTTCAACAACCCGCAGTTTTCGTTTCAAGATTTCCGTGAGGAAATTGCCAGTCCCACAAGCCGGTTCGAGAAATCGAGACTCGATCCGTTCTGTTTCCTGCTTCACAAGATCGAGCATGGCGTTGACCTCGCGCTTGCCGGTCAACACCTCGCCATGGTCTACGACGCGCTGTTTTGAGATAACGTGCTTATCCATCAGATTGAGCATGATTAACTGGCTGTCTGTTATGTTTGTTACGAACAGAATCATTGTATACCCGCAAGTCGTTTATCGCAAAGGGAAATGGAGAGCGGACGCTGGAGCACGGGGGTGAAGTTTAGGCACAACAAACCCGGCGAAGCTTCTTCAGAGCATACTGAACGTGCTGCGAGACGGTCGTCTGGTGAATGCCGAGACGTGCGGCGATTTCGCGTTGGGGCTGCCCATGGAGATAGTAGAGTGTCAGGCATTCGTTCTGCCGGGTGGTGAGGCTCCAGGCCATTGCTTTCCTAACCTCGCGCATCTTTGAGCGGACAAAGCGCGCACGCTCTTTCCGTCTTTCGTCCTCTTCACCATTATCCTTGGGAACGGGAGCAGGGAAAATGGCCTCAAGAACGGAGGGGTCATAGCAAATTTCTTTGTATCGGTAATCAAGCCGGGACATTTTTCGTGACCTCAACAATCCTCGCGTCGAACATCTCGTGCGCCTGTTCGAGTGCAAGGACCTCCGCGGGGAGAAGTTCAAAGCGGCCGGCGCCGGTGCGCTCCGGCACGAGCCAAATATCGCCGAACGCAGCGGAGCGGATAAGCACATCGGTATTGAGGGAGCGGAAGTTCTCAACATCCGCTTCAGTCAGCGGCGAGGAGTGCTTGGGTTCAGGAGCTACATTGGATTTCACCGGGGGCTGTTCTCCGGGCGGCTCGGCTTTGGGCCGCTGCGCAAGCTCTGCATTCAGCCTGGCGATGAGGGCAGCGTTATTCGATGGGTCGAGCCTCGCCAGTTTCGAGCGGATGATTCTTTCCTTGGTGTTCATGGTTAGGGTTTTCTCCTCGTGGTTAGGATTTTGGGGGGTGTTGCGGAAAAGCTATCCAGAAATGCTAACCACTCGATTAGCCTGACATGCAAGGCGTTACGGTGAAAAGCCAGGCTGTGGTTAGGATTGTTAGGGGGATTTCTCCGGGAAGCCAGGAGGGTGATTTCCTCCCTCCCCCCGCCAGCGAAACAGGGGGGAAACGAGGCCTGGGCCTCCCTCGGAAAAAAGCCTAAAAAGCTAACCAGAAGGGGTGAAATAAGGCGCAATAGATAGAACCGCAGTAAGTTATGGTTGTTAGGATTTTGGTTAGGATTCATGGTTAGGATTTTCCGGCCTCGGCAATGCTATCCGTTCCCCGGATGGCGTAACGCTCGGCCACATCATTTACTCGGCTGGGCGAAAGGCGATAGCACAACACCTGTTTCCCCGACCGGATGAGGCGGTGTCCTTCAACGCGGAGATAGGGCCTATCGTTCTTCCTGTCCTTGAGAATCTGGAGCTTCGAGAGCGCTTTCCCGAGGTAGTGTTTCGTCACCCAGTCAAGTCCCTCGCGCTCTTTGATGTATGACAGAACAACATCCGAGACGTAAAACTCGGTCTGAGTGCCGTCCTGATCAAGCATGGGATCGTTCTCGTCGAGAAACTCGAGGAGCGCGGCGAGAATCCGCTGGTCGGGGTTCTCCTCCATCTCGTCTTCCTGCTTGCGGTCACGGCACATAAAGGCGAGCTTGATCATCCTTGATGATAAGAGATCGGCCTCGGCTATGCCGGGATCTCGCGCCAGAAGGTAGCCGTCAATAAACTCGGCAAGTGCGAAGATGGGGCTCCAAAGTTCATCCTCCCTGTCCTTCAAACCTTTCACCATCTCCAGGCCGGAGTAAATCTTCGCGACTTCGGTGTGATACTTGAGAGCGAGAACGTAGAGACCATTTCGCATTTCCTGAAAAGCGGCCTCCTCGCGACGATGAGAAAACTTGGGGACCTCGTCTTTCGCACGGAGAAGGTGAAGGGTGATTGTCCTGTCGGCGGAGGTCTGCTCGAGGCCTTCAATGCTGGCGAGTAGTTTGGGGCTGTAGGTTGAGAAGTCGGTGGGGATGCTGTCATCGCCCACGCAGCGGCGGACGGAGCCGCTCCTCTTGTAGCCGGAGTTGAATATCTCGAGGCGCTCGGATAGGTCGTTCTTGTTCTTCCTGCAATACTTGGCCGCCTCGTCGTGGAAGATGGTGCAGCGGTCGTTCTCGGTCGAGCGGTACATGGCGGCGTCGGTCATCGAGGCGGACATAACAGAGTTGAAGCAAAGGGGGGCGGCGATTTCGATTGTGCGGGTCTTGCCGGTGCGCTTCGTGCCGGAGAGGTAAACATAGGGATAGCTCTCAAAACCCATAAAGAAATACGTCCCCATGCACCACAGGGAGATAAAGTCGTAGTAAAGAGGCTCGGGATAATCGAGGTACTTGGCGAAGAAGCCGCGGATGCGCTCGAAAAGGGCGACGGGGTCAACGGATGCCTCGCCCTGGATGAACGCATGGACGCCGTTCTTTGCAGAGCGTGAGGCTGACCAGCGGGATGTGTCGGAGGGGATTTGATCCCCGCGCTGGAGGCGCAGGCCGCGGGCGTCAAGCTCCGCCTTGTTCAAGGCGAACATTTCACGATCGCCGGTGATGATATAGGGCCGTCGAACAAGCGGGCCTATTTCTTTGGGCCGGCGCTGAAGATAAACCGTGAAATACGCCTTGCCGGCGCGAAAGTCCTGAGCGGGATTGAAAGGCTGGTAGTCCTCCCAGACAAACGAACCGGAGGACCCCTCCCCCTCCCCATCGGCGACATCAGCCTCCGTCTCG
>JAAYEH010000431.1 GCA_012728855.1 Rhodopirellula sp. | reverse complement strand
TCGGTCTTTAAGGTCGAGTTGCAGACCGGCCGGGTCGAGGCCAAGATCAAGACCGGCTACCTGGTGGGCCAACGGCGCGGCGATACCAACACCGTCGGCGGCGCCAGTCCCAGCACGGTGGTCGCGAGCCAGCGGTTCGCCTATGTCTCCAACGCCACGCACGACACCATCTCGGTCATCGACGTCCAGCGCAACACAATCGTGGACCAGGTCGAGCTGCTCGTGCCGGGGCTGGAAACGCTACGCGGCGTGTTGCCCTTCTCGATCGCCTTGAGCCCCGATGAGCAGTCGCTCTACGTAGCCTGCGCCGGGCTGAACGCGGTTGCCGTGGTCGATCTGGAGCGGCGGAGGCTGGCCGGCTACATTCCGGCCGGCTGGTTCTGCTCGTTAGTGCGCGTCTCGCGCGACGGCAAGCGGCTTTTCGTCTGCAGTCCCAAGGGAGTCGGCTCTGGACCCAACGGCGGGCGCGACTTCGTGGCCCCGGCCCGAGGCTCGCATCCGGGCGACATCATGCAGGGACTATTCCAGGTGATCGACGTCCCCGATGCGGCCCGGTTGGCCGATTACACACGGCAGGTCGTGGCCAACACCTATCGGAAGCGCGAGCTGACCGACGATGGCCGCAGTCTGCTGCCGCCGGCCCCGCGATTGCGTCCGAGTCCCATCCGGCACATCGTTTTCATCGTCAAGGAGAACCGCACCTTCGATCAGGTCTTCGGAGAGCGCAGGAACGTAGCGGGAGACCCCACGCTGGCCGGGCTGGGCTGTCACGCCACGATCACCAACAAGGCAGGCGCGAAGGTGGAGGATGTCAATGTCACCCCCAACCACCAGGCCTTGGCCGATCGCTTTGCCCTATGCGACAACTTCTACTGCGACTCGGATCAGTCGAATACGGGGCATCGCTGGGTGGTGGGCGTCTATCCGAACGAATGGGTCGAAGTCAACGCGCGCTCGCGAATCGAGGCTCGGCTGTTCAGCTCCGCTCCGGGGCGGCGTTACGTGGCTGGTTCCGCCGCGGGCGTCTTCCCTGAAGACTACAACGAAGCGGGGGCCCTCTGGGAACACCTCGATCGCCACGGGGTTCCATTCTTCAACTTCGGCTTTGGCACCGAGATGCCCGCCAGCATCGAAGAGCAGATCCACAAGTACACCGGCATGCAGATGCGCGTGAGCATCCCGCTTCCCAAGCCGCTGCTGGACAACACGTCGCGCAAGTTCGCCACGTTCAACATGCACATCCCCGACCAGTTCCGCGTCGACATGTTCGAAGAGGAGTACCGCGAGAAGTGGGCCAGCGGGCGGGAGAAGTTCCCCCGGCTGGTCACCATGGTGCTGCCCAACGACCACCTGACCGACGAAAGCCCGGCCACCGGTTATCCGTTCAAGGAATCGTACATGGCCGACAACGACTTGGCCCTGGCGCGCGTGGTACGGTTCCTCTCACGCACTCCCTACTGGAAGAACATGCTGATCCTCGTCACCGAGGACGACCCGCAGGGAGGCCGCGATCACGTCGATGCTCATCGCTCGCTGCTGATGCTGATAAGTCCCTACGTGAAGAAGGGTTCGGTTTCCAGCACCCTCTTGAACTTCGGCTCGATCATGAAGATGATCTTCACCCTTTTGGATTTGCCGTGCCTGAACCACTTCGACGCTACGGCGGCCATGCCAAGCGACTGTTTCAGCAATGAACCCGACTTCACTCCCTATACGCCGAAACCGGTCGATGCGCGGCTGTTCGATCCGGCCAAGGCGCTGAAACCGTTCGACCGCGGGTTCGACTGGTCCAGGCTGCTCGATTCTCCCTCGATGGACGATCCGGAAGACATGCGGAGCGGCTTCGAGCAGGAAGATCGCAGCAGCGAAACGCTCCGGTCGCCGGGGAAGTGAGGCTGCATCGCCGTGCAAGGTGTTTCCCTCGACGTTGAGACGCGCTGAGACGGGCAGTCCGCGACAGGGCCGCTTTGGCCTGCATCCTGGCCGCCGTGAACCAAGAAAGGACAGTCTATGCTCCAATGGGGCGATGCGCCGGGGTTACAGCGTCGCCTGGGAATCGAGCTGCGGTGCCGGTTCCGACTCGACGAACTGCGGAAGAGTGCCCAAATCTTGGCAGCGAGAAACGGTGAATACCTCCGACGCATCGACGGCAAGGCGCCCGGCAATGCGCAGGCCGACCCGGGCACCCGCGGCCTGATCGACTCGGTGGATTCCGGCAGCATTTCCAAGCACCTGTTCCACCTGGCCAAGACGATCCCCTTCCGCAAGCTGAACGTGACCCTGCCCGATCACGCCAAGAACACTATCGAGTGGAGGAGACCATGTTGCTCGTGTACGGACATCGTCGCCCGCCCTACGGACAACGGGCCTGCCTTTCCTCCGACAACGGCCAGACATGGAACCTCAAGCACGAAATCACCCTGGTCGACGCGCCGGACGGCAATCTGGGCTACCCGGCCTCCACGCAACTGAGCGACGGCTCCGTCCTGACGATCTACTATCAGAAGGATCGGCCTGACGAAAAACCCTGCCTGATGGGCACCCACTGGCGTCTGCCGAAGTAGTGGCATCCGATTTTTTATCGAAGCTACTTCAGCTCGGCGAACATCTCCAGGAGCGCGTCGACGATCTTCACCGAGGCCTGGATCTCCACTTTATTGGTGCCTAGCCACGTTTCGTAGCCCCCCTGCTTATGTTGCTCGGGCGCTGGCAGATAGCCGTATCCGCCGTTGGCCAGTTCGATCGTAAAGCTCGGCTTGAACGGGTTGCGAGCCTTCAACTCCAGGCCGATGTCCGAGAATACCTCGAAGGGGATGGCGGAAATGCCAAGTTCTCCGATGCGGACGGCCTGAAGGACCACCCGCACCGTTTCGGGCGACTCGAGCTGCTGAATAGCTCGCTCGGCATAGTTGCGCTCATGGGGGAATTTGTCGGGACGCGCGGGCTCGGCGAGGATCTTTCGGGCATGTTCAAGCTGGGCGGGTGTCGGCTTGCGCACCCCGAGTTCCAATTCCCGCTGACGCATGCCCAGCGGCACCCAATCGTGCCACACGAGTCCTTTGTACTGCTGGAAAACGGCCTGGGCACACTGGTCGGCAACCAGCCGCATCTGCTCGTACGGTTTGCGTTTCTCGCGAGGGACCGAGTAGTCGTTGTTGTTGATGTTGCCGCTGGTGCCATTGCTCATGGCGGCCACGAAGGGTGGATCGAGCCGGTCGGCGCCCAGCAGTTCCTGGATCCGGTCGGCAAACATGGCAAAGTAGTCGGCCGAGATGTGGTTCGGACCCGTTCCGCCCACGTAGTGCAGCGAATAGTTGGCCAGCAGGCCCATCGGACGCCCTTCGGCGGTCTCTAGCGCGAAGAAGCCGATCTGGGGATCGACCGGGCTGGCCGGCTTCAGCAGGTCGGGCCGGTTGCCCGGATTCATCTTCGCCAGGTCGGGTTCCCCGAAGGGATTGAACAGCTCCGTGCCCGGCTTCATCAGCCAGCGCCGGCAGAAGACCTGCCCGGGCAGGTCGACCGTGCCCCAGGCGATCTTTGCCGGCTGAAGGTTGTTGATCGCGCAGCGCACGCCGTCGGCAATCCGATGGGCCACGAATTGCTGGTACTCGGTGAATTCCTTCTCCGGCTGAAGCGGGTTCTTCCAGCGGGCGCTGACCGACGAATGGGTGTGCGTCCCCGACATGAGCATCTGCTCGGGCGGCAGGCCCGTGGCCTCGCTGATCTGCCGCTTGGCTTCGTCGAGCACCTCGCGGCTGATGTAGATATTGTCGTTGATCACGATCGCGATTCGCGTGTTGCCGTCGTCGAGGACGAAGCACCGCGCGTGTAGTTCGTCGTGAACATGCTTTGCGGGCGGCGGAGTGCCGAAGTTACCGACCAGCCCGTCGCCCAGCCAGGGTGTGATGTTGCTGGTCGCAACACCCGCCCGGAAGGGCTTCTTGTCGGCTGACCGGGCGGCGTCCGACGTTGCCAGGAGTGCAAGAACCGCCAGAAACAGGGAGGCAAATCGAGACATGACTCTCTCCGGTGATCTTGTTGCTGTGTTGAGTACGCCGAGTTCATTTGCGAAATCCGTCGCGGATTGCCAGTGAAGTGTAACCGGGGGAGTCTTGAGAAAGCAAGGGCATGGGTGCTTCGGGCGAAGACCGACGGGCGGCGAAGTTGAACACCGTTTGCCGTTTCGCTAGCATGGACGCCGTGTGGCCGGCCTGTGCATATCTGGTTGGCGTATGGATCAAGGGTCGAACGAGGAGACGGATCATGAGTACTTTCACGCGACG
>JAAYEH010000430.1 GCA_012728855.1 Rhodopirellula sp. | reverse complement strand
CTCGGACACGGCGGGGTGGCCTATATCGCCAGGTTGTTCGGGTGTGATCCGCATACCGTGCGACGCGGGTTGGCCGACGTCGAGCAGCTTCCCGAGGACGCGGCTGAGAGTCGCGTCCGAAAAAAAGCAACGTTCCGCTTAATTACTTGATTTTCAAGATCTGGTGTTCTAATGTTCTGAGCAAGACGCGTCGTTTTTTTTCGAGCGACTTTGCCGCATGATGACGTGACGTTGTTGTGCAGCGACCTGGCTTGGTGGAGGGGAAGCGAACCGGAACGGAAAGAGATCTTCACGGCTGAAAACACGGAGATGGCTTGCGTGGGCATCGAGAGTCGGAATTAACGTCGGGCCGTCCCGCACGATACGAACCCCTGCATGGCGATGACCGTGAATACGACGCTCATGCGACTTCGGACAACGAAACCAGCGCTCCAGATCCAGGTTGTCGCGAGGATACGCGGTCTTGGCACGTACAAACAAGCCGGGGCGAAACGACGCCATCACTTTCGCGAAATGCACATAGACCCCATCATCCTCACGACGTTGAAATTCATCGAGCTTCGCGGCAAATCGCGACTTGCGTTTTGCCAGCGGCAAGCCATCTTCACTGGTCACCAACTTCATTATCTGACGCACCTGTCGGGTGTATTGCCGCACGTGCGTGAACGATTTTCGCTGATCCGCCACGCCACGATCAATAAACTCCGCCAGTCGGGCCAGCAGATCGATCGCCGGCCCGACGTTCCCGGACGTTGCGACGCGCCTGAGCGACTTCTGCACGTCACCCAGCGCTTCGAGCATTCGCAGCCCAGCCGGATGAGCAGGACCGCCGTGATT
The DNA here is from genome assembly GCA_012728855.1 of Rhodopirellula sp. Classification (GTDB taxonomy): domain Bacteria; phylum Planctomycetota; class Planctomycetia; order Pirellulales; family Thermoguttaceae; genus JABWBD01. Next base: position 1,169 of record JAAYEH010000430.1, on the reverse strand, counting down.
GTCGTTCAGAATGCCGCGCACCGCACTGCAATAGTCGAGCACCGCGTTGCCACTCGCCCCGGCCAGCAACAACGTCCGTTTCCGACTTGCCGACGACGGTCGCGCAGCCGCTTGCCGCGAGTCGAGGATTTCACGCTCCAAGGCCCTCAAACCCCGGACTTTGGCCCGCATTTTCGTCTTCGCCGTGCTGTCCAGGTCGAGAACCGGCTTGGCCAGGTCGCGGAAGAAGTGGTTTTCGCAATACCGGTGGGGCACCCCGGGAAATTCCGTGGCAACGCACTTGAGAAAGGCGTCCTGCTTGTCCGAAATCCAAAGCACGACGTCCAAACGCAGCGTTCGGACCAGGTCTTTGGCGCGGACAAACAGTTTCCTGATTTCGGTCGTCGTGCCCGACAGCAGCGGTTCGGCAAACCAGACGCGTTTGCCGGTTGCTTCGCGGACAACATAGAGCGTCTCATGCCCCTTCTCCGGTTGCAAGCCGTCGATCGTGAGGACCACCTTGCGCGTAGCACGGTATGCCCGTTTCATTTCCCCCAAGTCCTGATGCCGGGCGGCAACCATGTTCTGGTACGAAGCGAGATGGTCCTCGATCGCGTCGTCCGACAAGGGAATGTCGTAACTGTCGGCCAGTTCGTGGCGAATTTGGCACACGGACCAATGCCGGGCGAACCGCCGCTGGCCCATCCAGCAGAAAACGTCCCAGCCGATCCCCCACCGCGGCATCGCATACTTGGCTTCCTCCTCCGGCGCGAAGGTTTTCGTAGAGTCACATTCCTCGTTGCCGCATTGAAGCAGCTTGACGATCAGACGCACCGGACCCTGGAGCGTATGGATGATGCGAGTACGCTCGCACTGTACACGCATCTTTGCACCGCACGCCGGGCAACTTCGATCTTGACGAACCAAAACCACTTCCCGAACCCTCGATCGATCCATCTGGAACCGCGACATACCGGCCTCCTTTCCGCCTTGCGGGAAAGGATTGTCGGTATTATCCTGAATCGACGCCAGAGCAAGAAATCAAGTAATTAAGCGGAACGTTGAAAAAAAGGGGGGCCGGAAGAATGCTAGCATTGCTAGCCCCGAACTCGTTCCCCAACTGAAGAAGCTCGCCGAGGACCACACGGCCGGTTCGGCGGTCGAGCCCGGCCGGGTTTGGACGAGCCGCT
>JAAYEH010000429.1 GCA_012728855.1 Rhodopirellula sp. | reverse complement strand
GATCACGACAACTTCCCGACAACCGTATTCCCGCAGCATGTCCAAGAGCCAGGGGTTCATGCCGCACACTTCCAGCATCGCCAGGAAACCCCCTTCCGCTCGGCCTTCTCGGCAAGATCCGCTAAGAACGTACGTTACCGTTCACGGGGCGGCCGGGGACTGGTCCATTTTCCGGCCGGTTGATGCATTTTGGCGCAAGAGACGTTCGCCGAAAACATGGACCTGTCCCCCTCTTTCCCGCCCCGTGAACGGTTACGAACGTACGAACCTTCTCCCACTGCTTGCTTACCCGTCGCTTGAGGATCACCGATCCGTCTTCGCCTCGTAAATTCACCGTCAACTGCCGCTTGTGCTGGTCGATACCGAGATGAAGCGTTCTGAGGTCTCCTGGAAAGCGTAAACTTGGGTTCAAAACGGGCTCCCAAGCATACTTTTCTTGGAGACCTCGGCTCTTTCATGGTATCTCGAACGTCCCCGCTGTCCCCACCAGGCCGGTCCATGGCCGCATTGCCTGCCCCTTCCGGGCTCTGTCGCTTCTTTCGCACTTTCCCGCTTCGGTGGCAGGGGCTGGCCGCCCTTGCTGGCCAAGCGTTGTCCGCGATAGAATACAAGAATAAGCGTTCACGTCGTAAGCATCTAACATAATGACATTCAGGGGCGTCGTTGCGGCGGCTGTTAAGAATCTGTCCCTGCTGGCCCTGCGATCACAGCCCCAAAGCGAGGAAGAGTCTCATGAATCGTGTGTCCGTCGGCGAAGCGGGCCGTCAATTCGAGGAGTTGCTTGAGCGGGTTGTCCGCGACGGCGTGACCGTCGAGTTGGAAAGGAACCATCAAGTCGTGGCAAGATTGTCACCGGCCGGACGCAGAATGCCTGTCGCCGATCTCAATCGCTTCTTCGCCGACCTTCCGTCCCTCTCGGCTGACGCGCAAGCCTTTGCGGACGATGTCGCTCGAATCCGCAAGCAACTCCCACCGGAGTCGGACCCATGGGCCTGATCATCGACACGAATGTTTTCGTTCGTTGGGAGCGAGCCGGACAGGAGATTGATTTCTCCCCGTGGCAGCATCGCGGCGATGCGGCAATCAGCGTCATCACCGCCTCGGAGTTGCTTGTAGGTGTCCACCGTGCGGATACGGAGGCGCGCCGGCAGAAGCGGTCGGCTTTCGTCGAAGCGATCTTATCGCAGATCCCAATCTTCGACTTCACCATGGAAGTCGCGCGCGTCCACGCTGAATTGTTCGCGTTGCTGACTGCACGCGGAGAGTTGGTCGGCGCGCACGACTTGATCATTGCGGCAACGGCCAAGCATTACACCAGCGCGGTCATGACGACCAACACCGCGGACTTCGCGAGGATCCCCGGGCTGGAAGTCATCGAATTGGAGGCGTAGACGCAATCGAAGGCGACAACGTGGTCAGGGCCATTTCCGGAGAGGATACCCAAGAGAGCGCCTGGGACTCATCCTCCACCAGAACGGCCTTGAAACGCAAGACATCCTCCAGCCGCTTCACGCGGGGATTACGGACGATCTCCCAGTGGTGCCGGAGCAACCGGCATCGGCCCATCGCCGAGCAGTGCCAGAAACTGAGTGAGAAGCTACGCGGCCACTATGCGTAGTATGGCATCACGGGGAACAGCTATGCGCTGAACCGCTTTCGTGTGGCCGCGGAGCGGCCACCCTGGGGTGCCGGTTTGGTGCAAACGAGCGAACCGCAAAGCGGTTCCACAGACCGAGCGGATGCTTCCCCTCGAGAAACTGCTGTCGCTGTCCGAATCGTCCTTCGCAATCCCAGAAAGACGGGGCGTCCAGCGGGTCCAGTGGCTGCGGGATTGCAACTCACTCGCTTGGGGGTAGAATGAACGTGTTCAATACTTCAACCAACTGCACGAGCCGAGAACGACGTGAAG
>JAAYEH010000428.1 GCA_012728855.1 Rhodopirellula sp. | reverse complement strand
GGAGGGTTGAGCACGACGGCAGGAAAATGCGGCAACTTCTTGGTCATTGGCTTTCCCGACTTTGCGTCCGTGAAAGCAATGGGTATGCCAGGTGTTAGCGTCAATACGTCGTGACCAAACACGAGTAGCGTTTCAAAGGGGGACTCGCCGGAGGCAAGTGCTAACGTGGCAAATTGCAGTGGCATCGCGTACAGGTCGGACGCCCACGTCGTCCTGACCGCTGCCGCGGACGAAATGCCGCAGGTTGTCTTCAGATCATAGACGGCACGGGCTATGGTTCCTGTGCCGCAACACGGATCAAGCACGGGGGCGTTCAAATCGTCAATTGTCAAGCGCGCCAATAATTCAGCAAGGGCGGGCGGAGTACAGAACTGGCCTGCGACCTTGCGCTGACTCTCCTGGCGAACCGCTTGCAGGGTTATGTGAAACAGGTGCTGATCCAGCTTGTCGATACGCACGGCCTTGAGAAAATCGTTGAACGACAGTAGATCGCGCCACACCCGCGTCGGCAGGAGAGCTGCGCCCATACGAGGGCTGAAAACTTGCGCGAAATCACGCTTGGAAGAAATCGCCTTGAAAATCTTCTCTGCATCCTGTGGCGTCGATGCTACACCGAGATCATCAATGCCCGCCGCGTCGGTCAGGAAGCGCTTCAAATAATGCGCAAACAGGAACCGATGCAACCAGTGCAAGAGAATCTCGGTGGCCAAGCGGGAGAAGCGCACATCATCCTTGGGATTGCCATGTTCGGCCTTTGCCCCCCGCCACCAGACAGAAACCTCCGAGCGGAAAGCCAGTGATCGTCTTGATTCTCCACGGAGACTCTCTTCCAGCAATCCGCTGCCGTCTTCTATGATTGCGGCGACCACTTCATTCAACTGCGTCGGCAAGGCTGGTTGAGAGGGCAATTTCCCATGTTCAAAATAGTCGTTCAAGTCCTCCAGAATCAAAGCCAGCGTCTCGATCCAGGCGGCACGTTTAGTTTGAACATCCTTGCGCGTCACGATGCTATCGCAGCGCCAGGTCTTTTCGGGCGCCCAACTTCCGTCGGCGATTCGGTATAAGACGGCATCGACCGCATTCCATACAAGAAATGACGTCAGACCCAGTCGGCGGGCTTTCTCCTGTGCGTTTTGCAGCAGACCTTCATCTGTCACTGCCGTGTCGGGCAATTTCAGTTCCCATCCTTGCAGCACGGAGTGTTGGGAAGCATCACCGAACAAGAGCACATCAGGAAAGAGCATTTTGCCGCACGCGTGCGGAGAGAGTCCCCATTCGCCTCCCGCTCGCTGGATCGTGCGGGAATGCATCGCTGACAGCCGGTTGATTTCGCTGATCAAATCTATGGCCCAGGCCCGCTCATTATAGGAAGTGCGCTTCTTCATAAGGCTTCTTGTTTTGCCGAGCGACAGTGTTCAATACGCTGCCTGGCGAGTCCAACATAGTCAATCCGGACACGTTTGAACAGATGCACATCCTGATTGAGCTCGATGCCGACAAACCGACGCCCTTCCTGTGCTGCGGCCACTAGAAAACTTCCGCTACCGAAGGCATTGTCAAGGATCAGATCTCCGGGATCGGTGTATGTCCGCACAAGGTAACGTCCCAATTCCACGGGTTTCTGCGTGGGATGCCACACGGGCCCCTCGTTTTCAGCCGTCTTGAAATAGACAACATCGGTGGGGTAGCGATCTCCTCCGCTTCGTACCCTTGCCGGCAAAAAATCACCGTAGCTGCCCGATAGTTGGTTCTTCCTGACGCCCTTGTCGTAGGGTTGGCCTTGCCGCATTTGAGGGTGATAGACTGGCTGCCTTTGGTAGAAGACGCAAATATCCTCGTGTTTGCGCAATGGCTGCTTCTTGGCATTCAGGAAATTGGTCGGCTTCGACTTCTCCCATACGATCTTGTATTTAAACCACGGCTCATTGCTAAGAATCACCTTGGCCGTGAAAACGCCTTGTGACGTCAAGGCCACAACACCTGTCGGCTTCAGAATCCGCATGTATTGCGTCCAGAGCTTCTCCAACGGTATGACACTATCCCATCTGTTCTGCGTGGTTCCATAGGGAAGATCACATAAGATCATATCCACGCTATGTGGGGGAAAGAAGGGGAGGATGTCCAAGCAATCGCCTTCGAAAAGCACGTTGGAGATCTGATTGGCGCTTAATGGCGTACTTGGCACAAATTGGCGCCCATCGTTCGGGTCGTAGGCAGGAGCATCGGGCAAGTCGGCGAGCGTGCCATCGGGCTTGGGCTCGTCTTCCGGCCACAATAAGAGTTGTCCGTTCTGGAGCAAGTCCGGGCATTCGCGGTGTGTCAGCAGTTCAACGCCGACCTTGGCCGCGGTTGCATGGCACTGCACACGTCCGTTTTCCAGCAACTCCTGAACACTTGGAGGAATATCCCTCGCATTCAAGATGCGACGGACATGACGCGCGCAGAAGTCGGCAAAAACGACATCCGGGGCCACACGACGCACACGTCGTGTTTGCGAGTACTTTATGCTTTGCCCCTGCTTGGCCATCAACCTATTCCTTCGCCTGCCCCCAAGCGAACACTATGAGAAATCATACCAGATACTCCGACATCGGGCCAGCCACGCGTGTTCACGCGAATTGTTCGAGGAAGCGGAGGTCGTTCTCGTAGAGGTGGCGGATGTCGGCGATGCCGTAGCGGATCATGGCGATGCGCTCGACTCCCATGCCGAAGGCGAAGCCGTAGACCCGGTCGGGATCGT
>JAAYEH010000427.1 GCA_012728855.1 Rhodopirellula sp. | reverse complement strand
TCGTCACCACTGTCTGCGTGCTGGGGCCGCTGGCGCTCTTGGAGGGCGACATCGGCGCGGTGCTTGAAGTCGTGCCGCTGACATTGATCCTGGTGCTGGTGGTCAGTCTGATCGAGGCGTTCTGCATTCTGCCCGCGCACCTCGGCCACGCGATGCACCATTACGAGCCCGGCCGCGCCAACCGGTTCCGCCGTTGGTTCGACGCCCGAATCGAATGGACGTGTGAGAACGTGGTCGGACGGAGCGTCGACGTGCTGTCGCGATGGCGCTACCTGTGGGTGGGCGCGGTCCTGGCGATGTTTCTGGTTGCCGTGGGGGTGATTGCGGGCGGGGTCATCAAGTTCCAGGCGTTTCCGGACCTCGATGGCGACGTGATCGAAGCGAGGCTCGTGTTGCCCCAGGGCACACCGCTGGCGCGGACCCGCGAACTGGTCGATCGGATTACCGGCGGACTAGAGCGGGTCAATGCCCGCTTCGCCCCGTCGCAGCCCGGCGAGCAGGACCTCGTCGAGACGGTGTTCGTGCGGTTCAACCAGAACCCCGACGCCTTCGAGAACGGCCCGCACGTGGCCACGGTGACCGCCGACCTGCTGACCGCGGAGCAGCGCAACGCCCGGCTCGACGACATCTACGCTGCGTGGCGCGAGGAGGTCGGACAGGTTCCCGACGTTCTCAGCCTCGCTTATACGGAACCCGGATTCGGTCCGCAAGGGCGCAACATCGAGATCCGCGTCCAGGGCGGCGACCTCGAAGCATTAGAAGCCGCCGTCACCGAGATGCGGCAGTGGCTGGCGGCGTTCGTCGGTGTGAGCAATCTCTCGGACGATCTCCGCTATGGCCGGCCGGAGTTGCGGATCCGTCTTCGCGAAGGAGCGGTCGGGTTGGGGTTGGACGCGGAAGGGATGGCCCGGCAATTGCGAGCGGCCTTTCAGGGAGTGATCGCCGATGAAATCCAGGTGGGGCCGGAGTCGTACGAAATCGACGTCCGCCTGGCCCGCCGGGACCGCGACAGTCTGGCCGACTTCGAAGACTTCCATTTCAACCTGCCCGGTGGCCAACGGGTGCCGCTCTCCGCCGTGGCCGACGTCCAGTCGGACCGCGCGTGGTCGCGAATCGCGCGGGTCAACGGCATCCGCACCGTCACCCTGCGGGGAGACGTCGACGGCCGGCGGACCAACACCGCCAACCTGGTCGCCACGATGCAGCGAGAACTGTTGCCCGGGTTTCAGGCGGAGCATTCGGCAGTAAGCGTATCGTTCGAGGGCGAGCCCAAGGAAGGGGCGACCACGCGGCTTTCGATTCTTCGCGGAATGCTGATCGGATTGCTGGGCATGTTCATTCTGCTGAGCTTTCAGTTTCGCAGCTACCTCGAGCCGCTCGCCGTGATGGTCGCCATTCCGCTGGCGCTGATCGGCGTGGTGGCCGGGCATCTGATCATGGGCATTTCGCTGAGCATGCCGAGCATACTGGGGTTTGTCTCCCTGGCCGGCATCGTGGTGAACGACTCGATCCTGCTGGTTTTGTTCCTCAAGATGCAGCGAGAGGAAGGAGCCGGTGTGCTCGAATCGGCGAGGATGGCCAGCCGGCAGCGTTTCCGCGCGATCACGCTCACGTCGCTGACCACCATCGCCGGGCTCTTGCCCCTGCTGGCTGAACGGAGCCTGCAGGCCCAGGTTCTCATCCCGCTGGCAACCAGCATCGCGTTCGGGCTGATGGCCTCCACGATTCTTGTGCTTCTGGTGATCCCCAGCTTGTACATAATCTTGGCGGACTTCGGCCTGGTCGAAGCGGTGGCGGCGAAACGGGATGCGGATGGGCACAAAACCGACAGGATTCTTGAGCATGCTTGACCCAGGTCAAGCACAAAACCCGCGTATAAGTTTACAATGAGAGCACGCTTTCACCACTTGAAGCAATTGGATACGGAAAGGAATACGGGATGTTCTGCTACCAATGTGAAGAGACGGCCAAGGGAACCGGATGCGAGAAGGTCGGCGTTTGCGGCAAAGATGGCACGACAGCCGAACTGCAGGACGTGCTCACTCACCTGGCGAAGGGAGTGGCGATGTATGCCCATCGCGCCGCCGAGTTGGGGGAGCGGGAAGGGAGGGTGGACGCGTTCGTCATCGAGGCATTGTTCACCACGGTGACCAATGTCGACTTCGATCCCGAGCGGCTCCTGGCAGCGATACGGCGAGGTGTGGCGATCAGGGACGAGGCGAAGTCGATTTACGAGCGGGCCTGCGCGAAGGCCGGCCGCCAGCCTGAAATACTGAGCGGGCCGGCGGTCTGGCAGCCCGAGGCCGATTCCGACGCGTTGGTTTTTCAAGGGCAGGAGTTGTCCATCCGGGTACGGCAAGGTCTGCTCGGCGAAGACATTGCGGGACTCCAGGAACTCATCCTCTATGCCCTCAAGGGCGCCGCGGCGTACGTCGACCATGCGATGATTCTGGGCAAGGAGGATCCGCGGTTGTTTGCCGTGTTTCACGCGGCCTTGGACTTTCTTACGCAAGACAGCCCGGCGGTGGACGATTTGCTGGCATGGGCGCTGAAAGTGGGCGAACTGAGCGTCCAGGCCATGGAACTCCTCGATGCGGCCAACACGGGGACCTACGGCCACCCGGAGCCAACTCCGGTTCGCATCACTTCAGTGAAGGGGAAGGCGATCCTCGTGTCGGGCCACGACCTGAAGGATCTGGAAGCGATTCTCAAGCAGACCGAAGGGAAAGGAATCAACGTCTACACCCACGGCGAGATGCTTCCCTGCCACGCCTACCCGGGCCTCAAAAAGTTTCCGCACCTGGTGGGCAACTACGGCGGGGCATGGCAAGATCAACGCCAGGAATTCGACGCTTTCCCCGGCGCGATCGTCATGACGACCAACTGCATTCAAAAGCCCAAGGAGAGTTACCACGATCGGATCTTCACCACGGGGCTGGTCGCCTGGCCCGGGGTGACGCACATCGGTGCCGACAAGGACTTTTCGCCCGCCGTCGAGGCCGCGCTGGCGGCACCGGGCTTCGAGGAAGACGAACCGGAGAAGACGATCCTGGTAGGCTTCGGGCACCAGGCCGTGCTTGGGGTGGCCGACAAGGTCATCGAGGCGGTCAAGTCGGGCGCCATCCGCCATTTCTTTCTGGTCGGCGGCTGCGACGGGCGGAAAAGCGGCCGGAGCTATTACACGGAGTTCGCCCGGCAAGTCCCGCAAGATTGCGTCATCCTCACGCTGGCCTGCGGAAAATTCCGCTTCAACAAACTCGAGTTCGGATCAATCGGAGGGATTCCCCGGCTGCTCGACATGGGGCAGTGCAATGATGCCTATTCCGCCATTAAGGTTGCCGGCGCGTTGGCCGAGGCATTCGGCTGCGGCGTCAATGATCTGCCCCTGTCGCTGGTGTTGAGCTGGTACGAACAGAAGGCCGTGACCGTGCTGCTCGCCTTGCTGCACCTGGGGGTCAGGAATATCCGGCTCGGCCCCAGTCTGCCGGCGTTCATCACCCCCAAGGTGCTCGACGTCCTCGTGGAGAAATTCGCGTTGAAGCCGATCCAAACGCCGGAGGAGGATCTCGTGGCAATTCTCGGCTGAATCCGCATCGACCGGGGCAGTCGACCGCGCGGGATGATGCCGTCCGCAAAACTCGAACCAAAGAGAGCAAAGCTATGACAGAAATCATCGACAACCGGGCGTTTCGCATCCGGACCATGAAAGAAGTCATCCGGCACCTCCACGAAGGCGGCGATGCCGATGCGGTGCGGACGAAACTGAAGGAACTGGTCCGCGAAACCGACTCGTCGGAAATCACGGCGATGGAGCAGCAGTTGATCGCGGAAGGGATGCCCGTCGAACAGGTGCAGTCGATGTGCGATCTGCACTCGTCGGTACTGCAAGAGATTCTTGTGGAACCGGACCGCCCCGCGGTGCTTCAGGGGCATCCCATCGACACGTTCCAGCGCGAGAACGCTGCGATCCGTGAGGTGGTCGGAGAACTGCGCCGCCGCATCTCCGAAGTCGCCGCCAAGGCGGCGGCGGACGTCGCTGCCGATGCTTTGTTCGCTCTCCGCGAGCCGGCCAACCGGCTGATGGATATCGACAAGCATTACCAGCGGAAGGAAAACCTGCTCTTTTCCTGCCTGGAACGGCACGGTATCACCGGGCCCTCGAAAGTCATGTGGGGCAAAGACGACGAGGTGAGGCAGTTGCTCCGCCGGCTGATGGAGGCCTTTGAAAACGTGCAAGGACAACGGCCTGACGAAGTGCTGCGCGAAGTCCAGAACGCGGCAGAGCCGGCATTGCGCGCAATTGAGGAGATGATTGTCAAGGAGGAGAAAATCCTGTTGCCGATGGCGGCCGGCACGCTGACGGAAGAGGAGTGGGGAGAGATCTGGCGGCAGTCTGCGGAATACGGATGGTGCCTGGTGGAGCCGGGGGAGGGCTACTCGCCGCCAAAACCGACGAGCGGTCCGGAGGCCACGGAGATCCCGGCAGACCAAGCCGTCGCCTTTCCGACCGGTTCGCTGAATTACGAGCAGTTGCGAGGGCTCTTTGCCGCTTTGCCGGTCGACCTGACGTTTGTCGACGCCGAAGACCGTGTCCGCTATTTCTCCGAGGGGCCCGACCGGGTCTTCGCCCGCAGCAAGGCGATTTTGGGTCGCAAGGTTCAACATTGCCATCCACCCAAGAGCGCGCACGTCGTCGAGCAGATCCTCGACGACTTTCGTCACGGACGGCAGAATGTCGCCGAGTTCTGGATCGAGTTCCAGGGGAGATTCGTTCACATCCGGTATTTCGCGGTCAGGGACGAGGAAGGCCGATACCAGGGAACCTTGGAAGTGACGCAGGACGCGACGCGGATTCGCTCGTTGGAGGGAGAAAGGCGGTTGCTGCAATACGGCCAGTAGTCGTTGGCGCCGACCCTCGCGGATATCTGGACGCGGTTTCGTCGGGACCGCGGCAAACAACTGCCCAAGTCATCGAGACTTCTGCAGTCTATGCCGCTGCTTCATCCCTGGGAGCGAGTCCGCTTTCGGCGCCAAAACCAGAGCGCACCGGCGATCACCGCCAGAACCTGCATGGCGTTTTTTTCCTTTGTTGATGATCAGTAGTGACACATCGATTGTCAGCACTGGGCCGTGCTCAACACCCGCTTCGGCTGGTAAACACAGTCTGGCTCGGCAGCCAGCGGGTCGCCGGTGACGGCATACGCGCGGGCACGGCTACCGCCGCAAGCATGACGGAAGCCGCAGCGGCCGCACTTCCCTTGGAGCTGATTGCCGTCGCGGAGCTGCGCGAAGATCGGTGAGTTCTGATAGACGTCGACGACCGAATCCCGCGGAAAACGGCCGCACCGCAGGGGCAAAAAGCCGCTGGGGTAGATGGCGCCGCGATGGTCGATGAAGAGGATGCCCTTGCCGTCGTTGATTCCCAGCGGGGCCCGCTGCTTCTGTTCGCCTCCGAGTTCCTCGGGACTTCGCTGCGGGTTGCCGCGGCGATCGAGCACAAAACGGCGGTAATGCGGGGCCTCGGTCGTCTTGATTCCGTAGAGTTGCTGCCGGGCGTGGCGCCAGAGCTTCTCAAAGACCTCCTCGTACTGTTGCGGTGAGATGCGTTGTAGCTGTTCGCCGCGGCCGACCGGCACCAGAAAGAAGACGGACCAGAGGACGATCCCCTCCCGGGCGAGCATCGCGGCCATGGCGTCGATCTGACCGAAGTTGGCCTCGGTCACCGTGGTATTCACTTGCAGCGGCAGCGCCGTGCGGCGGGCGGCGGCCATGATCTCGAGCGTCCGATCAAAGCTGCCGGACACGCCGCGGAGGGCGTCGTGGGTGGCCGCGTCGACTCCGTCCAGACTGACGGCCAACCGGTGCAGCCCGGCCTGCTGGAGCCGCTGAAGGGCGTCGGGCGTTGCCAGCGGCGTCGCGGAAGGCGTCATGGCGGCCGTCAGCCCGAAATCGACCGCCTGCCGCACCAGGCCGTAGACGTCGGGCCGCTTCAGCGGATCGCCGCCGGTGAAGACGAGCATGGGCGGCTTGGGAAACGAGGCCAACTGCTCGATCAGTTGCCGGGCTTGCTCGCCGTCGAGTTCCCGCGGATCGCGGCCCGGCTGGGCACAGGCCCGGCAGTGCTGACAGACCAGGTCGCATGCCCGGGTCACTTCATAGAAGACCACGAAGGGGCTGTGGTCGAAATCCGCTCGCGTGTAGTCGAGCGTTACCATGCGATTTTCTCTGTCATTTGTCATTCCTCGGACGGTTATCCGTGATGGCCGCAGGCGCATCCGCTGTGCGCGGCGGCGGCTTCGGCGCGTGCAACGCGGTAGCGATCGGCCAGCCGGTTGGCGATGTCGAGGTAGCGTTGGTGAGTCCCGTCGCCCATCTCTTCGGATTCGACGTGGTGGAACTTCGCCATCAGAGCCTCCTGGTCGGCGGCATTGAGCACCTGGCTGGCCATGCCGAACAGGCAGTGGTCTTCCTTGCTGATGTGTTCGCGCAGCAGGCCGATGTATCCTTGAGCGTGGCGGGAGAATTGCTCGAGCGCTGCCGGCTCTCCCGATGCCGCGGCGTCGACTGCCGCAGCCATCGCCCGCACGTGCTGCCGCCCCGTCTCGTGCTCGTGGAGCATTACGCCGGTCGGGCCGCCGTCTCGCGGAAAACCTTTGGCTTCCATGGCCGGGAACAGGTGGGCCTCTTCCTTGCCGTGATGGCAGCGGTCGGCGAAGGTGCGGAAGAAATCGAGCGCCTCGCGGGCGGAATCGGCGTCGAGCCGCCCCTGCTCGTTGCACTCGTCGGCTATCGTTTCCAGGCAGTTGAGCACCTGCTCGATGACCCGGTGTTCACTCTTGAGGATTTCGGTCGGATTCATGAGAACATCCTTTCGGCAAGGAGGTGATTGTTGAAGCAAGTCGTTTCATACACTGAGAACTGAGCAACGCGAGGCTTCGCAGTGTCGAGCGGCGTCCCGCTCGTCGATGGATGGCGAAATCGCTGCCTTCGGCCGGCTCATCAGCCGCCACAAATGCACGCCCCAAACGGCCAGGCCGGTAAGTTCCAACAAGCCGCTCACGCCGGTGACGGCAAAAGCCGGGGCGGCAAAATCGGTCCACGTCTGCGACACCACGCGGATCGCGCAGCCGGTGTTGACCAGAAGAAAGGGCGTCCACAGCCGTCCCAGGCTTTCTTGCCGGATGTCCTGGAATTCGGGCACCATCCGCGCGGCGACTCCCATGATCATCAGGCTGACGTAGCCGACGGTAACGGTGTGGCGGATGGCCCCGTAGTAGGCGTGCGAAAAACCGATACTCGCTGCCTCGCTCTCCGGCGCCAGCCAGGGAAGCAGCCCGAACTGGTACAGTGGCAGAGCCACAAGCATCGCCAGCGAGATGAACAGCCATGCATACGCGGCACGGACGTACTTCAGACTGCGGTTCGACCTCTCGACCGGACCGAACAGCCCCCATCGCCGGACCAGGGCCACGGTTGCCGCCGCCATTGCCAGGACCGAGAGATACCACAGTCCGGCCCAGGCATGCCCGGCCAGCCGCATCAGCAGTAGTCCGGTAACCACGCCGACCAGTGCCCCATTGATTCCAACCAGCGCGGAGAGGCTCCGGGCGGCGCTTGGGCGGCGGAGTCCGTACAACGGCGGCAGAACCCGCTGACTCACTCCCAGAATCATCAGCATGGCAAATCCATGGATCTGGATCTCTCGCAGAGGCCCCTGCCACGTCGCCACCAGGCCGAGCAGTTCATCTCGTCCCGGCGCCAGGAGCGTTGCTGTGAAGTACACGGTCCCGTAGATCGCTTGAACGAGGAACCACCCCAGGGCTGCCAGGACGTAATAATCGAGAAACTCCAGCCCCGCCTCCGCATTGCGCAGCGTGGCCAGAACGACCCAGACAAGGATGCCGATCGCCGCGATTTCGGCGACCGAAGCCAGCACGGCCGGTAAGCCGAATCCCGCCCATGCGACCACGGCCGCCTGGCAAACTGAGCGAACGACCAGGCCGCCTCCCATCAACCAGAGGCTCAGCCGTGCCAGGCTCGGATGCGCCAACTCCACCTGTTTCAGCCGCGGTAGGCCGTAGTAGGCGAACCCCATCACAAACAGCCCGACCCAGCCGAAGATCTGAGCGTGGCCGTGGGCGTTGACCTCCTGCAGCCCGATCGCCGTGAAGGAGCCGGCCCATGCGATCCGCACCAGCAGCAGCGCGCCCCAGGCGGCCCCCAGCGTCAGAACCACGGCAATGCCGGCGCGGAAGAAAGGCCGGTACAAAGGAGGCTCGCAACGCACCGCTTTCTCGATTAGGGGCACAGATACGGCCATGACTGGCAATCCCATGCGATTGTCTTATTCATGTATAAAAGAAGACCGATCAGCGAGCGCTGGCCTGCAATTCCGGCTGGTTAACGAGATCCGCGATGGTAGTATCTTGGAGGAACTTCAGGTACACGTCGCGGACTCTCGCCCACCGGAAATGGACTGCACAGGGACTCTCGTCCGAGCAGCGAGAGCGGCCGAGAAGGCATCCTCCCCAGCGGCTGACGTGGTCGATCGGTTCGACCACATCGAACAGAGAAATCCGCTCCGCCTCTCTTGCCAACCGGAACCCGCCTCCCTTGCCCTTTTGGGATTCCAGCACCTCCTCGTCAGCTAAAGTCTTGAGCAGTTTGCCCAAGTAGTTCCGCGGTGCTTTGATCTGGTCGGCAATATCGCCCGCTCCCGCGTAGGCACCCGGCGGCAACTCCGCCAAGGCAATCACGGCTGCAGCAGCGTGGCGAGCGGTCCTGGAAAGCATGCGGCACTCCTTAATGTCATGTCATTATACGATTACTTGAGAACACGTCAACCTTTTCTGCACGGTGGGGGATAGGAAAAGGCAAGAATCTCATTCGTCTTCGAGAGACAACATGTCGCCCCGTCTGATCACGCCGCCTCGAAGAACCCTGGCGTACACTCCCACGTGGGCGCGGTGCTGCCGGGCTGCGGTCCGCAGGATTCCCGGGTCGCCCGGCAGGTCTGCCTGGGCGAGCGTGGTCATGACACACCGCGGACAGGGACCGGTTACGGCAATGCGGACTTCGTCGCCGATGGAAAGCGTCCGATCGATCCAGGCATCTTCCGGGAAGCCCTCGTCCGCAGGGCCTGTGTCGACGACCAGATTCGGCCGGAAGCGGCGGACTTCAAAGCGGCCCTGGGGGTAGGATTCCCGTAGCGTGTCGAGCGTGGTGATGGCGAGAAGGTGGATCGCGGCGGCGTCGAAAAACGTCTCTGCCGGCATCGCTTCGTCAGTAACCTCGTTCCGGTGGTCCAACTCCTCCATGTCCGGCCAGTATTCCTCCAGGCTCGGCTTTTCAAGCGGGACGGCCCGCAGCGTGACTCGCCTGCCCAACGCTTCGGAAACGGTTCGATCGAGATCCTCGTCGCGGCTGGTGAGCGTCGCGCCGTCGGGCAGGGTGATGCGAACCGGCGGGATCGCCGCGGCTGGCTCGGGCGGCTCGACCAGCGCGGCGCGGAAGGCAAAGAGCTGCGGCCATTTTCGCGGGTTTTTGGCGCTGGCCACTTTGCCGTCCTCAAGATCGATCAGGGCGTACGCCCGGTCGCCCAGCAGGCCGCGCTCGGTGACCACCGTCGCGTTGAGTTCTTCGCCCAGCATCGACTTGACCGGATATCTCCACAAAGTTGCGATCGATCCTGCGATCGTCGTGCCGGCCATCATTCTTCCTCCTGGGGGTTACACGTTGAGTGATGGGGAAACTGAGCAACTCTTGTTCTCGCCAGGATAGTCAATGTAGTCAAGGGGATGCAGAAAGGAGCAGGCAGTCATGGCCGGCCGCCATCGCCGGGGATGCAGGAGGACGCCATTGCGGTCGCCAGCAGCACTACGGGAAGACCAGCGCCAGGCCGCTGTGACATTGGTGGAGTCTCCATCGTCGAGAGAATTCTTGGGACCACCTGTTGACGCCTACGGGCCGGCGGATATATTGTTCATCAACAGGTCAAGAATTATGCTATCAGCCACCGCCCAACACGCAGTTCGTGCTCTCGCTCACATGGCTCATCTGCAGGAGGGAGAGTCTGTGCTGGGACGTGAATTGGCGAAATCGGCAGGCATTCCCGCGAATTTCCTGGCCAAGATTATGTTGACCCTGCGAAACTCCGGTATCGTCGACGCGACCCGCGGGATGGGGGGCGGCTATCGGCTATTAAAGCGACCTCGCGAAATCACCTTGATGGAGGTCGTCGAGTTATTTGACGGGATCAACGCACGGCCCGGTTGCTTTCTGGGCGAGAAGCACGCCTGCAACGATCAAGAGGCATGCTCGGCCCACGCGGGATGGAAAGTAGTCTGCGAGACCTATCTCCGTTACATGACCACGACGACGATCGCCGACATCGGCTTAAAGAAGCGAACTTCTCGACCTCTGCTCCACAGCCTTTCTCGTTAGGAGGCTCAACCAACCGTGAACGGTCGATCCAGCGATGCAACCCAGAAGATGACTTATACATCCACAACGAATTATTATCGCCGGTCGGGCTTTCCTGCGATCCTCCTCGCCGGCCTGGGGCTGGTGCTCGTAGCGCAAACCGTGTGCGGGCAGGAGACGGCCCAGTATTTTCGCCAGAACTGCGCCAGTTGCCATACGATCGGCGGCGGGCGGCTGACGGGGCCGGATTTGAAGGACGTCACCAAACGCAAAGAGAGAGACTGGCTGGTCAAGTTCATTCAGAATCCGACGGCCGTATTGAACAGCGGCGACGCGTATGCGTTGAAGTTGAAAGAAGAGGCCCGCGGAGCGGTGATGGTGACGATTCCGGGGATGACGCGGGATCGGGCGGACGCGTTGCTGCAATTGATCGACGCCGAGTCTGCGTTGGAGGAGTCGCAGTTCAAGGGCATTGTGGTCTCGACGGAACCGTACACCGAGCAGGAGATTGAACAGGGCCGGCGCTATGTGCTGGGCACGGCGCGCCTGGCCAACGGTGGAGCCGCCTGTATCAGTTGCCATTCGGTGCGCGGCACGGGACCGCTGGGTGGAGGGCGGCTGGGGCCGGACTTGACTCGCGTTTACCAACGGTTGGGGGGGGACTCGCCTCGTAAGAACCTGACCGCTTGGCTAACCGCACCGGCCACGGCCACCATGGCACCCGTGTTTCGGAAGCACCCGCTGACAAAAGAGGAAGTCCACGGACTGGTGGCGTTTTTCGAGCATAGCGCGCAGGCGGGCGGCGAGAGTGATGCCGGCGGCTCGCTGGCCTATCTGCTGTTGGGTGTCATCGTGGCGGTCTGCGGTTTGGCCGGGATGGACGCCATTTGGCGGCACCGGTTCCGGAGCGTTCGCCGGGCCCTGGTTTGGTCGTCCCGCAAATCAGCCTGCACGGGCTAGCATCCGGTTCGCGCGGGGCGATGGGAACCGGGGCCGGCGACCTGCGGCCGATGAATCGCTCGGGTTGTTTGAAAACAGTTTCCAGATTGTCCAGGCCGGTCACCTGGGCTACGAACAAGAAAGCGAAACCGCATGTCTGTACGCGATGCGATCGCCTGGATTAAAGACGAAACGAACCCCGGTCTCCGCGGTTGGGAAGAGTTCTACCGGAACCGCTGGCAGCACGACAAGGTAGTCCGCAGCACGCATGGCGTGAATTGCACCGGCGGCTGCACATGGATGATTCACGTCAAGGACGGCCTGGTGACGTGGGAGATGCAGGGGCTGGACTACCCACCTCTGGACCAGACTCTGCCCCCCTATGAACCACGCGGCTGCCAACGCGGGATCTCGTATTCGTGGTACTTGTACAGCCCGCTGCGCGTGAAGTACCCGTACATCCGCGGGGCGTTGTTGGACTTGTGGAAAAAGGCCCGTGCCGAGCACGACGATCCGGTGGCAGCCTGGAAATCACTGGTCGGCGATCCGGCCAAGCGGCAGCGCTGGCAACAGGCCCGCGGCAAGGGCGGGTTTCGCCGCACCGAGTGGGACACGGTGCTGGAACTGATCGCCGCCTCGCAGGTCCACACGATTCAGGCACACGGGCCGGACCGCATCATCGGTTTCTCGCCGATCCCGGCCATGTCGATGATCAGCTACGCCAGCGGCTCCCGCATGTTGCAGTTGATGGGCGGCGTAGCCCTGTCGTTCTACGACTGGTATTGCGATCTGCCGTCGGCATCGCCGGAGACTTGGGGCGAACAGACGGACGTGCAGGAATCGGCCGACTGGTACAACGCCAAGCTGCTGGCCGTCACGGGCTCGAACCTGAACATGACCCGCACGCCGGACTGCCATTTTGCGGCCGAGGCCCGCCACAACGGGACGAAGATGTGGGTTTTTTCGCCTGACTTCAACCAGGTCGCCAAGTACGCGGACGACTGGGTGGCGGTCAATGCGGGCCAGGACGGCGCGTGGTGGATGGCGGTCAATCACGTGCTGCTGAAGGAGGCCCATCACGAGCGGCAGGTGCCCTACTTCATCGAATATACGAAGAAATTCACCGACGCGCCCTACCTGGTCGAGATCCGCGACGAAGGCGGCGTGCTGCGCCCGGGCCAGATGCTGCGGGCCAACCGGCTTTCCAAGTACGCCACGGAAGAAAACGGCGAGTGGAAGTTCCTGATGTGGGACCAGGCCAGCGGTGGGCCGAAGATGCCGATGGGCAGTTCCGGTTATCGCTGGGGCCAGACGCAGGGCAAGTGGAACCTGGAGTTGAAAGACGGGACGGACGGCAGCCCGATCGATCCCTTGCTCACGTTCCTGTCCGGGCACGATGAAGTCGTCTCGGTGACGCTCGACAACTTTGCCGACGGCGAAACGCTGGCGCGCGGCGTGCCCGTCAAACGGATCCAGACGGCCGACGGCCAGACCGTCACGGTGGCCACGGTGTACGACCTGCTCATGGCCCAGTACGGCGTGCCGCGGGGATTGGGCGACGGTTACCCGGCCGACTACAACGACGCCGAGACGCCCTACACGCCGGCCTGGTCGGAGAAATACACCGGGATTGGCCGCGAGACGCTGATCCGGTTCGCCCGCGAGTGGGCCGTGACCGCCGAGAAAACCAACGGCAAGTGTACCATCATCATCGGGGCCGGGATCAATCATTGGTATCACGCCAATCTGATGTACCGGGCCGGCATCCACGCTTTGATGTTCTGCGGTTGCATCGGCGTCAACGGCGGCGGCTTGGCGCACTACGTGGGCCAGGAAAAGCTGGCTCCCCAGGAACCGTGGTCGGCGATCGCCATGGGCCGCGACTGGCATCCGGCGTCGCGTCTGCAGAATGCGCCCAGTTTCCACTACGTCCACACGGACCAGTGGCGATACGAAAAAGACTTCACCGATTACCACACCGTGCCGCAGACGCCGGACGGCCGGCCGGTCGTCAGCGGGCACACCATTGACCATCAGATCCGCGCGGTGCGAAACGGCTGGCTGCCGTTCTATCCGCAGTTCCAGAAGAATTCGCTGGATCTCGTGCGCGAAGCCGAAGCGGCGGGCGCCAAGACGGATGAGGAGGTCGTCCGGTACGTCGTCGAACAACTGAAGTCGCGGAATCTGAAGTTCTCGGTTGAGGATCCGGACGCGCCGGAGAATTGGCCGCGCGTCTGGTTCATCTGGCGCGGCAACGCGCTGATGTCCAGCGCCAAGGGCCACGAGTATTTTCTCAAGCACTACCTGGGCACGCACACCAACGCGATTGCCGAGGACTTGGCCGGCGACGCGGTGCGGGATGTGGTGTGGCATGAGCAGGCGCCGCTGGGCAAGTTGGACCTGGTCGTTGACCTGAACTTCCGCATGGACACGTCGGCCCTGTACTCGGACATCGTGTTGCCGGCGGCCACCTGGTACGAAAAGGCGGACCTGAACTCGACGGACATGCACAGCTTCATTCATCCGCTCTCGGCCGCCGTGCCGCCGTGCTGGGAATCGAAAAGCGACTGGCAGATCTTCAAGGCGATCACCAAGCGGTTTTCACAGTTGGCCGCCCGGCACTTCCCGGAACCGGTTCGCGACATCATCGCCACCCCGCTGGCCCACGACAGCGCGGCCGAGATCGCCCAGCCGCAGATCCGGGACTGGATCAACGGCGAAGTCGAAGCGATCCCCGGCAAGACGATGCCGAACCTGCGCGTCGTGACCCGCGATTACCGGAACCTCTGGAACCAGTTCACGGCCTTCGGCCCGCTGGCCCGCGACAACGGCCTGAACGCGCACGGCACCAGCTACGACATCGCGGACGAGTACGCGGCGGCGATTCGCGAGCGGCCGACCGTGACGGTTAACGGGCAGCGGCTGTTGTCCATCGCCGAGGACGAGCAGGTCTGCGATACGATCCTGCGGTTTGCCACGGTGACCAACGGAGAACTGGCCCACCGCTCGTACCAGAACATGGAAAAGAAGATCGGCCTGCCGCTGGCGCATCTGTCCGAACCCTACCGCGGCCAGCGGACCTCCTACAAGGAATTGCAGAGCCAGCCGCGGCGGTTCATCAACAGCCCGATGTGGTCGGGGCTGGTCACCGGCGGCCGGGCTTACTCGCCGTTCACGTACAACGTCGAGTGCCTTGTGCCGTGGCGGACGCTGACCGGGCGGCAGCACTTCTACCTGGACCATCCACTGTACCTGCAGTTCGGCGAGCATCTGCCCACCTACAAGCCGAAGCCGCTGCCGACGCAATACGCGGACCTGAAGTTCAGCACCGAGGTCGGGCCGACGCTGATGCTGAACTACCTGACGCCGCACGGCAAGTGGCACATTCACAGCACGTACGGCGACAACGAGCGGATGACGGTGCTTTCCCGCGGCTGTGAGCCGTTGTGGATGAACGACCGCGATGCCGCGGAGATCGGGATCAACGACAACGACTGGGTCGAAGTACATAACGACAACGGCGTGGTGGTGACGCGGGCCGCGGTCAGCGCCCGGATTCCGCCGGGCATCTGCATCCAGTACCACTCGCCGGAACGGACCTATTCGGTGCCCAAGAGCCCGCTGCGGAAATTCCGCCGGGCCGGCGGGCACAACAGCCTGACTCGCACGCGGCTGAAACCGAACTTGATGGCCGGGGGCTACGGACAATTCACCTTCCACTTCAACTACTGGGGGCCCATCGGCTGCAACCGGGACACGCACATCCTGGTCCGTAAGCTGCCGGAGTTGGTGTGGTGAGGAAGTTCGTAGCGCCGCCTCCAGGCGGTGAAAAGTTGCTGAAGCCGGCATTACGAGCAGAGCTGACAACCGCGTCGGGCCGGAAAGCCTGACCTACAAGGAGCAATTCGGTGGACGTTCGAGCACAGATCTCCATGGTTTTCCATCTCGACAAGTGCATCGGTTGCCACACTTGCAGCATCGCCTGCAAGAACGTGTGGACCGACCGCAAAGGCACCGAATACATGTGGTGGAACAACGTTGAGACGAAACCCGGCACGGGGTATCCGACGGCCTGGGAGGATCAGGAGAAGTACCACGGCGGCTGGGAGGTGAACGGCAAGCTGCAGTTAAAGTCAACCAGCAAGACCAAGGTGATCTTCAACACCTTCCACCACCCGCACATGCCCAGCCTGGACGATTACTACGAACCGTGGACGTACAGCTACGAGGATCTGTTCAACTCGCCGGAAGGTTCGGACCAGCCCGTAGCGCGGCCGATCTCGAAGATCACCGGCGAACCGATCGAAATCGAGGCCGGTCCGAACTGGGACGACGACCTGGGCGGTTCACCGGTCTACGCGGCCAACGACCCGAACCTGGAAGCCCTCATGCCGGATCAGCGTCAACAGTTGTTCGCCGTCGAGCGGCTGGTGTTCTTTTACTTCCCGCGGATCTGCAACCACTGTCTGAATCCGGCCTGCGTGGCGGCCTGCCCGTCGGGAGCGTTGTACAAACGGGGCGAGGACGGCATCGTACTGCTGGATCAGAAGCGTTGCCGGGCCTGGCGGGCCTGCGTGGCCGCCTGCCCGTACAAGAAGACATTTTACAATTGGTCCACGGGCAAGTCGGAGAAGTGCATCCTGTGCTTCCCACGCGTCGAAACGGGCCAGGCGCCGGCTTGCTTCCATAGCTGCGTCGGCCGCATTCGCTACCTGGGTGTCCTGTTGTACGATGCCGAACGGATCGAGGAGGTCGCCCGTACGCCGGAAGAAGGGCTGATCGAAGCTCAGCGGTCGCTCATCCTGGATCCGCACGATCCTGAAGTGATCGCCGCCGCCCGCCGGAATGGTGTACCCGATTCCACGATCGAAGCGGCCCAGCAGTCGCCAGTCTACCAGTATGTCAAAGTCTGGAAGATCGCCCTGCCGCCGCACTTGGAATTCCGCACGTTGCCCATGCTGTTCTACGTGCCGCCCATGTCGCCCGTGATGTCCAGCCGGCAGGGCGAGGTGCTGGAGCACAACAGCGACAACCTCTTTCACGATATCGACCAGGCCCGCGTGCCGCTGAAGTTCCTGGCCCGCATGTTCGGCATCGGCAGCGAGTCGAAACTGCGTTATGCCTTGTGCAAACAAAAGGCCGTCCGCTGGTATCGCCGGGCGCTGACCGTGGGCGACGTGACCCTGGACTACGCCCGTCGAATGCTGCACGAGGCCGAATGCAGCGAGGAAGAGGCGGAAGCGATCTACAAGCTGACGTCGCTGTGTACGTTCGACGATCGGTTCGTAATCCCGGCCGCACACCGCGAGCAGGCACTGGAGATGTTGGGCGACCCGATGGAACGCCGCCAGGCGACAGGCTTCGGGTTCCTGGAAGCCCCGCAGCGAGGGCTGTAATGATGACAGCAACACATGACATGACTTACGCGAATTCATTCGGACCATCGAGACTACCGCTCGACGACCCTGCCGAAACGACCGGCGGCGCGTTGGCCTGCGCCCTGGCGTACCCCGGCGATTGCTTCGAGGTCCGTATGGGCGACGCGCTGGCAACCGTCCGCCGCCACGCCCCGGAGGCCGCTGGCCCGCTGGCCGCGTTCTGCGAGGCGGTGCGGCCTCTGTCGACCGAGGAACGCCAGGAACTGTACACGCGCACGTTCGACATCAACCCGGTCTGCTCACTGGAGATCGGCTGGCAGTTGTTTGGTGAAGAGTACCATCGCGGGGCGCTGCTGGTCCGTTTGCGCGGCGAACTGCGGCGGCATGGGATCGAAGAGTCCACCGAACTGCCCGATCATCTGACGCACGTCCTGTCGCTGCTGGACCGCATGGCGCCCGCCGAAGCGCAGTCATTCGCCGCCTGCTGCGTCATCCCGGCCGTCGACAAGATGCTGGTCGCTTTCGAGGGCGCACAGAACCCTTATGGCGAAGTGCTGTTGGCCGTCGGCCTGTTCTTGAAACAATGTTTCGTATCCGCTGCTACCCTCACCCCCGGCCTCTCTCCCCGGAACACCGGGGAGAGGGGCGAAAATGCCGCAGGAGAGCCCTCATGACCGGCATCGTGCCTGACTTGGGAACGCTGCTGTTTGCCGTGCTGCCCTACGTCGCCTTGTTCACGTTTCTGCTGGTGACGATCCAGCGATATCGTTCGCGGGCCTTTACGTATTCCACTCTGTCGTCGCAGTTCCTGGAGAACCGCCAGCACTTCTGGGCGTTGGTGCCGTTTCATTACGGCATCATCATCCTGCTGTTCGGCCACTTGGTCGGGCTGCTGATTCCACGAGCCGTGCTGCTGTGGAACAGTCATCCGTTGCGGCTGTACGTCTTGGAGGTCACCGCGCTGGCGTTCGGCGTGCTGACGCTGGTGGGGCTGTTGAGCCTGGTGGTACGGCGTCTGCAAGCCCACAAGGTCCGCGTGACGACCAGCGCCGCCGACTGGATCGTGTACCTGCTGCTGCTGATCCAGGTAGCTGCCGGGATTGCCGTCGCCGTGCTGTATCCCTGGGGTACGTCGTGGTACGCGGCCGCCGCCGCGCCGTACCTGCAGTCCCTCTTCCTGCTGCGGCCCGATACCAGCTACGTAGCGGCCATGCCGTGGCTCGTTCACCTGCATATTGTCAACGCGTTTGTAATCATCACGTTGTTTCCGTTCACGCGGCTGGTCCACATCCTCGTGATTCCCAATCCGTACTTGTGGCGCAAGCCGCAGGTGGTGCGGTGGTACGGTCGGGGGACGGCGGAAACGAGGAGGTGAGGGTGGTGAACCTGGTCGACAACGGCGTGCATCGCTGGGATCCGGCCGAAGGCATCGCCTCGCTGGCGCCGGTTGCGGTGCCCGTACTCGCCGAGGAGACATAGCGACGATGAGCACTTTGCAGCGATGGGAAGTCGAAGGCGCGGCGTTCTGGGACACGGCGGGCAAGCGGATTGCGTACCGCAATCTGTGGGTCTCGATCCCGAACTTGCTTTCCGGCTTCGCCGTGTGGATGCTGTGGAGCACGATCATCGTCACCATCCAGACGCTCAACGATGCCGACCCGAGCCTCTTTGCGTTTCCGGGGGCGGACGGTCAGCCGCTGCGTGGCAACGACTACCGGGCCATGCTGTACCTGCTGCCCGCCGTGGCGGGACTGGCCGGGGCGACGCTGCGGATCCCCAACTCGTTCATCGTGGCGATCTCGGGCGGGCGGAACGCCAAGGCGCTGACTACCCTGCTGCTGATCGTGCCGGCCCTGGGGACCGGCATCGCCTTGCAGAATCCGCGGGTGTCCTTCACGACGTTGATCGTCCTGGCCGCGTTGTCCGGCGTCGGCGGCGGTGCGTTCGCCTCGTCAATGTCCAACATCAGCTTCTTCTTTCCCAAGCGGATGCAAGGGTTGACGCTGGGATTGAACGCCGGTCTGGGCAATCTGGGTGTCAGCGTGATGCAGTTCATGGTGCCGTACGTGATCTGCTTCAACCTGTTCGGGCCGTTGGGCGGCGAGTCCTACGCGGGCCCGTCGGGTTCCGTCTGGATTCAGAACGCGGGGCTGGCTTGGGTGCCGATCCTCGCCGTGTGCGGGCTGCTGGCCGCGGGGCTGATGAACAACCTGCCGATCCATCCTTGTGGGCCGTTCCCGTTGGCGGCGGCCCGGTTCCTGTGGCTGGAACTGCTGGGCCTTGCCGGCGCGGCGGCAGGCATCGTGCTGATGCTGCAACTACAACTGCCGGAACTGGTCGAGATGTTCGTCGTCGTGCTGGCCGCTGTGGCCCTCACGTTGCTGCTGTTGCGGTTCGCCACGCCCCGGGCGATCCGCGGCAACCTGCGCAAGCAGTTTGCCGTGTTCCGCAACAAACACAATGGGATCATGACTTGGCTGTACGTGATGACCTTCGGCTCGTTCATCGGCTACTCGGCGGCCTTTCCGAAACTGATCGCCGACGTGTTCGGTTACGTGCGGGTGGACGCCCACGGGGCGCTGTTGGCCGAACCGATCAAGCTGGCCGACGCGCCGAACGCCTTGACGTATGCGTTCCTGGGCGCCCTGGTCGGCTCGCTGGTGCGGCCTATCGGCGGCTGGCTCAGCGACCGCTTCGGCGGGGCGCGCGTTACGCACTGGGATACGCTGGTGATGATCGGCGCCGCACTGGGCGTGGCATTCTGCGTGATGAAAGCCCGCTTCTCGCCGACGCCCGGAACGTGGTTCATGCCGTTTCTCCTGTTGTTCCTGCTGTTGTTTGTGACCACGGGCATCGGCAACGGTTCGACGTTCCGCATGATCGCGGTCATTTTTCCCAAAGAGCAGGCCGGCCCCGTGCTGGGCTGGACTTCGGCCATCGCCGCGTACGGCGCGTTCCTGATCCCCACGGTCTTCTCGACGCAGATCAAGGCCGGTACGCCGGAGTATGCGATGTACGGGTTTGTCGTCTATTACGTGAGCTGCCTGCTGGTGAACTGGTGGTACTACGCGCGCCGCGGCGCGGAGATCGTGTGCTGAGGAAACGATGAGTCGCCTGACGATAACCATGCTCCTCGTGGCCTGCCTGGGCGGCAGCCTGCTGATCCTCACGGCCATGGCCGGCTCCTGGCGATGGCCGGGCAACAACCAGGGCTATGAACCGGTCCAACCGATCGCCTTTTCGCACCATCTGCACGCGGGCGAGATGGGCATCCAATGCCTGTACTGCCATCACGGCGCCGAAGCCAGCCGCAGCGCGGGAATCCCGGCCGCGGAAATATGTTTGAACTGCCATCGCTATGTGACGGGCCGGCTGGCCCTGATGCGCAAGGAGGACCAAGCGGCACAGAAAGAGAAGCGAAAACCTCACCCCGTCGTGTCCGAGGAACTGAAGAAGCTGTACGACGCGCTGGCCGTGGATGACGAGATGAATCCCAACCCGCAACGGGCCAAGCCGATCGAGTGGGTGCGCGTCCACGACCTGCCGGATTTCGTGTACTTCAACCACAGCGCCCACGTCCGGGCCGGCGTTACCTGCCAGGAATGCCACGGGCCGGTTGAGACGATGGACCGCGTGCGGCAGCACAGTTCGCTGAGCATGGGCTGGTGCGTGAACTGCCACCGCAAGGCCAACGAAGAAGGCGTGAACGGCAAACGCGTGAAGGCATCGACCGACTGCGCGACGTGCCATTTCTAGAGAGTCGAAAAGTGAAGAATTCGAAAACTGGAAAAGCCGAAGAAGCCGTGCGCGGCGAACCTTCGGATGCTCTGCTGTCCGTCGACCGCCGACGGTTTCTCGAAGCGTCGGGGTTTGCGTTGTTTGTGGCGGCGCTGAGCGGATGTTCCCGCGCGCCGACGCGTACGGTGCTGTCGCCGCCCAGCGGCGGAGAAGGTTCGGCGGCGGGGTTGGCGCGGTACTACGCGTCGACGTGCGGGGGTTGTCCGGCGGGCTGCGGCGTGCTGGTCAAGACGTGCGACGGGCGGCCGATCAAGCTGGAGGGCAACCCGGACCACGCTTTGTCGCAAGGCGGTCTCTGTGCGGTCGGCCAGGCCGAGGTGCTTGGGCTGTACGACAGTCAGCGGCTGCGAGAACCGGCACTGGATGGGCAAGCGGCCGATTGGTCCGGAGTCGACGATCGCGTGCGCAAAGGGCTGGCCGCGGCCAAGAACAACAACCGGTCGGTGGTGTTGCTGACCGGCACGATCCACAGCCCGACCACGCGGGCGACGATCGCGAAGTTTCTGGCCGATGTGCCGGGGGCTCGGCACGTGGCTTATGATCCGCTGTCCGCCTCGGCGATCGCCAAGGGACATGAAACCACGCACGGCGTGCGAGCGGTTCCCCACTACCGCTTCGAATCGGCCGACGTGGTCGTCTCGCTGGGTGCGGATTTCCTGGGTACCTGGATTTCACCTGTCGAATACGCGGCCGGTTACCGGGCGCGACGTGCGCCGGCGGGCAGTCCGCCACAGATGTCCTATCACTTGCAGATCGAATCGCGAATGTCGCTGACCGGCGGCAACGCGGACGAACGTTGGGCAGTGCCGCCCGATGCATTGAGCGCAATTGCCGGCCGGCTCGCCGTGGAACTGGCCGCCCTGGCCGGCCGCAAGCTCGACGGCGCGCCGCCCGCGGGACCAATCGCCGACTCGCAAATCAAGGCGATTGCCGAACGGCTGTGGCACGCGCGAGGCAAATCGCTGCTTGTCTGCGACAGCCAGGACGTGCCGACACAGATCCTGTGCAATTGGATCAACGGCCTGCTGGACGGCTACGGCAAGACGCTGGAGATCGCGACCGAGTCCCGGCAGCGGTCCGGCGATGATGCCGCGCTGGCGGACATGCTGGACCAGTTGGACAAAGGCGGGATCGGCGTGCTGGTGGTCGCGGGCGTCAATCCGGTCTACGATCTGCCGGAGGGACGGAAGCTGGCCGAACGATTGCGCGGCGGCAAGGTTCCGCTGGTCGTGCGGCTGGGTACGCACGCGGACGAAACGGCCGCCGCTGCCCATTGCGTCTGCCCGGAAAGCCACTGGCTGGAAAGCTGGGGCGATGCGGAGCCGGTCGCGGGTGTGTTGAGCCTCTGCCAGCCGACGATTCCGCGGATTGGATCGAGCCGGTCGCTGCTGGAATGCCTGCTGGCGTGGTCGCAACCCCGGACTCCCGCCGATTTCGATCCGGCCACGGCGGCCTACAACGCGGTCCGCGAACATTGGCAACACGGCGTCTTCCCGCGGCGGACGCAACCGAAGCTGGACGCGGTCGGGTTCTGGGAAGAATCGCTGCGGGTCGGCACCGTCGCCGTACGTCAGTTTCTTCAGGTTGACGAAGACGGCCTGGAAAGGCCCTCTCGCGGTGGCACCCCTGCCGAGCGAAAGCCGGTGGACGACAAGGCGGTTCAACTCGGGAAGCTGCCGGCGCCGGCGGAAAGCGATTCCCTGTCGCTGGTGCTGTATCCCAAGGTCGGCCTGCTGGACGGCCGGACGGCGCACAACCCGTGGCTGCAAGAACTGCCGGACCCGGTGACCAAGGCCGTGTGGGACAACTACGCATGCCTTTCTCCGCAGGCGGCCGAACGCCTCGGCGTCGGCCAGGATGATCTGGTGCGGATCACGGCAGGGGGCGCGTCGATCGAACTGCCGGTTCTGATACAGCCTGGCCAGCACGATCGCGTGGTGGCGGTGGCGCTGGGCTACGGCCGGCTGGGCACCGACCGTTTTGCCCGGGTCGGCCCGCAGTGGATCGAGGCCCGGCCGAGCGTCGGACCCAACGGGCTGGTCGGCGTCAACGCGGCCCCGTTGCTGCGGCTGGAGAACGGAGTGCTGAACTACGCGCGGACCGATGTGCGCGTGGAAGCCGCCGGAGGCAGCCGGCGTTTGGCCACGACGCAGCAGCACCACTCGCTTTCCGTCCCGGAACACCTGGCTACGCCCGGCACGGGATATCGGCCGATCGTCCAGCAGACGACCTTGGCTGCCTACCGCGGCGATGTTCATGCCGGCGCCGCACACCATCATGCATTCGAAGGCGAACTGTGGCCCGACGATCATCCCTACACGGGCCATCGCTGGGGCATGGTGATCGATCTCAACAAGTGTACCGGCTGCTCGGCCTGCGTGATCGCCTGCCAGGCGGAGAATAACGTGCCGGTCGTGGGGCGGGACGAAGTGCTCCGCAGCCGTGAAATGCACTGGATGCGGATCGACCGATATTTCGACGAGACCGAGGCCGGCGTTACGGCCCTGCACCAGCCGATGATGTGCCATCACTGTGCCAACGCCCCCTGCGAAAACGTCTGCCCGGTACTGGCCACCGTCCACAGCGCCGAAGGGCTGAACCAGCAGGTCTACAATCGCTGCGTCGGCACGCGATACTGTGCCAACAACTGTCCGTACAAGGTCCGCCGCTTCAACTGGTTCGAGTATGGCGGTGACCAGCGGTTGGAAAACGCCGCCTTGAACCCCGACATCACGGTCCGCTCGCGGGGCGTGATGGAGAAGTGCAGCTTCTGCGTCCATCGGATCCAGGAAGCGACACTGGCGGCCCGGCAGCGGGGCGAAGCGGTGGCCGACGGCACCCTCCGCACCGCCTGCCAACAGTCATGCCCCGCCGGCGCGATTGTCTTCGGCAACCTGAACGATCCCCAGAGCGCGGTGGCCAAGGCGGTGGCCGAGGGCCGGCATTTCCAGGTCTTGCAGGAACTGAACGTGCGCCCGTCCGTCGGCTACCTGCGTGTCGTCCGTAACCGCGAGGAACCATCTCAGGAATCGCATCATGTCTGATATGGCTTTACCGGTGACGCCCCTGATCACCGGTGACCGGACGCTCTCCGACGTCACACGGGACATCTGCGCTCCGTTGGAGCGCCGTCCCGGCGCGCTGTGGTGGGCGGGATTCACGTTGTCGTCGTTGTTGCTGCTGCTGGGCACGGTCGCGGTCGCGTACCAGGTCGCGATGGGAATCGGCACGTGGGGCCTGAACCGCACGGTCGGCTGGGCCTTCGACATTACGAACTTCGTATTCTGGATCGGTATCGGGCACGCGGGGACGCTGATTTCGGCGATCCTTTTCCTGTTCCGGCAAAAGTGGCGGACGTCGGTCAACCGTTCGGCCGAGGCCATGACGCTGTTCGCCGTGATGTGCGCCGGCATCTTCCCGCTGATCCACATGGGCCGGCCCTGGCTGGCGTACTGGGTCGTGCCCTACCCAAACACACGCGGGCCGCTGTGGGTCAATTTTCGCTCGCCGCTGGTCTGGGACTTTTTTGCGATCAGCACGTATTTCCTGGTGTCGCTGATCTTCTGGTACGTGGGCCTGCTGCCGGACCTGGCCACGGTGCGGGATCGGACGCCGCCCGGCTGGCGCCGGCGGCTACTGGAAGTTTTCAGCTTGGGCTGGGACGGCTCGTTCCGCACCTGGCATCGCTACGAGACCGTGTACCTGCTGCTGGCCGGCCTGGCCACGCCGCTGGTCGTGTCGGTCCACTCCATCGTCAGTTCCGATTTCGCGACGGCGGTGATCCCCGGCTGGCACACGACCATCTTCCCGCCTTACTTCGTGGCGGGAGCGATCTTTTCGGGCATGGCCATGGTCCTGACGTTGATGCTGGTGGCCCGCAAAGTCATGCACATGGAGAACTACATCACCCAGCGACACATCGACCCGATGTGCAAACTGGTGTTGGCGACCAGTTGCCTGGTGGGCGCCGCCTACGCGACGGAGGTTTTCGTGGCGATGTACAGCGGCAACCCCTATGAGCAATTCATGATGGTCAACCGCATGGCCGGCCCGTTCGGCTGGGGCTACCAGATCATGGTGGCCTGCAACGTCCTGATCCCTCAGTTGTTTTGGTTCCCTGCGGTCCGCCGCAACCTGCCGCTGGTGTTTGTCATGACCCTGGCGGTGAACGTGGGGATGTGGTTCGAGCGGTTCGTGATCATCGTCACGTCGTTGCACCGGGATTTTCTGCCGTCGAGTTGGGCCACTTACGCCCCGACCTCGATTGAAATCGCCACGCTGCTGGGCAGCTTCGGGCTGTTTTTCACCTGCTTCCTGCTGTTCTGCCGCGTGTTGCCGATGATCAACATTACGGAAGTCAAAGGCGTCTTGCCGAACGAGCATGAACACTAGCGTGTCGTCAGGACTAAACCGGGGGATCAGCCGCCGGGCGCTAGCCCGCGCTTGCGGCCGAATGAACCGAACGCCGGCGCGTGCCGGTTGATGGGTGAAAGATGAGAGTTGGGAAAGAAAAGGGTCGGGATCTCATGAGCCGACGAGTATTGCTGGCTGCCTTTCGCGAGGAAGGGGATTTGCTGGGCGCCGTTCGCGCAGTGCGGTCCCGCGGCGCGACGATCCTGGACGTGTACGCTCCCTACGCCGTTCACGGCCTGGACGACGCGCTGGGCTGGCGTCCGTCGCGGCTGACCTGGGCGTGCGGTTTGTGCGGAGCCGCCGGCGCGCTGTTCATCCTCTGGTATCAGTTCTGGACGTCGGCGGTCGACTGGCCGCTGAACGTCGGCGGCAAGCCGTTCAATTCGCTGCCGGCCTTTGTTCCGGTGATCTTCGAGGCGATGGTCCTGTGCGGCGCGGTGGGGAGCGTGCTGGCATTCTTCCTCGTTTCGCGGCTTTTCCCCGGCAAGCAGGCCCGGTTGATCCGGCCACAGATCACCGACGACCGCTTCGCGTTGCTCATCGAGCAAACCGATGCCGGCTTTGACGTGAAACAGATCTCGGCCTTGCTGGCGGAGCACCATGCGGAAGAGATCGAAGAGCGCGTGCTGGGCACCGGCGTGGCCCCGGGTGACAAGGATCCGGAGGCCTGGCCCTACTTGGGCCGGCTGAATTTCGGTCTGGCGTCCGCGTTCGCCGCGGTCGTCTTGGCAATCCTTTGCGTGCCGCGGAACCTGGCGCGGCCCAATGTGGAATTCATGCCCACCATGCGCCGCAGCGTGCCGGTGGATCCGCAGACGGCGCAGGCCGGCTTGCCGGCCATGCGACCCATTGCCGGCACGATCGCCCGCGATGCCCGGCCGTTGCACTACCGAGCCACGCCGGAAGACGAGACGCGGGCCGGCGACGAACTGGCCAATCCGTTCAAGTCCGACGATGCGGCGGCCTTGGAGCGCGGCCGGACGGTGTACGTCAACTTCTGCGTCCAGTGCCACGGTCCCGACGGCGAAGGCGATGGCCCGGTACCGGCCCGCGGCTATCCTCCCCCGCCGCCCTTGAGCGCCGAGAAGTCGCGGCTGTTGAAGGACGGCACGTTGTTCCACGTGATCAGCTACGGCCGCAACAACATGCCGGCCTCGCGGAATCAGTTGTCCCAGGAGGATCGTTGGAGACTGGTCCTGCACATCCGCGACCTGCAACGCCGTGCAGTGCAGCAGGCGCAACAAGCTGCCGCGGCGGCGAAAGAAGCGGGCATAGGCGACAGAACCCATGCGACGAATGCGACCGATGGGAATCATGCCGCACTTTCGGCAACAACGGTCCCGTAAGTCACATACTTCCCATGGGTCTCAAATCATTCCCAACCCCGGAGTCCTCAATCATGCCCCTCGCCCCCGACCTGCAACTCGACGCCAGCGTCCTGCGCCGCCGGGCCACCGGTTTGATCGTGGCCGGGTTGGCCGCCCTCGCGTTGGGCGCGGCGTTCTCCGCCGAGCGTCTCTGGGGCAACCTACTGCTGGCCTCCGTGATGTTGGCGGGGCTCGGCCTAGGCGGCGCATTCTTCCTCGCCTTGCACGGTGTGACCGGCGCGCGATGGAGCACTCCGCTGCTTCCGGCTGCCTACCGGCTCGCCGGAACGCTGCCATGGACCGCCGCCGCCGCAGGCGCGGTGGCCGTCGCCGGCTTGTTCTTCTATCCCTGGACCCACGGCGAAGCGGCGCATGGAGCTACATTCTGGTTCAAGAACGCTTGGCTGTCGCTCGGCTTCTTCGTCGCCCGCACCGTGGCCTACGTCGTCTTTTGGGCGATGGTCGCGCGGTCGCTGGTCTCGACTCGATCGCCAGCCGGCGTGGGTCGCTCGGCCCTGGCTCTGGTCGTGTTGGGCCTATCGGTTTCCGCTGCCGGTTTTGACTGGATCATGTCACTGGAGCCGCTCTGGTTCAGCACCATGTTCGGGGTGTACCAGTTCGCGGGCATCTTCGTCAGCGCCCTGGCCGCGTTGGTCGTGCTGACCGCCTGGCTCAAACGCACCGGCGCCGGCTGCGCGGATGCCGGCGAAAACCAGTTGCACGATCTGGGCAAGCTGCTCTTCGGCTTCAGTTGCTTCTGGATGTACATTTGGTTCAGCCAGTACATGCTGATCTGGTACGTGAACATCACCGAGGAATCCGTCTACTTCATCCGCCGCATGCAAGGCTTGTGGCAGCCGGTCACCCTCCTGAGCTTGGGCTTGAACTGGGCTATCCCGTTCTTCGTTCTGTTGCCCCGGCCGGCCAAACGCAACTGGCGCGTCATGGTCCGCATTTCCCTGGTGATCCTGGCCGGCCGCTGGTTGGATCTGTACCTGATGATCCTCCCGCCGCTTGCCGGCACGTACCCGGCGTACGGCTTCGCCGAGTTGGGCGGCCTGCTGCTGGTTGCCGGCTTGCTTCTGCGCTTCGTAACGGCCGGCCCGTGCCAGGTCTCCGCCGCGTTGTCCAATCTGCATCCCGAAGCGGCACCAACGGCCTGATCGGCTTTTGTTATGGTCGGGATCGTCGATCGAGGCAAGTCGGGCCGGAAGATTCACTCACTCCCCGAGCCGCCGGAGTGTGTGCTCCAGCACCCAGCGGACGAACAGGTTCTCGCGACTCTGATCCTCGACAGCCTTCTTCATGGCGGGCACCGCAGGGCGGGCTTTTTCGCCGATCCGATCCAGCGCGTTGGCCGATTCCAGTCGCACCCAGTCGCTCTCGTGCCCCAGCGCCTCGATCAGTGCCGATACCGCCTCCTCGCCCCGGCCGACCCGGCATAAAGTCTCGGCCGCCGCAATGCGGACCTCGACCGACGGATCGGCCAACGTCTTCCGCAATGCCTCCACAGCCGGTTCGTCGAGCGTCGCCTTCGACGCGTCCAAGCACGCCGCATTGGTCAACCCGATCACCGCCCAGAACCGCACCGCCGCGTCCGCATCGTTGGTGTGGTCGAGCAGTTGCGGCACCGCTTTGGCGCCGTCGCCTGATAGGATGGCCGTCTCCAAGATCCGCTCAAACGGAAAAGCCTCCGGACCCCGCCGAGCCATCTCGTATTCCGACGAGCCGCGGGCCCGGTCACGCATGTCCTGCTCGGGCAGCACGCCCACATCCAATGTCTCTCTAGCCCATGCGAAATGGGCCGCCCGCATCCGCTCCAGCGTCGCCCGGTGCTCCGGCAAATGGGCCAGGTTGACCTGCTCGTCCGGATCGGCCTGGATGTCATACAATTCCTCGACCGGCTTGCTCTTCTGCATAAAGAACGCCGGGGCGCCCGACAGGCTGCCTTCGGCGTCCAGCCGCCGCCACTCCTGCATCGTCGCCAGTTTCTCCATGTAGTCGAGCCACGGCGCAAACGGCCGGCAGGGGAAGTAGTGCCGGTGGTACTTGTAACGCCGGTCGCGGACCGTTCGGCACATGTCATAACGCTCGTCCATCCGGTCGCGGATGCCGTAAAGACACTTCCGCGGTTCGCCCGCCTTGAGACCCAAAAACGGCACGCCCTGGACGTGCTGGGGAATCTCCAAGCCGACCAGACTCAACACCGACGGTCCGATGTCGATAAAGCCCACCAGTCGATCCACCACCGAGCCCGGCGGAGCGGGGGCCAAATGGCGATACTTTTCGGGAAACGCGATGATCAGCGGCACGCGCGTTCCTGCGTCGTAGATCCACTGCTTGGCCCGCGGCAGCCCCACGCCATGATCGGAAAAGAAGAACACGATCGTCTCGTCGGCCAGACCGTCCTCCTCGAGCTGTTGAAGAAGCTCGCCCGCCTGCGCGTCCATCTGCGTGATCAAATCGTGATACCGAGCCCAGTCCCGCCGCACGAGCGGCGTATCCGGCAGCCAGGCGGGCAGCACCGCCGCGTCGGGCTCGTGCTCCAGTTTTTCGTATTTCGCCCGGATCCGGCTCTCATGCGTGATCGTCAGGTTGAACACGCTGAAAAACGGCTGCCCGGGCTTTCCATTCCGCCAATGGGCCTTCGCGCCGCCCGGCACGTCCCACGCCTCCGGCGGCGTTGGAAAGTTGTAGTCGGTCTTCGACTGGTTCGTGCAGAAATAGCCCGCCTCGCGGAGGTATTCTGGAAAGCACTTCACGAACTCCGGCAACGTCGCCGCGCACCGCATGTGATGCGACCCCAGCGAGGTCGGATACATCCCTGTGATCAGCCCCGATCGCGACGGCGCGCACACCCCCGCGTGCGAAAACGCGTGCGTGTAGCGCACGCCCCGCGCAGCCAGCCGGTCCAAGTTCGGCGTCCGGGCGTACTGGTCGCCGTAGCAGCCCAGGTTCGGGCTCATGTCTTCGCAGGTGATCCAAAGGATGTTCGGCCGCTCGCTACCCGGCGTGGACGCCTGTGGCAACTGTAACCGTTCACAGGGCGGCCGGGGACTGGTCCATTTCTCGGCTAATCCATGCTTTTTGGCGTCAAAGACGTTGGCCGAAAACACTAACTATGCCAATACTGAGCAATACTCAAGTCACAAACTTAATTTGGAGAAACACTTAGTGAAATACACCCCAATGGGTTGCATGGCCTTTGTCCTATGCGGGTGCTATTAGCGGAAGAATCTTGCGAGAAGATCAGCCGGGGAACCCTTCGGGAAACATCAACCGGTCGCTGCAAGATACACCCGGCTGGGTCGCCCGTCGAGGTGGGCGACGTGGAAGTGAACCGAAGTACT
Organism: Rhodopirellula sp.; assembly: GCA_012728855.1. Lineage (GTDB taxonomy): Bacteria > Planctomycetota > Planctomycetia > Pirellulales > Thermoguttaceae > JABWBD01. The sequence goes on along the minus strand of JAAYEH010000427.1, from coordinate 296 downwards.
TCCAAACCGTCGCAGCGCATCGCTGGTCGCCGCGGTCGAGGTGGTAGTCGTCCCGGTCGAGGATGCCTTTGCCGAATCGTCGGAACGTTCCGATGCGTCCGGGCGGGTTTGCCTTCCCGACCTCCTACCGGTTTCGATGTTCGTGGCAATCGTGCGAATCCAGGCAACTTCAAGCGGCAACCGTTGCGTCCTTTATGAGGCCAACGGCCAGCGGGACTGCCGGGACCGGGTGAATTCAGCCTGCCCAACAGCCTTGAGGCAAATCTGCCTGAAGGCTATCGCGGAATCGTATCTCG
>JAAYEH010000426.1 GCA_012728855.1 Rhodopirellula sp. | reverse complement strand
TTGAAATCGCGCTTTGCAGCGCAGACGGGTCGATCGAGGCTACTGGTGGGAATCAGAGAAGAGGCACCGGTACTCCCCGGGTTCGCGACTTTCCATCCTCGCAGGTACGCGTCAGTCGGATGAACCAAAAAACAGCCCGTTGCCTCCGCTTCTGATCCAGCGGAGGCGACGGGCCCTTCCCGATACCTGCCTTCAATGCAAGCTCTTCCGGTACCCACGAAACGATTCGTGATGTCTGCGGTTCATCCTATACATGGCGGCGCAAACCTGCAAGCAAGTTTTTTTGGGCCAGGCCTCTTCCGTTCAGAGGTGTTCCCAAGACGACGGCTTGGGATGGAATGGGTTTTCCCGAGGGGACGGGTAGAGGCACGGTCGCATACCGAAGAGAACCACCGAACAAACCTCGCAGACGAAACCGAAACACCGCGACAAACAACCGAATAACCGAAACGGCACGCAATACGCTGATCCGCGAGTTCGGATAAACCTTCGGCATTTTCTTTTTCGCCACCCAGCTTTCGGCCGGTACAGACTTGCGCGCACGACCCGCGACCCAAATCGAGTCCCCTCATCCGCTTGCGCGGGCGCAGTCGGGCCCAAGTCGAATCGCAGAAAAGTCCGTTTGGCGAAAAAACTCTCCTCACCACGCCCCGCTGCCGGGCCATTTCTTCCCGTTGGCTCAAAAAAGCGCGCTTGACAGATCGCGCCGCATCGGCCATCATGGCATCGAATAGTGAACGCATGAATAGTACCGCTCTTTGACAATTCACTCCATCACCAAAAGCTCCTGCCGGCTCGCTCCGGCAGGAGTCGGCCGCGGGTTTGGTAGGTTCCGCTTGCCGAGCGGAACCTGGAAGGAGCCGCCCATGCCCACGCGCGCGGTTTGGGCCGCCTTGAACACTGAACACTGAACACTGAACACTGAACACTGAACACTGAACACTGAACAACCGCCAGCGGCTCATCCACTCACCGCACTCCCCACAAATCCATCCCATGCGAACGCCGCACCGCACCATGCAACACACCCCTCAATATGGTCGTCACCGTTGCACGCCTCTCGCGCTGCTCAACCTCTGTGCCTGCCGCAACTTCCGGCGCGTCAACCGTTCATGCAACACCAGTGAGGTGCGTTGCGTCGCCGGCCCCGGTGTGCCGCGCCGAATGGCAGATCGGCGCCGCGTCGGTCGATATCACGCCCAACAAAGCCGTGGCACGGTGGGGACAATTCGGCCTGCGGCTTTCGACCAAGCCGAATACGCCTCTGCTTGCATGGTGGTAGCGGCGGCGCTAAAATGCTCGGTGGTGTTTGGCGACGCCAGGCGAACACCCTACACATGCCGAGCATCGGCCGGCGATTTAGTTCAACCGGGTTACTGTCCCGCCCGCTCCGGGGCTTTTCGTGGCGGAACCGTGAACGTGAAGTCTCTTCTGATACTTACGGTCGTCCTGGCAGCGGCCGCGCCGGGCGCCGAGAATCCGCCGGCGAGCGTCTTCGAAGGCAGCACCGATCTGGCTCCCAACGGCAAGATCGACGAACTGGTTTTCGGCCGTTTGGAGCGGATGGGGATCCTGCCGGCAAACGTTTGCTCGGACGGTGTGTTCCTTCGCCGAGTTTATCTCGACGCGATCGGCACACTTCCCTCCGCTGAGGAAGCCCGCCGATTCCTCATGGACAGCAGCGCGGCGAAACGGGACAAGTTGATCGACGAACTGCTTGCGCGGGAGGAGTTCGTCGACTGCTGGACGATGAAATGGGGCGACCTGCTGCGGGTAAAGTCGGAGTTCCCCATCAATCTCTGGCCCAATGCGGTGCAGGCCTATCACCGTTGGATCCGGACCTGCATCAAGGACAACATGCCGTACGATCGGTTTGTCCGGGAGATATTGACCGCCAGCGGCAGCAATTTTCGTGTGCCCCAGGTCAACTTTTACCGCGCCCTGCAGAGCAACGAACCGGAAGCGATCGCCGAAGCGGTGGCCCTGACGTTCATGGGCTCGCGCGTGCGGAGCTGGCCCGAAGATCGCCGATCGGGCATGACGACCTTCTTCTCCCGCGTCGGGTACAAGGACACGGCCGAATGGAAGGAAGAGATCATCTACTTCAAGGCTTTCCAAACCGATCCGTCCGGAACCGCCCCGCCGAACACCGCGGTTCTTCCGGACGGGACGCACGCGCAGCTCCCGCCCGACAGAGATCCACGCGAGATCTTCGCCGACTGGCTCATCAGGGCGGAGAACCCGTGGTTCACCGGGAGCATCGTCAACCGCGTCTGGTACTGGCTCTTGGGACGCGGCATCGTTCACGAACCGGACGACATCCGCCGCGACAATCCGCCCGGCAATCCAGAACTGCTGATCTACTTGCGACAGGAGCTGGTCGCGGCCCAATTCGATCTCAAGCATGTCTACCGGTTGATCCTGAAATCGAAGACCTACCAGCGATCGTCGATTCTTCGCACCGATCATCCGGATGCCAAGGCCCAATTCGCGCACTACCCGATCCGCCGCCTCGACGCCGAGGTGCTGATCGACGCGCTGTGCCAGATCACGGGCACAACCGAGTCGTACTCGAGTATCATCCCCGAGCCGTATTCCTTCATCCCCGAGAACCGGCGAGCCATTGCGCTGCCCGATGGCAGCATCACGAGTTCGTTTCTGGAGATGTTCGGCCGCTCGCCGCGCGACAGCGGCTTGGAATCGGAACGCAACAACCGTGCCACGCCTGCCCAGCACCTGCACCTGCTGAACTCGACTCATATCCGGCTGAAAATCGAACAGGCCCAAAAGTCCCTCGCGCCGAATCCCTCGAAAGACAACCTCGCCGAAACCCTCGCGGCGGTGTATCTGACGATTCTGTCGCGCTTCCCGACCGAGGAAGAGCTGAAGGCCGTCGAGGCCTACGCCGCGTCCGGCAATGCCAATGTCGAGCGCGCCCTCTTCCATGTGATCTGGGCGTTGATCAATAGTCCCGAGTTTCTTTATCGGCATTAGTTATGATTTCACTGCGATTTCCGGTTGCCATCTGGCTGGGAGCGATTCTTTTCGCGCCCGGCGCCCCGGCACAGGTTGTACCGAGGGAACCGCACATCGGCTACATGGTTCCGGCGGGCGGACGACGGGGAACCACGGTGGAAGCAACCATCGGCGGCCAGTATCTCGATGGAGTGAGCGAAGCGATCATTTCGGGGGAAAATGTCAAAGCCACGGTGGTCAAACACACCAAACCGCTCACGCAGAAGCAGATCAACGACCTCAGGCAGAAGTTCCAGCCGGTGGAAAAACGTCTCCAGGCGCAGAGAAAGAGCGGCGGCGCGGT